>NZ_JAWUEA010000010.1:0-168064 GCF_036663475.1 Rouxiella sp. T17 | reverse complement strand
AGTGGCTGAAGGAGCACGCCTGGAAAGTGTGTATACGAGAAATCGTATCGAGGGTTCGAACCCCTCTCTCACCGCCAAATTAAACGAGAAGGCCCTGATGAAAATCAGGGCCTTCTTGCTTTTCTGCAATCTGTGATTTTCTCTTCTTTATTACTGCTGCTAACGCAATAAAAAAGGCGACCCGAAGGTCGCCTCTGAAATTCTCAAGTGATCCCAGAACGCTTATTAAGCTCTGAGAACGCTAATCAGCACTGAGAACGCTTATTAAACTCTGAGAACGCTAATCAGCACTGAGAACGCTTGGTGAATTTATTTACTTGTATCGAGCGCCGGGAAGCTCTTGACCAAATCGTCGATGGCTTTCATCTGCGCCAGGAACGGCTCCAGCTTGTCCAATGGCAGCGCTGAAGGACCGTCACACTTGGCGTTGGCCGGATCTTCGTGGGCTTCAATAAACAGGCCAGCAATGCCTACCGCCATGCCAGCGCGTGCCAGCTCGGCAACCTGCGCACGACGGCCGCCAGACGCTGCACCAAACGGGTCACGAGTTTGCAGCGCGTGAGTCACGTCGAAGATGACCGGATGACCGCCAGTGGCGTTAATCATCACGTTCATGCCCAGCATGTCGACCACGAGGTTGTCATAGCCAAAGTTGCTGCCGCGATCGCACAGAATAACCTGATCGTTGCCGCCTTCTTTAAACTTGTCGACGATGTTACCCATCTGACCCGGGCTAACAAACTGAGGCTTCTTGACGTTGATTACCGCGCCGGTTTTCGCCATCGCTTCAACCAGGTCAGTTTGACGCGCCAAAAATGCAGGCAGCTGAATCACGTCAACAACCTCGGCAACCGGCTGTGCCTGCCAGCTTTCGTGAACGTCGGTGATGATCTTCACGCCAAACGCGGCTTTCAGGTCCTGGAAAATCTTCATGCCTTCGTCCAGACCCGGTCCACGATAAGAGTGGATGGAAGAACGGTTGGCTTTGTCAAAAGAGGCTTTGAACACATAAGGAATGCCCAGTTTGTCAGTCACTTTGACGTAGTGCTCACAAACGCGCATCGCCATGTCACGTGATTCGAGCACGTTCATGCCGCCAAACAACACAAACGGCAAATCGTTTGCTACGTTGATATCCTTAATGCTAACCACTTTATGTTTCATGCTTTGGCCTTAATTAATAATAATTCATTGTTACAAGGTGATAGCCTGCCAGAGGCTGATTAATGCAACGTTACCCGTTTTTGTTCAATCGAGTGGATCTGTACTTTGATCACTTCCGATATCGGATCTTCCGGGCATTGTTCGACAAAATAGTTTAAATCAGAAATCGCGACATGATGACAGTCAAGCTGCGCATAAATCAGTCCGCGATCGCGAATTTCGTAAGGGTCATCGGGATCAAACTCTAGCACGGCTTCGCTGGTGCTAAGCGCCAGCTCCATCTGCTTCTCTTCCATCAGCGCCGCTTTTAACGTATCGAGCATTTTACGGATGATCATGGTGTGATCGGCCTCTTCGAGGTCATCATCTTCAATCTCGGCGCTGACGCCCAGATTACCCTTCAACCACACCTGTAAAATATGTTCGCTGAGGGTTTCGCCGTTAAGCGGATTCACCAGCCACATCTCTTCGTCGAGCCAGTCGGCGCGCACAATAAGCTGAGTCGGGAAAATCACCGGCATCAGAGGCAAATCAAGCGCGTGCGCAATGTGCAGAAAAATTACCCCCAAAGAGACCGGCGTGCCCTGACGCGAGGCCAGCACCTTGTCAATCCAGATGGCATCGGACAGGCGATACACGCCGCCTGCGCCGCCAAACCCCCAAATGTGATAAAAGAGGTCAATCAAAACTTCAAGCTGCTGATCCTGATTCAGTTCTTCAGGTACCTTGCTTCTGGCTTCTTCCACCAGAGCCTGCAACTGACGATTCACATCGTCGGCTTTAAAATCAAAGCGAATTGCCTGCGTGACAAGGATGACACCGGCGCTGAGCGGCGCGGCGTTAAATTCAAAATCAGCAATGGTATTCATAGTTATCCCATTAGCAGCGGTATTTTTGTTATGGCTAGCTTAACAATCAAATACAAACAACCCAAGGCAAGAATAAAGGCCACCCAGCGAGTTTTTTGACTGCGCGCTTTTTTCTTGCCTTCTCCCAATGCCACAAAACCCAGGGCGATATAGATAATAACGCCAAACAGCTTTTCGGTCAGCCATGAACCTTGTGGGGAAAAGGGGTAAAAATGGGTGATGACCACCAGCCAAATCCCGCTTATCAGCATAAAAGTATCAATGATGTGCGGCGCGATTTTTACCCAACGCTGCTGCACTATCTCGGCTTTGGCCCATTTCCAGAAAAAGCGCAGTATAAACAGAGCGATACTGGCAGTTATAAACACAATATGGAAATCTTTTACCCAAATATATGACGACATTGCAGCACCTTTCTTATTTTGGTCGCTTTGATAGCGCCTTATTAACCTACTTTTTACTGCACGCCAGACCACTGCCCCAAGGTCACGCGATCGTTATCGCCATAGTCCCTGATAGTTTCGACAGCGTTAAAGCCGACGCCAAGCAGGATATTTCGCACCGCTTCGCCCTGTTCCCAGCCGTGCTCCAGCAGCAGCCAGCCGAGCGGCTCAAGATAGTGCGGCGCTTGCTCAACAATCAGTTCGATGTCAGCCAGCCCGTTGTTATCGGCAATCAGCGCGCTCGCGGGTTCGAAACGCACGTCGCCCTGCGCCAGATGAGGATCGGCGGCATCAATATACGGTGGATTACTGACGATTACTGCGAAACGCTGCCCAACTACGGGCGTAAACCAGCTGCCTTGCAAAAACTGCGCATTGTTGATGGCCAGTTTGCTGGCGTTATAACGCGCCAGCGCCACGGCATCAGGCTGGAGATCGACGCCGATCACGTCGTAATCAGGCCGTTCGCTGGCGATCGCAAGGGCAATTGCCCCGGTTCCGGTGCCTAAATCCAGCACGCGCGCGGGTTGCGCGTTAAGACGGAGCAGCGCTTGCTCAACCAGGCATTCGGTATCGGGACGGGGAATCAAGGTGGCAGGAGAGACAGAGAGCGGCAAAGACCAGAACTCGCGTTCGCCAACGAGATAGGCGACGGGTTCGCCCTTCTCGCGACGGATTAACAGCGCGTCAAGCTGTGCCAGCGTCTGCTCATCAAGAAGCGTTTCGCCAAAGGCCAGAATATAGGTACGCGAACGGCCAGTGACGTGACCGAGCAAGATTTCAGCATCTCGCTTCGGGCTATCACTGGCCGCTAAACGCCCCACAGCCTGTTTCAGCCAGCGGGTAAAATCCATTATTCCTGCTCGGATAACGCGGCGAGCTGGTCTGCCTGATACTCCTGCACGATCGGCTGGATAAGCATATCAAGCTTGCCTTCCATCACTTCATCCAGACGGTAAATCGTCAGGTTGATACGATGGTCGGTCACCCTTCCCTGCGGGAAGTTGTAGGTGCGGTTACGGTCGGAACGGTCACCGGTGCCGAGCAGGTTGCGGCG
Organism: Rouxiella sp. T17; assembly: GCF_036663475.1. Taxonomy (NCBI): domain Bacteria; kingdom Pseudomonadati; phylum Pseudomonadota; class Gammaproteobacteria; order Enterobacterales; family Yersiniaceae; genus Rouxiella; species Rouxiella sp. T17. Next base: position 164,531 of record NZ_JAWUEA010000010.1, on the reverse strand, counting down.
GGTTGACGCCTCTTCCTGCTGGCGTTTCGCCACTTCGGCGGCACGAATACGCGCGCCCAGGACGGACAACGCCTTGGCCTTGTTTTTGTGCTGCGAACGTTCGTCCTGACATTCCACCACAATGCCGGTCGGCAAGTGGGTGATACGAATGGCGGAGTCGGTGGTGTTAACGTGCTGACCGCCCGCGCCCGATGAACGGAAGGTGTCGATGCGCAGGTCACCGGCGTTGATTTCCGGCAGTTCGGCTTCGGGAACTTCAGGCATTACCGCCACGGTGCAGGCCGAGGTGTGAATACGGCCCTGCGATTCGGTTTCTGGCACGCGCTGCACGCGATGGCCGCCGGATTCGAATTTAAACTGGCCGTAAACGCCGTCGCCGGAAACTTTGGCGATCACTTCTTTATAACCGCCGTGCTCGCCTTCGTTGGCGCTCATTACTTCAACGCGCCAGCGGCGAGTTTCGGCGTAGCGGCTGTACATGCGGAACAGGTCACCGGCGAAAATAGCCGCTTCGTCACCGCCGGTTCCGGCGCGGACTTCGATAAAGCAGCCGCGCTCGTCGTCGGGATCTTTAGGCAGCAGCAGGAATTGCAGCTGTTGCTCCAGCTCTTCGAGCGTAGTTTGACACTGTTTGATTTCGTCCTGCGCCATCTCGCGCATTTCAGGATCGTCGAGCATCTCCTGCGCGGCGGCCAAGTCTTCCTGCGCCTGACGCCACGTCAGAAAACAGGCTGATACATCGCTCAACTGAGCGTATTCGCGGGAAAGATTGCGGAATTTATCCTGATCGGCAATCACGGCGGCGTCGCCGAGCATCGCCTGAACTTCTTCATGGCGCTCTTGTAACACTTCCAGTTTGGCAACAATAGAAGGCTTCATGCGTAGTGTTTAACCCTGTGGTAATAAAAACTGTACCCGTCATCCGTGGGACGCAGGTGTGTTGGCCGCCTTCAGACGAAGGCCTTTGGGGTATCTTACTGATCTAGCCCGAGACTATCGCGTAAAATCTGCAAACGTTCAACGTCGCCATCGCTGGCGGCCTGCTGAAGTGAGCGGGTAGGGGCATGAATAAGGCGGTTGGTAAGTTTATGGGCCAGTTCGTGGATCACGCTTTGAACGTCGGCGCCCTGCGCAATCGCCGCGATGGCTTTGGCTTCCATATCGGCACGCACGGTATCGGCGCGAGAACGGTAATCGCGAATAATGTCGACCGCGCCCTGCGAACGCAACCAGGCCATAAAGTTGGAGCTTTCCTGCTCGACGATGGTTTCGGCCTGAATAGCCGCCGCCTTACGCTGGGCAAGATTTTGCTGAATAATGCTGTGCAGATCATCAACGCTATAAAGGTAGGCGTTGGCGAGTTTGCCGACCTCCGGCTCGATATCACGCGGAACCGCGATATCCACCATCAGCATCGGCTGATTACGACGCGCTTTCAGAGCACGTTCGACCATTCCCTTGCCGATAATAGGCAGCGGGCTGGCGGTAGAACTGATAATGATGTCGGCGTCGGCCAGGCGTTCGTCGATATCCGCCAGTGAAATCACTTCGGCACCGACTTCGTCGGCCAGACCCTGCGCGCGCTCGCGAGTACGGTTGGCAATCATCATGTGACGTACTTTGTGTTCACGCAGATGACGCGCGACCAGCTCGATGGTTTCACCCGCGCCGACCAGCAGCACATTGACATCGGAGAGGGATTCGAAGATTTGGCGCGCCAGCGTACAGGCGGCAAAGGCCACTGATACGGCGCTGGCACCGATATCCGTTTCGGTACGCACGCGTTTGGCGACCGAGAAGGATTTCTGGAATAAACGCTCAAGCTCGCCCGACACCGCCTGACCGTGCTGCGACTCGGCAAAGGCTTTTTTAACCTGTCCGAGAATCTGCGGCTCGCCCAGCACCAGCGAATCAAGGCCGCTGGCTACGCGCATCAGGTGACTAACCGCGTCGTTATCCTGATGCCAGTAAAGGCTCTTTTTCACCTCTTCCGCCGACAGCTTGTGGTAGTCACACAGCCACGCCACCAGTTGATCCTGCACGCTTCCCTTGCCCTTCAACTGCTCCTGCTGCTCGACGCTCAGATAGAGTTCGGTACGATTACAGGTAGACAGCACAACGCCGCCCTGCACCAGCGGTTGCTGAAGCAGACTCGAGAGCGCCTGTTCGATAGTGTCGGGGGAAAACGTCACCTTTTCACGTAGCGATACTGGAGCGGTTTTGTGATTAATGCCTAATGCAAGTAGGGTCATGGGAGCGATAGTCGAAAGAGACTTTTCTTTGTATGGGTTTACGTCTGGAGCGCATTCTACAAGATGCGCGAGATCAATAAAAGCCACACCGCACTATCTGTCCGGTTTTTATAAACGTGCGCTTCGTTTTTTATAAAAAGCTGTGATTTAGCGCACTTGCGTATTATGAGTAATTCTCATTTACCGATATTTCCGACTCATCGGGCTGCGTAAACTTCGGCTGGGATATGCTAGTATTCGCTTAATAAAGCGTACATCAATGAAAGGACCCAGCTCGTTATGTCAATGCATAAAGCTCATTTACTCCGCCTGCTTCCCCTCGCCAGCCTGGTACTGACCGCCTGTTCGACCTTCTCGCCGACCACAGGCCCTTCTACCAGCCCGACCGCGCCGCAGTGGCGCCAGCACGAGCAACAGGTTAAACAGCTACAGCATTATCAAACCCGTGGGGCCTTCGCCTATATTTCTGATAAACAAAAAGTTTATGCTCGCTTCTTCTGGCAGCAGTATTCGCCGCAAAGCTACCGCCTGTTGCTGACCAATCCGTTGGGCAGCACCGAGATGGAGCTGAAAGTGCAGGACGGCAATGCGCAGCTGACCAACAACGAGGGTAAACAGTTTACCAGTGACAATCCTGATGAAATGATTCAAAAACTGACGGGAATGTCGATTCCACTCGCCAACCTGCGCCAGTGGATGCTTGGCCTGCCCGGCGACAGCACCGATTTCAGCCTCGACAGCCAGTACCGTCTGCGCCAGGTTAATTACAAGCAAAAAGGCCTGAACGGCAGCGTGAGCTACCAGAGTTACGACACCACCGTGACGCCGCCGCTGCCTAACCGCCTCGAAATGACGCAGGGCGATCAGCGCATCAAGCTTAAAATGGACAGCTGGACGTTAAACTGAGATGACGCAATTCTGGCCATCTCCGGCTAAACTCAATCTGTTTCTGTACATCACCGGACAGCGCGCCAACGGCTATCACGACCTGCAAACGCTGTTTCAGTTCGTCGATTATGGCGACAAACTGGCGTTTTCCCTGCGCGACGACGAGAAAATCACACTTTCGCCGTCCGTTGACGGCGTACCCGACGAGCAGAATTTGATTGTTCGCGCTGCCCGTTTGTTAAAGCAGCGTCTTGAGCAGGACGGCAAGCCCGCGCCGCGCGGTGTCGATATCCAGCTTGAGAAAGTGTTGCCGATGGGCGGCGGGCTCGGTGGCGGTTCGTCAAATGCCGCGACCACGCTTATTGCGCTGAATTATTTATGGCAAGGCGAGTTGAGCGACGAGCAGCTCGCCGCGCTGGGCGTGAGTCTAGGTGCGGATGTGCCGGTGTTTGTGATGGGTCATGCCGCCTTCGCCGAAGGCATTGGCGAAGTATTAGTGCCCGTGTCGCCGCCGGAAAAGTGGTATCTTGTCGCACATCCGGGTGTCAGTATTCCAACGCCCGCGATTTTTGGCGATCCCGAGTTGACGCGGAACACGCCAAAACGCCTGATTGATGAGCTATTACATGCAGATTTCAGTAATGATTGTGAGCCTATTGCAAGAAAACGTTTTTGCGAGGTTGAACAGCTTGTTTCATGGCTGCTAGAATACGCGCCGTCGCGCCTCACTGGAACAGGTGCCTGTGTGTTTGCCGAATTCGACACAAAGGACGCCGCCGACGAGGTGCTGAACAAGGCTCCGGCATGGATTTCCGGTTTTGTCGCTCGAGGCGTTAACGTCTCGCCGCTGCATCAAACCCGTGCCGAGCTGATGAGAGCCGCAGCCAAAGTATAGAGCGTCACGGCAGTAAAGCAGTGTCACAGTAGTTAAGCAGTGTCGTAGTATTTAACAGTGTCAAAGTAGTCAAGAAGCGTTACTGTGCCCGCTCGCGTGTCTGTTCTTTGCCAGCCTCTCGGATTTTTGTTTTAAGCAGTATGCCCGTCGAACGTTCGCGCAGTGCAGCGCGCGGAGTGAAAATGGGTAAGATGTACGTATGTATATTGCTGTGGTTTCGCTCACCGCCCGGTGAAACCATGAGCCGTATCTTCTCTGGACGCAAGCCTGAGGTTCTTCTCGTGCCTGATATGAAGCTTTTTGCTGGTAACGCCATCCCGGAACTAGCACAACGAATTGCCAACCGTTTATACACCAGCCTAGGTGACGCCGCCGTTAATCGTTTTAGTGACGGTGAAGTAAGTGTGCAAATTAACGAAAATGTACGTGGCGGAGATATTTTCATTATCCAATCCACCTGCGCGCCTACTAACGACAACCTGATGGAACTCGTAGTCATGGTCGATGCACTCCGGCGCGCGTCTGCCGGCCGCATCACGGCAGTTATCCCCTACTTCGGTTATGCACGTCAGGATCGCCGCGTGCGTTCAGCGCGTGTACCGATCACCGCCAAAGTCGTTGCAGACTTCCTTTCCAGCGTTGGCGTTGACCGCGTATTAACCGTAGACCTGCACGCAGAGCAGATTCAGGGCTTCTTCGATGTCCCGGTTGATAACGTGTTCGGCAGCCCAATCCTGCTTGAAGACATGATGCAGCAAAATCTCGAAAACCCGATCGTGGTTTCTCCAGATATCGGTGGCGTTGTGCGTGCTCGCGCCGTTGCCAAACTGCTGAACGACACTGACATGGCTATCATCGATAAACGTCGCCCTCGCGCAAACGTTTCGCAGGTGATGCACATTATTGGTGACGTGACCGGTCGTGACTGTATTCTGGTCGATGACATGATCGACACCGGCGGTACGCTGTGTAAAGCCGCTGAAGCGCTGAAAGAACGCGGCGCCAAGCGCGTATTCGCTTACGCGACTCACCCAATTTTCTCTGGCAACGCCGTAGAAAACATCAAGCATTCCGTGCTCGATGAAGTGATCGTTTGCGATACCATCCCGCTGTCCGCCGAAATCCGCGCCCTGAAAAAAGTGCGTACTTTGACGCTGTCCGGCATGCTGGCTGAAGCCATCCGTCGTATCAGCAACGAAGAGTCAATTTCAGCGATGTTCGAGCATTAATCCCCATTTGTTCCGCTATTTATCTTTTGAATTTAACTGATAAGTTGCGGAACATGGTGTGATTAACGAGAAAAGCCCCGGCCGGGAAATCGGTCGGGGCTTTTTGTTTGCTCATCTTGATTTTTAACTATTTAATATAAATCGAAAACCTATCAAAATCAGGGATGACGATGATTCTTGCGGCAGCGGGCATCGTAATGTCGCACCCAGTAATAACGGTCGGCGACGGCTTCACGCCCCCCGACTCTGGCACCCACCAGCCACATTAATGCGCCGATAAAAATCGCCATAATCGCGCCCTGTGTTAAATAGGATGGCATACCAAGTTCCGATAACTGGCTCATTACCGCGCAGGCTATGCCGCCGATCATGGTCACCAACCCTACTCCCATCAATACGTTACCGCACACTGCTGCATTTTTGCGTCTCATACGTCACCTCCGGTCATCCTTTAAACAAAACTTTGCCGTTGAGCAAAGCGCGCCTCTGCGTCCTGATTAAATTATAGTCGCCGAGGTGCTGCCAAGTTGCGGGGACGATCACAGTGTCGAGAGACAAAATGACAAAACTTTACGCTTTGATAACTTATCTGTATGAAAAGCGAATAGTTTATAATTGTAACTATTCAATTCTGCATCAAATCGGTTTTCTTTCGCCCACGATTTGGCACATCGGCCAAGCACGGGTAAACTAGCGGCCAGATTATTTCCTCGAGAAGCGAAAAGAACGTGAGCAGCATTAAATTAATCGTTGGCCTGGCGAATCCAGGCGCTGAATATGCCCAGACCCGCCACAATGCCGGTGCCTGGTATGTCGATTTACTGGCGCGTCAGCATAACCAACAGTTAAAGGAAGAGAGCAAATTCTTCGGCTACACGGCGCGCTTGTCGCTGAATGGGCAAGACGTTCGACTGCTGGTGCCGACCACGTTTATGAATCTGAGCGGCAAGGCGGTGAGCGCGATGGCGAACTTTTATCGCATCGAACCCGCCGAGATTCTGGTCGCTCATGACGAGTTGGACTTCCTGCCCGGCACCGCCAAAATCAAGCTTGGCGGCGGCAACGGCGGTCACAACGGCCTGAAAGATATTCAGAGCAAACTGGGCAACAACCCCAACTTTTATCGCCTGCGCATTGGCATCGGCCATCCCGGCGATCGCAGCAAAGTGGTCGGTTTTGTGTTGGGCAAACCGCCAGCCAGCGAACAGCGCTTGATTGACGACGCCATCGACGAATCGCTGCGCTGCACCGAAATTTTAATGAAAGACGGATTATTGAAGGCGATGAATCGTCTGCACAGCTTTAAAGCCGAAGCCTGATAAAGCCGACGCGCCCCGCCAACCGCGATGCGGATCGAGTTCATTAGCTAAACTGTGTATAATGAGCGGAAATAAGGTCATTACATCGGGCAGAATTATTAACTGCCTGATTATCAAGCTATTAAGGTGATATAAACATGGGATTCAAATGCGGTATCGTCGGCCTGCCGAACGTCGGTAAATCAACTCTTTTCAACGCGCTGACCAAAGCGGGCATCGAGGCGGCCAATTTCCCGTTCTGTACTATCGAACCCAACACCGGCGTTGTGCCGATGCCTGACCCGCGTCTCGACAAACTTTCCGAGATCGTAAAACCTCAGCGCGTGGTGCCAACCACCATGGAATTCGTTGATATCGCCGGTCTGGTAAAAGGCGCGTCAAAAGGTGAAGGTCTGGGCAACCAGTTCCTGACCAACATCCGTGAAACCGAAGCTATCGGCCACGTGGTACGTTGTTTTGAAAACGACAACATCATTCACGTGAATAACAAGGTTGATCCGGCTGACGACATCGACGTAATCAACACCGAGTTGGCGCTGTCCGACCTCGACACCTGCGAGCGCGCCATTCATCGCGTGCAGAAGAAAGCCAAAGGTGGCGATAAAGACGCAAAAGCCGAACTGGCCGCGCTGGAAAAGTGCCTGCCACAGCTTGAGCAGGCCGGCATGCTGCGCGCGCTGGACCTCAGCGATGAAGACAAGGCAGCCATCCGCTACCTGAGCTTCCTGACGCTGAAGCCAACCATGTATATCGCCAACGTTAACGAAGACGGTTACGAAAACAACCCGTACCTCGATGAAGTGCGTGCTATCGCCGACGCCGAAGGTTCTGTTGTGGTTGCCGTGTGCGCCGCCGTTGAGTCTGACATCGCCGAGCTGGAAGATGAAGATCGCGCCGAGTTCATGGCCGAACTGGGTCTGGAAGAGCCGGGCTTGAACCGCGTGATCCGCGCTGGTTACGAGCTGCTGAGTCTGCAAACTTACTTCACCGCTGGCGTGAAAGAAGTCCGCGCCTGGACCATCCCTGTTGGCGCGACCGCTCCACAGGCTGCTGGCAAGATCCACACCGACTTCGAGAAAGGCTTTATCCGCGCCCAGACTATCGGTTTCGACGATTTTGTTGCCTATAAAGGCGAGCAAGGCGCGAAAGAAGCCGGCAAGATGCGTTCAGAAGGCAAAGAGTACATCGTGAAAGATGGCGATGTTATGAATTTCTTGTTTAACGTTTAATTGTTTTAAACGAACTCGACTCATTGCCCTCTGTTTTCGGACAGGGGGCATTTTTTTGTCTTCAGTAAATACCTCGCGTAACGACATAGCCTGTCTGGAATTTTGCCTTGCTGGCCTATTGATCAAAGAGGCCAGCACGCGCTACCGTTGGATCCGAAGATTCATCTGGAGTTTGGTTTGTTCGCATCTTCTCGAGCAACTAAGCCCCCTCTTGAAGGCTTCTCCAAGAATGAATTGGCAGCCTCCTGCTGATCAATATCTTATAAAACGAACCTCTGCTTACGGCACGCAGGTATTCGCAGGAGACCCAATGCGCACTCGTCCATCATCTCGCTTGATAATTCTTTCGCCAGAAAATCACGTTCTACTTTTTCGTTTCTGCCATACAGACGATGCTTTAAGTGGAAAGACATATTGGGCAACTCCGGGTGGAGGACTCGAACACAATGAATCTTATGAACAGGCTGCATTACGCGAATTATTTGAAGAAACCGGTTTGAAAAGAACAGCGACAGGACCCCAGATAGCTTCTAGAAGCTTCACAATGATGCTGCCAAGTGGGGAGACAATTCTCGCTGAAGAGCGTTTTTTTATTATTAATACAGATAAATCAGAGATCGACTGCTCAGGCTGGAGTAGTAACGAAAAGAAAGTAATTCGCGATCACTATTGGTGGGCAGTCGATGAGCTCAGAGAAACCAGTGAAACAATCTTCCCACGCGATTTAATCATCAACATACTTGAAGGCTAGTTAACCCGCTCTTAACACAAAGCACATCATAATTATTTACATGTACACTTTTGGCACTTAGATGACTTTTTCAGAATAAAGGGCTGCTTTCAGCGAGGAACAGACGTTATACAAACACCTTCTGGCGTAAAAAAACTGAAAGGATTTAAATGGGTAGAGCGGCCTATTACTTCACTTCGACATCAACGGGCGCAGGCCCTCGAAAAGCTCTACGCCATTCGCTTGGGCTGACACTGAATCTCGCTTTGAAGCTCTGGCGAAACGAGATTGGCGACTGAAAACCCACCATTTCGGATAGACTTTCAATGCTATTGTTCGTCGTTTCCAGTAACTCCTGGCTTCTTTGAAGGCGTTCCGAATTCAGCCAATCTCCAAGCGAAGTTCCGGTTGCCTTGATAAAATGACGCGTTAACGTTCGCCGACTCATGCTGACAAACCCGGCAAGTGAGTCGAGATCATGAGGCTTGTCCAAGTTACGGCGCAAATAGTCTATTAATTCGTTCATTTTGCTATCCCGAGTAGATACCGGGACCGGACGTTCAATAAACTGGGCCTGACCGCCTTCCCGGTAAGGAGGAACAACCATTCTTCTTGCCACCCGGTTAGCTATCGCAGAACCGTAATGGTCACGGATAATATTCAGGCAACAATCAATACCGGCGGCGGTACCCGCAGAGGTAATCAGACGCTCATCACTGGTATAAAGCGAGTTGCTATCTAGATGAACTGCAGGAAATCGTTTAATGAATTCCTGTTCGAACTCCCAGTGCGTCGCGGCACGATGCCCATCAAGCAAACCTGAATAGGCCAGGACGTAAGCACCGAGACAAAGCCCCACAATTTCTGCGCCGCGCTGCCAAGCGTTTATTAGCGAATCCAGCAGAACCTGAGAAGGCTTTTCTTCCGGATGATTCCAGTAAGGCACGATAACAATATCTGCGGTGTCCAGCAGCTCAAGTCCATACTCCACGTTGATGGACAGACCCATATCCGACAAAACGATGCCAGGGTTTTCAGCACAGATTTCGACGCGGAATAAATCCGGTTGCGGCATAGACTGCCCGAAAATAATACAGGGGACTGAAAAGTGGAATGGACTAAATCCGACCGTGGCAATCACGGCGACCGTCAGTGCAGACATAACGTTAACCTTACCGTAAATGATAACCACCAGCTCATCGGTGGCTAAGACGCTGATTTTAACTGACCAGACAATAACAGGTGACCCGTAGTAATGGAATTCCTCACCAGGTCAGGTGGGATGACCCATCAGAAAGCCATTGTCTCACCGTCTGCAGGAATCAGAACCTTATCTTCGATACCATGTTCAAGCGTGAACTCGCGAAGTTCCGCCCGGGTAAGAAGGCAATGATTAATCGATTCCATATGAGACGCCACGACGGTCGCAGTCGGCAACATTTTCAACGTGCGCAGTGTGTCCTCCTTGCCCATGATAATCGGACCGTAAAGATCATTTACCGCATTACCGGTGTTCAGCACCACAATCTCTGGTTTGAAACGCTGCAGGTTTCTTGCGTAAGGCTTAACCCAGACAGTATCACCCGCGATATACAGCGTTTTTTCATCATGGTGGGTGAAAACCAGCCCACATGCATCACCGAGTAACTCACCCCACTGGGCATCTGCATACAGTTCGTTGCTGCCATGCTGGCCGTCGGTTTTATAAATAGTCAGGCCGTCTACAAAATGATTTTCATCTTTCAGAACGCGAATGTTGAGAAAGCCCTGAGAACGGAGAAGCGCCGCATCTTTTTCATCCTGCGTGTAGATAAGCATCTCTTTGGGAACAGCCTGCTGGGCAGCCTCATCCCAGTGATCGGTATGGGTATGAGTCAGGATCACGGCATCAACCGCCAGTAAATCCTCAATGGCAACAGGCAACGCAACCATGGGATTACGCAGATGGGGGCGTGCATTTCCAGCAAAACCGTCCCAGGCTTCTTTTTCGGCCATCATAGGATCGATAAGGAATTTTTTACCGGCATATTCCAGTACCAGCGTGGCATTGCGGATTTGCGTTAATTTCATTGATTGCTCCCGTCATTAATCAGATTTATTCACCCACCCTATTGGCTGTTGTGCTGCCGGGAGGATGCGAGGGGGCTTATCATAAATGAGTAGGAAATCGGCCGTGACAGGCTCTCTGGTCATTAACCGATGAAATCAGGTCAATCGTAGCGATTGGCAAAATATTGCCGACCGCACACCGCGGCCGGTCGGTATTCCAATGATTAACACCATTCAAGAATTCATTGTCCCATTAACTTATTTACCCCGAGGATAGCTACTTAGTCAGTTCAACCGCTAACAGGAAGTCTTTTAGCGCTTTTCGATGCGGTTGATTACGCCACATGATGCCTAAAGGCCATGTATCAGAACCTGCGCGGACGGCGTTAAGCTCAGCGCTTGGCGGCATTAACATACGCATACTTTCAGGTAAAAAAGTTACCACGTTATCTATTGCGGTCCATGCCAGTGCAGAGTGAAACTCATTCGTTATTTGCCTGATCTGTGGCTCTATTTCCTTCTGCTGATAATAGTGCATTACCTGCAGGTAAAAATCGGGGGCGGCTTCATTTCCCATTAATACTAATGGAGATCTGATCAGGGATTTTACGTCCTCTGGTATACGCCCTCTGAAAATAAGCAGCAGTTGATCCTGTTGTAATACCTGCTGCTCCAACCCTTCACAGGACCGAATACGCATAAAGCCAACGTCAAGCTCACCTTCGTTGAGCCCTGTTAGCTGACCAGAACTTGAAATGTCACGAAGTTCGAGTGAAACATTTGGCCACTGCTGCCGAAATAAAGCTGCTGCCTTGAGCACCCGATTTATAGCCCAATAGCCAAAACCAATGCGAAGTTGATCTTTCTTACCGTGCAGCAATTGCTTGGCGGATCGCTCCAATCGGTCACATTGTGCAAGCGTATATTTAGCCTCGTCCAGCATTTTGAAACCAAATAGCGTTAGTTCGCTGCCATTACGTCCACGTATAAAGAGAGGCGCTCCCAACTGATCTTCCAGACGCTGCAATTGGCGTGTAAGCGTAGGCTGACTGAGTGACAATATCTTTGCTGACTGGCTGATATTACTTGTTTCAGCCACTGTGACGAAAGCACGGAGTAACTGCGTATCCATACAAGACCTGCATAATTTTTGATAAAAATTCATTATAACTATGGAAGAAAAGCTATTAAATTTCACCCATATTTTACTTCTGAGGAGAGTGACATGTGGGAGATTTTGACTGCATCTGGTTGGCGCAAGGGAACGATTAAAGTCGATGAGTCTGGCAGGATTGCAAATATTTCCCCAGCCAGAGGCAGGAGTCAGGGTTTTATTATCCCTGGGTTTATTGATTTGCATGTTCACGGCGGAGGCGGGAAGGACATTATGCAAGGTGGTAATGCCGTGAGCAGGATGAGCCAGATCCATGCGCAACATGGCACTACCAGCCTATTGGCCACTACCATGACAGCGAGCACTGAAGCACTGACTTCAGCGCTTGAAGACATCAGCCTACATATGCAAAACAAACGCGATGCCGGCGAATCTCGCGTGCTCGGCGTGCATCTCGAAGGCCCATTTATCAACCCGGATAAACTGGGGGCGCAGCCACCTTTCGCCAGAAAAGCCATCAAGCAGGAGTTGGATCAGCTTCTTAAGCTAGCTGACGTAAAACTCATTACCCTCGCGGCGGAATTTGAGGAAAATCTGGCCTTAATCCCCTATCTGACCGAGCGAAACATTCGGGTGCAACAAGGGCATACGCTTGCAAGCTATCAACAGAGTGTAAAAGCCATGCTGATGGGTGCCAGCGGATTTGCTCACTTGTATAATGCCATGAGTGGAAATGATCATCGCCAACCCGGCGTTCTAACTGCTGCGCTGGCACATGCTGACTATGCTGAAATAATACCTGATTTAGAACATGTTCATCGCGGAGCTATCCTTGCAGCACGGCGGGCTATTCCCAAACTTTATGGGGTGACAGATTCATGTTCAGCTGTCGGCATGCCCGATGGTGAATATCAGCAGGGCGAATACAGGATTTATAAATGCGCAGGTAAATCAGCTGCGCGCCTTGAAAACGGTACCTTGGCGGCCAGCACACTAACAATGGATCAGGCATTACGTAATTTCATTGAGCTGGGTCTACCGTTGGAAGAGGCGTCACTACGTTTATCACGATATCCCGCCGACTTTCTTGGCCTCGAGGATCGTGGTCGTCTTGAGGTTAACGCGTGGGCAGATTATGTCGTTATGGACGAAAAATACCATGTACAGCAAGTCGTTATCGAAGGAGTAAATGTACCTCGCAATTGAGTGTTTCCTTCCGCAGGTAATGATGAAAGAAAAATGACGGTCCTAATTCGAGCCGTCAGTAATTTCACCGCGTGCCAAATCACAAAATCAGAGAAGTAGGCAAGGGTAACTATAAGCGAAAAGCGGAAAATGACTTCGCCGCAAGCCGGGAAGATCTGAGCGGCAAGAGGAATCAGAATCATGCTCGAGTGAAATGGCCGTTTGTAAGACCGGCCATAATCGAATATCCAGTCTACTCTTTGTATCAGAAACTGATCAGCCATCCGTTGAACGGGTTAGTTTTTCCCATTGTTCTATTTCCTCTCCTAATGCCGCAAGCTTTTGCCGCACTAAACTTAATGCATCACTGCCTAACAATAAATGCGTTGGTGGGGTCTGGCTCTCAATCACTGCCAGCATGGCGTGGGCAGCCTTTACAGGATCGCCAAGTTGCTTACCGCTTTTTTCCTCACGAGCCCGGCGAATGGGGTCGAATAAAACGTCATAGTCCGGGATACTACGGGCACTGCGTACCATTGAGCGCCCTGCCCAGTCCGTTCGAAACGAGCCGGGTGCCACTGCGGTCACGTGTATGCCGAACGGGGCAAGCTCTTTACTTAACGTCTCTGATATCCCTTCCAGTGCAAATTTGCTGCCGCAGTAATAGCTGATGCCGGGCATGGTAATGAAACTGCCCATCGAGGTGATATTGATAATGTGTCCGCGACGGCGCTGGCGCATGCCCGGTAGCACGGCTTTGATCATCGCCACTGCGCCAAACACATTGACGTCAAACTGGCGGCGCATCTCTGCGAGCGAGGATTCTTCCAAAATGCCTTCATGGCCGTAACCGGCATTGTTCACCAGTACATCAACCGGACCGACGGTGGACTCAATCTTACTAACCGTCTCATCAATACGCTCAACGTCCGTGACATCAAGCAGGAGGCCATAAGCCCGCTGCGCATCGAGCGCCTCGAAAGCCTGCTGTGCTTCGCTGTTGCGCACGGTACCGATGACTTGATGGCCTACGGCGAGAGCTTCCCGCGCCAGCGCACGACCAAAGCCACTGCTGACGCCGGTGATTAAAATCTTTTTTCAGATGCCATAAAAAGAACTCCCATAAACAGTGAAGGTTGCATGGTATTCTTTGTTCTGCCGCATTTTTAGGCCTTATCTTCTCTTTTTCTTGCCTGATTTTATGAGGTGTTATGATGTCTGAAATGATTGCCCTGATGAAAGCACTTGCAGTGCAGGAGGGATACAACCTTACTGCCTTGCCTGATGTGCGAATTTTGCGTTCTGATCGCCCGCTTGCCAGAACGCCTGTGCTTTACGATCCGGGGATCGTGATAGTCTGTCAGGGCAGCAAACGCGGCTATTTCGGTCAACAGACCTATTTATATGATGAACAACATTATCTGGCGGTTTCGGTGCCGGTGCCGTTTGTGATGGAAACCGACGCGTCGGCAGAACATCCGTTGCTGGCGATTTATATGCATCTGGATTTTCAGCTTGCTGCTGAACTGATGTTGCAGATTGAACAGCATGGCGCCCCGCATCCTCCCGACGTACCGCAAAGCATGATGTCGAGCCCGATGGATGACATGGTAAAAGTAGCCGTGCTGCGCTTGCTTGAGATCCTGAACAGTCCGCTTGAGGCGGCTATCCTCGGTCCTGCACGGGTGCGTGAGCTCTATTTCCGCGTATTGACGGGCTCACAGGGCAACGCAATGCGTGCCGCGCTGGCCTTGCAGGGGCAGTTTGGCAAAATCGGCAAAGCGATACAGCGCATCCATGCCACTTACGCGGAGCCGTTAACGCTGACACAACTGGCGATGGAAGCCGGAATGAGCGTGCCGACGTTTCATCACCATTTCAAAGCGATAACCCAAATGCCACCGATGCAATATGTGAAATCGGTACGCCTGCACCAGGCGCGGATGCTGATGGTACGTCAGCAGATCACTGCCGCCGCCGCGAGTTACGCCGTTGGCTATGAAAGCCCATCGCAATTTAATCGCGAGTTCAAACGCCTGTTTGGCCTGCCGCCGGCTGAGGAGATAAAACGCCTGCAGCGTAACTTCGCCGTTCCGCCTGTGCAGCAAGCGTCGATATTTGTTTCATCGCATTGAAGCTTATACGGCATGGCTGAATATACCGTGAGGTATGTAACGTCCGCTTTTGGCTTTCAGTTCAATCAATGGAATACCGTTCTACATTAATGATGAGCAGACCTATTACGAGCATCTTTAATATTGACTTACTACACGAATTAAAAATGTAATAGGTAAACTCAGCTTTCAAAAGACAGGTGCTTAACGATGAAGTTTGCAGTCATATCGGATATTCACGGAAATATTTTCGCTCTCGACGCCGTGCTTCATGATATCGAAAACCAGAGAGTGGATTTTGTTGTCAATCTTGGCGATATTTTTTCAGGGGGTCTTTGCCCGGCGGAAACGGCAGAGAGACTTTTGCCGCTAAATTTTCCCACGATAAAAGGTAATCACGAACGACAGCTGCTTGAAATGCCACCTGAAAAAATGGGACTGTCGGATAGCCATGCGTACAGGCATCTTACACAGCAGCACTGGGATTGGCTGCGAAATATGCCTGCTGAGTTAACGCTTTATGATGAGATCCTCATGGTTCATGGGATCCCTGGTGATGACAAAGTGTATTTACTTGAAGAAGTCACCGATTCTGGCGTCAAGGCATCCTCTGTCACCAGAGTTAGCCAGTATGTGAAACATCAAACCGCGTCTCTTATTCTCTGTGGACACACTCATATTCCCCGAAGCCTTGAGCTGGACTCAGGATGCCTTATCGTAAATCCCGGTAGTGTGGGTTTACAGGCCTATGATGACGATGAGCCCTATTATCATAAAATGGAAAGCGGTTCACCGCATGCCCGCTATGCGATTTTGGAAAAATACGACGATAAATGGTCCGTAGTGTTCCAAAAAGTAGCTTATAACTGGGAAGAGGCCGCGAAAGTTGCCTTAACTAACAATCGTCCTGACTGGGTTAACGCGTTAAAAACAGGAAGAATGTAATAAATAATAGTGACAAGAAGAAGTAACAACGCTCTATCTGAACAAAGATTTATAGTGACCTAAGGCACGACAGTCCGCTTTTGGCTTTGAGTTCTTCCTGACGAACACTAGTGCCAATAAATGTAATAAACACGCAGCCGCTCGTGTTGACTGCCCTACTCCCGCATGACTATCGCTGAGGTTTGGCTCGGCCATTAAGTGCGGCTCGCATTATTGAACCTCTCACTTTCGTCATTTCTGCTGTCTCAAGCAGTTCATCTATACTCACTATTGCAGTTGTCATGTGCATAGGAGGTCGCGCCTTAATCAGCATTTTCTTTTTGCTAACAAAGTAAGTTGTGCATGGGCTGCCAAATCCTTATGGCATTGCAGGATGCAACTCAGCGTTCAAACGAAAAGCGTCTAAATTACGTGACCGTGTAAATGCGTTAATAAACAGAGTTTTCCTAGCTTACACCCCACTAAAGTTTAAAAAATAATAAACTTCGGTTTATCCGGGAGATCACTAATGAAAATAACTGGATTTGTTTATTCCGCTTTAATTGGCCTTGTCGCCAGCTGCCGTTCAATGACGCCAATGGCTACCCTCGCCGCAGCACGTCTTTCCCGGCGCAACACATCGGGCAGTCTGCTGCTGTTGAACCGCCCGCTATTTAAATACGGCGCGCTAGCGATGGGTGTAGGTGAGCTGTTTGGCGATAAGATGAAGTCAGCGCCAGATCGCACCGTGCTTTTGGGCTTGTCGGCACGTGTGGCCAGTGCAGGGATTGCGGGCGCCGCGCTGGCACCAAGCGGAGAAGAAAAAACGGGGGCAGCGATCGCTATCTCTGCCGCTGTGCCACTTGCCTATGTCACGCTTGCGGCACGTAAAAAAGCCATGACAGGAATGGGGCAGACCAAAAGTGGCTTGATTGAAGATACGCTCGTCGTCGCTCTCGGAGCAGCGGTGGTCTTCTTCGCAACACGCCCAAATCGTAAATAAACGTACTCACTCTTCAAAGGATGATCTCGGCGAGCCATCGTGAGTGGGTCAGTGATTGCTTCTGGCACACAGCAGCCGATTACGAATATGCAGGTCAGTTTTAGTCGAAAAGTGGGCGATACACCTAAAACATCGGTGTATGCAGTAGCCCGCTTTTATCCACATGAGCCTCATTATTTCTGACAAATAAGTCGAAATTTTTTAATAAAAATTCGGCAAGCAATTGTTTAAATTGTACTAAGTGGATAAAATTCGCTCTTTCGGATAAAGAAAATGTCTGTCACCGATTCACTTCTCGCTTTCTCCCTAGCCGCACTCTTGCTGACGATGACGCATGGTCTTGATACTGCCCTTATTCTTAGAACCGCCTGTGCCGAAGGGGGTAAAAAGGCTTTTCAGGCTGCTCTTGGGATTGATACCGGCTGTTTCATATGGGGAGGACTTGTCGCGCTTGGCCTAGGCGCGCTAATGGCGGTTTCAGAACTGGCTTATACATTACTTAAAATCTGTGGTGCGGCCTACTTATGCTGGCTGGGCTTGCAACTGCTGATGCGTCCGAGATCCTCTTTCAGTCACGGCGACGATAACCCATCTTCAAATGGGCATTGGTTTATTAGAGGAATGCTTGGAAATGTACTTAATCCCAAAATAGGTATTTTCTATGTCTCTTTCTTGCCTCAATTCATACCTGCCGGGCACTCTCCTTTAATATGGACGTTTATACTTGTCAGCATCCATGTCGCGATAGGCACAATCTGGTCAGTCATACTTATTTTATCCACGCATTACGCATCCGCCATATTGAAGAAAAGTAGTGTTGTGAGAGTAATGGACAGAGTGACGGGCGGATTGTTTCTATGCTTTGCGGCTAAACTTGCTCTCAGCTCAAGGTAGTCCGATCACTACTGGAAGAGCTGAAAACGTCCTTTTTTGGCTTTGCGTTCAATCAATGGAATTGATTTACTAAGATAGTTGAGAACGTTGAGCAGAAACTAAATGGCCTCGTGCCCGTAACGGACATTGCCGCTACGGGCCCTTCCACAGATACCCATTATTGTGAATAATCCCTAGGGTTTTCCGTTGTAACCATCCCAATACGTTTCAGTGGCTGATTTCAGGAGCAGAGCCGCCTGTTCGTTAGGTTGCTACGTGTCTCGCGTTTTTATCTACGCTTCCATCAGACACACATGCGTTTAATAGCACAGCAATTGAAATCGCTGATGCCGCCGATTTTATGTTCATTTTAAAATCCATTTAAATGGTGATCCTACGATTTATCGGATTGAGTATAACGAGCAACGTACTAAGTTTACAGGTTAAAAACAATTAACTTATCTTTGGATGATACGGAAATTTTCAACTTATATTGGCTTTACTGATGAAGCTACAGGATGACGACCGCTATTTTTATTTTCAGGCTCGAAAGTCACAATATCACCTAGGTTATAAATCTGCAGGCCACCAGCGAAGTTCTTAGCCTGCGCTATAAATTTTTTTCCATCGATTTTGCTAAGGATCATTGCGAATCCTTTAACTGTATCAAGGGAAATAATTCCTCCTTTATGACGAGTTTCAAGTAAAGCACTACTCAACCAGCCTTCGCTTTGATTTGAGTGAAGGTTTGACAATCCGGCAGGTAATTGTTTATTTTTCCAGAGCGCGTGGGGATTACATAACTCGTTCATTTTTTGTGTGTTTTCTATAATACTCAATAGCTTGAGATTTGAAGGATTAATCCATCTTATAACTTCAAGACATTTATAATAGTCGCGAGCAACTTTATTGATGGCCTGCTCTACACTGTAGGTTTTTTTAGAATGCCAAAGCGGTTCATGGTGGGATAACCGATTACGTAACGTATTGATATCACGCAAGTCAGCACCAATTCGATTGAGCGAGAGAGGATTACCATTTTTCTTGTCTAGCGCATAAGGGAAAACTTTAGGTAATAGATGTGGCCATAGGCTTAGATACGAAGCACGATCGTATTCATATTTTTTATCGACCATGGAAACCCAATAGCCAAAAGTCAGCTTGGCAATGAGATTTTCTGTCGTGTTTAGTTTTTCTTCTTTTTTTATTTGCCGTTTGGCATTTTCGATAGCGTTGTACGAATTACAATTATTGCTTTGTGTCATTACAGTAACGAACCACTGAGAATCTATTTGATCCTTTAATTTTGGCCAGTCGTGAAACTCACTTGTCTCCTCAATGACATTTTCCTCGTATTTTATTTTCGCTGTCCAAATTGCATTTCTCAACGAAACTTCAATAATTTGCAATGCAGGCAGAAATGCACCAGCAAGCTGTTTATTCCAAAGATAAACCCCAAGACACTCTTCCTCAGTAACTCCCTTAAATACCGATGATTGATATGTAGCAAACCGAGGTTGTGAAATAGAATTTAATATAGCGGCTATAGTCATCATTAATCCTTTAATTTCCAGCCACTATATATCCATATGCATTTTCAAGCCAAGGAAGTTTATACTTGACGGTGGCTTCAATCAGCATGATAATCCGCTCCAGAGACAGGATCTCTAACTGTGTGAGCGTTACTTGCCATCAGTGCCAGTACGTGAGATTTTAAAAAAGGCTTCCTTCGGGGGGCCTTTTTTGATCGCGAACATCCTAATATTGTTTTTAATCAAATTTTTTTAATCCACCCTGCCTTGTTATCATCACAGTCTTCTTTCATAGCGATTGAAAATTTTTAGTGTTGTTCTGAAGTTAATCCAAAATATTTATAAAATTGATCTTTCACGTTGTCTTTTATTTGTCAGATAAAAAACGGTCCGCGAAAGCGAACCGTTAATTTAATCAGTAATGAATAGCGTTTAACCCGCCAATTTTATTTTACGCTATTAGGTTACGACGATTTTTCCGTGGCCAGCTTGAGCGCATTTTCAGCGCGCGTTGCCGCACCAACTTCGCCTTTATCTTTCAATATTTGCACCAGCTGATGCAGCTGGCTGACGGTTAGGCCAACTCGCAGGCTGGCGCGCATGTGTGAAAGCAGTTGCGACTCCACGCCCGGCGTCGCGGCAAGTGCTCCGACAGTCGCCAGCTAGCGGCTCTGCCAGTCCAGATTATCGCGCTCGAAAATGTCGCCAAATAAATGAGTTTGCAGAAACTGATTGATAACGGGGGCAAAGTCCATCAGCGGTCCTTGTACTGGCGCACCGGAAATTTTAGTCTGATTGGCGGTGCCCACCTGACGTAACTCCTCCCCCACCGGAATTTTGCCAACAGGATCTTTCCCGGGCGCATCATCAATGCCACGCGCCTTTCGCGCCTCAACCACTTTCATCAACTCGTTCAAGGCATTCAAACTGCGCGGAAAGCCCGTGTAGGCATAGAGCTGAACGAGGATTTCCTTGGTTTCGCTGATAGACAGGCCAGCATCCAGCCCCTGATTCAGCGAGGCGTTGAGCTTTTCCATATTACTGGTCGCCATAAACGAAGCGATGAGGGGAATTGCCTGCTGACGTGCGGACAGTATTTGTGCGTTTGATTGTTGCTGATTCATTGCTGAATCTCCTTGTTTCACAGGTGCGGCATAAGAAACGGCGACCCCAGCGAACATGAGCAGGCTCGCCAAGGTCAATTTTTGAATGACTTTCATTTTTTGAATGACTGTCAGTTTCCAAATGACTTTCAATGTATGAATAGAGTTCATCTGTCACCTTTCTATGAATTTAACAACGAAAACATCCGTGGGACTTAATTGGCCGCAGCCGGCGTTTTTGCCGTTAAGGCAATCAATGCGCTGACGACGGCAAAGACGGCGATAATCCATGCCATGGTCCACGGCGTGCCGTCACTCATTAGCGCTAACAGTAATGAAGATATGATCCCGCTGCCGTACTGCAATGCGCCCATCAGAGCTGAAGCCGAACCGGCTACATTTGGCACGGCATCCAGTGCGGCGGCGGCGGAAGTTGCAGCAATCACGCCGTTCATTGAAAAGAAAATGAAAATCGAAACGATAATCAGCGCCATACCACCGACGTGCATTTTCACTGCGAAAGCCAATACCAGCGCGGCAATAGCCGCAACGGAAACAGCATATTTAAGAAGCTGTTCAAGCGGATAACGATTAACCAAACGTCGGTTGAGCAGACTCATGCCCATGAGTCCGACAATGTTCACCGCAAAAAGCCAGCCATAGTGCTGAGGTTCAACCTTGAAATAGGTGATGTAAACGAAAGGTGAGCCGGTGATAAACGCATAGGCCGCGACATAATAGGCAGTCAGGCAAAGGGTAAATCGCATGTAATGGATGTTTTTCAACAGCATAAAGTAATTATGAAAGGCGCTCGGCAAAGAGGCTTTGACGCGCTTCTCTTCCGCTAGCGTCTCTGGTAACCAATACAGCGAAATCAGCATTAAAATACCGATAACCGCCAGTAACCAGAAAATGGCGTGCCAAGTGGTGAATTGAATCATCTGACCGCCCAGCAGCGGGCCGGCAATCGGGGCAATCGCCATCACCAGCATCAACGTTGAAAGCATCTGCGCCGCACGATTACGGCTGAACAGGTCGCGGATCATCGCCCTTCCCAGCATCGGTCCCGTACAGGCCCCTAATGCCTGAAAGACTCGCCAGAAGACAATGTGCGTAATATCGTTTGAAAGCGCACAGCCTATCGAACCAATAATGAATAATCCCATGCCGATAAAGAGTGGTTTTCTACGCCCGTAGTGATCGCTAATAGGCCCCCAAATTAGTTGGGCGATACAAAAACCGATTAAAAAGCCGGTAATGGTCAACTCGACATCGCCGTGCAAATCTTTAGTCATCATCGGCATGGCAGGCAGATAAATGTCAGTAGAGAGTGAGGTAAACGCCATTAACGCGCTGAGAATAAAAACAAAAGCGAGCCCGGAGGTTTTAACTTTATTACTTGTGGAACTCACCGCTAATTCATTCATGAAAAGTCTTCTATATATTTATAATGACTATCATGATAACGGGATTAATTCATTGGATAATCCAGCGAAAAGATATAGCCTTTATGAATAGGATTCATTAATCATTTTTGTCTAAATTTATGATGACAAGTTCAGACGCAATTCAAGGAAGAGAACCATGCGGATATACAGGAAACTTACCAGCATTCCCAAGTGTCGAAAATCGACTCTGGTGACGTTACCACTGTTAATAACCTCGATATTCCTGCTGACAGGATGTCCCCCGCCACCGGATACAACCCAGTGGCAGCGACCTAATACGGATATTGACGGCGTGCGCGTCGCGATGGGTAAATGCGGCGTAAAACTGCCTGGCGCCGAGATCCCCAAAACGGATAATGAGACAGTTCTTTATTATCAGTGCATGGAGAATATGGGCTTTAGCCGTAAAAACGGTTTCAAGATTTGCAGCGTTTACCAAGATACGCCAGCCTGCATTACCCAAGAGCAGGGGCATCCATTGAGTCAGAATCAGCTCGACGCGCTGCCTTTTGTCGCGGACAGAGGGTTTCATCCCATCAAGCCGAATTCCGGCGTAAGCATGTTTTCGTTAATTAGTTGGCGTAAAGCGGGCGCCTCGCTGCATTATTCACATGAAGTCGAAAACGATAAGCAAGCATTGGCGGTGATGTATCAATGTGGTTATCCGCAACCTTTGGGCTCGACACCTTATGTGCCGACGCTGCGTAAAGCCGCGCATGTTCAACAATGCATGCTGGATAAAGGTTTCGAACCGAAATACAAACTCAATCTCGTCTGTCGCAATTATCCGCAGGTCACGGGCTGCCCGAAAACATAATGATTCCCTGCGAACATACCTCTAATAAACTGTATGCCGGAGGTAAACGGCATGCAGGAGATAAACGGCGGGAACCCAATATCACAGTACGCCCCGCAGAAATATGGCGAGTCTTTGCTTGATACTTTCATTTCGTGGCTGACGATGACTCGTGCCTTTTAGCCGCCTGCGCGGCAATAACGCCCCAAAAACAATGTCCATCAGCATGCCGGCATAGGTTTTGGCGTCATCAGTTGAAAGCTCGCCGAATGCGGGCGTCGAGTGTAGCCAGTCAATCAGGGCTTCACGTGAACGAATAATCTTATTTTCATACAGATAATCCGAAAGCTCCGGAAATTGTACTGACTCTCTTGCAATGAGATTTAATACCGCTTCGCGAACGCGTTCCTCATCGTCGCTGATATTCAGTCTAAAAATTGCCACTAAAGAGTCGAGGGGTTCAAGACTTTCGCCCTCAGGACGCGGCAGATCAAGGATCAGCGGTTGACACTCCGCGACCACGGCGGCAAACAGGGTTATCTTGTCGGCGAAAACCTCATAAATGGTGCGTTTCGACACTTTAGCCTTGGCCGCGACAATGGCCGTGGTGGTTTTAGCAAAACCTAACTCAACGAATGCCTCAAAAGCGGCGGCTATAATCTGTTGCCGCCTCGCCTCAACTGTTAATCCTCGCGGCCTTCCTCGTGCCAGTTCCGTTTTATCGGATTTCTCTTCCACCTTATCTCCCCGCTTTCAATTTGACAGCTCTCCCCATTTAAAATAGGGTACTGCGATAGTACCAAAAATTACATGCGGTACAAACTCACACTGCCACTAGGCGATGTGTACATTTTTTATGATATGAATCGAGAAGCCGTATGCCATCACGCAGAAAATTTATAATGACCGGTATGGGCGTCGGCGCGGCGGCATTCCTTCATCCTTTATTAGCACTAAGCGCCACAAAAAATGGCAGTTCGCTATTGGCAGGCGCATCTCGGCAGGAAATAGTCTTTGCCACGTCGCTGTTTCCATTGGATCAGTTTGCAGCGCAGCATGATCCGCTTGCCGTCAGAGTTTTATTACTCGATAACCGCAGTGAAAAAATCGCTATCGCCGTCATCGATTTGACCTCTATCTCCGACGAAACCGTTGTCGCCATGAAGGCAATTATCACTAAAATCAGCGGGATTTCGGCTAACAATATCCTTATTTGCGCCAGCCACAGTTTCTCGACGCCGCACGTGTTTCCTGCCGATCACCTGCCTGCGGGGTCCAATCTCGAGCACAACCACGCCGTACTGCAAGCTTACGAGAATGCGCTGCGTTCAGCCACAGAAAATGCCTTTAAAAACATGAGGCCAGCGAGTGTAGGTTATGGTGAAGGCGTAAGCCGGGTTGCCATCAATCGCGATGTTGAAACGCCGCATGGCTGGTGGCTCGGCTCAAATGATGCAGGCTTTACCGATACGGAATTAGGCGTATTGCGGATTAATGGCGCGGATGAGAAACCCATCGCCGTGCTGATGAATTATGCAGTGCAGTCATCGGTGTTGGATGGCTCAACCCTCAAAGATGGCACTCAACGACTCTCTTCAGACTTGGCCGGTGCGGCGTCACGTCACGTCGAAGCCTATTTTGGCCACGATGCCGTGGCGCTATTTTTGGTCGGTGCTGCGGGCGATCAATCGCCTTATCTGCAGGCCAATCGTCACGTAGTCAATCAGGATGGCAGCGTCGCTCGACTAGATATTCATGAAGCAGGTTTTAATCTTCTAGACTTGCTGGGCGAACGGCTTGGCAATGACGTTATTGACACGACGCGCAAGATTTCTACAGCCTCCCCCGAAAAACTCAAGGTGCTACGCATCAGCGTTGACGTCACCTCGCAAAATTTCTTGCCGGAGAATAAACCTGTCGGGCCGGTTACTCACTTCAACTATGAGTCAGGTGCCAAGGTTGCCGTTCCCGTCGTGCTCACATTTTTAGGTGATACCGTGATTGTTGGCCTGCAGGCCGAGTTGGCCGCCGTCGCTGGCGCTAACATTCGTGCGCAATCGCCCTATCCTCATACCATGGTCAACACGATGGTTGATGGCGCGGCCAAATATATGCCTGATGCCCAAAGCTACGATCGTTTTACCTATGAAGCCAGAAACTCGCCCTACGCCAAAGGGACCGCCGAGGCTGTAACCCGAGCCATTATTGGCACACTCAACAGTATAAAGAATAAGTAATAGAAGGAGTTAAATGATGGTCTCACGCAGAAACTTACTCATTATGGGCGCATGCGGCGGAGCATTAACGGCCGTCGGCGTGCCTGTTTTTGCCAAAGAAACCTCTGTCTCAGCTAAAGGCAATGTTACACCGCAGAGCGCCACCGCCATCACTGAAGTGTTTGGTGATGGGGTAAAATTTATCGCCGTGGCCGTCGAATATAATGCTGACATCGACTCGGCAAAACTGTCGGCGCAAAGCTTTGACGTAGCGGGCAGGTCAGTGCGAGAGGTCTTTACCAGTCACTCGACCAATCCGGCAGACCGCGCATCGCAAGGCCGATTTGTCATTATCACCCTTTCACCGCAAGACAGTAATGCGGCGTTAGCCGAAAAAGTTCAGCCCAAAGCGGGGCAATCTTCTTCTCCTATGGGCAACGGCGGACCCGGTAAAGCCGGTGACGTGCCATTTTACGACACGGCCTATAAAACGCCGGTGGCCGACGTCGTGCAAACGGGCAATCTGACTACCGCTGCGGGTAAATCTATCCCTAAAAATAGTGGCAACATCGCCACGACGCAGGTTGAAAATCTGATTGTCGATGATTTTAAACAGCTGACCTTTGACGATCCGAAAACCGGTAAAGTGCTGCACTATAACCTGTTCGTGCCCAAAAATTATCAGGCCGGAAAAAGCTATCCGCTGGTGCTCTTTATGCACGATGCCGGTGCCACGAGTGATGTCACCCGCACCACGCTGCTACAGGGTTTAGGCGCGGTTTCATGGGCCAGCAAGGAAGATCAGGCCAGGCATCCGAGTTTTGTGTTGGCGCCCCAATATCCTGAAATCATTGCCGATGATGATTCCCATACCTCAGTGTTGATGGATACCACCATCAATCTGATTAAGTCATTAAGCAGCCAATATTCTATCGATCCAAAACGCTTATACACCACCGGACAATCGGGCGGCTGCATGACGTCGATTGCGATGGATATTAAATACCCGCGCTTTTTTGCCGCTTCGTTTTTAGTGGCAGGACAATGGGACCCCGCGCTGACCGTTCCGTTGGCAAAGCAAAAGCTGTGGATACTGGTGTCGCAAGATGATGACAAGGCTTTTCCGGGACAGAATGCCATCACCGCCGTACTCGAAAAAAATGGCGCAACCATCAGTCGTGCAACGTGGGACGGAAGATGGTCAGAGGCAGAATTCAAGCAGGCGTTCGATGAAATCGAGGCTAAAAACAGCCCGATAAATTATGTCACATTCAAGAAAGGCACGGTTATTCCGGCAGGTGAATCAACGCAGGGCGCAAGCGGGCACCGTAACACTTGGCGAATCGCCTACACCATCGCGCCCATTCGCGACTGGATTTTCAAACAGCATCGTTAATTATCATTGAATCGCTGCCAAGAAATTTGCCCTTCTTGGCAGCCACTTTTCACCACGCCCTATCCCCTTCACAACGTGCATGACTATCGTAGTAATTGCCTTTTATGCGAGCAGAATTCTAGAGTGAACTAGAATTGTATCAACGCGCGCGCGTTAACCATTTATTGCAGATAACCGTGAAGACAACGGTTACTGAATTTTTATTACCTCTCTGACAACTTAGGGTTGTTGGCTGGATATAAGGGAAAAGCATGCCAACGATATTCGGTGAGTTATCGGGTGCTCCAACATGGGTGCCTGCTGTATTGCTCGTCACGCTATCATTCGTCGTGGGCTTTGTGGCCCGGTTTATACTTCTCAGGTTCATCCGCTACTGGCAGAATCGTGACAGAAAGCTGTTCAAATCGCTTGAAAAGCATCTTCGCGGATCAATTTTCCTGTTCATTCCGCTGCTATTAATAAACGTTGGGGTTAATTACATTAACCTTCACCCTGACTCCCTCTCTTTTGTTACCACCACCATCAATATATTTATTATATTATCGTTTTGTTCCGTGTTAATTCGACTGACCAATGTTGCGCAGGACATGCTTTTTCTACGCTATGACATCAATCTTTCAAATAATCTGCGCGCCCGTAAAATTCGCACCCAGATAATCTATGTAAAGAAGGTGGCCATCGTATTACTGGTGTCGTTCTGCCTGACTCTCGTGCTACTCAGTTTCCCGGGCGTGCGAAAGTTTGGCACAACAATATTGGCCGGTGCGGGCGTTGCCGGAATAATAATAGGCTTTGCGCTACAGAAGTCGCTTGTGAATCTGTTTGCCGGCATTCAGATAGCCTTTACGCAGCCTATAAAGATTGATGATGCCGTGGTGGTTGAGAATGAATGGGGCTGGATTGAGGAAATAAACCTGACTTATGTCGTGGTGCGTATCTGGGACCTGCGCCGGTTAGTGCTGCCTATTACCTACTTTACCGAAAATGCTTTCCAAAACTGGACGCGTAATAACGCGCAAATATTAGGCTCGGTATTTCTTTACCTTGATTACTCCATGCCGTTAGAACCTCTCCGTAAGCATTTTGAACAAATACTCAGTGAAACAAAGCTTTGGGACAAGCAGACTCAGGTGCTTCAGGTTACTGATACGACTGACAAAACCATGACTATCAGGTTATTGATGACGGCACAGAATTCCCCCACGGCGTGGGATTTACGCTGCCTCGTGCGCGAAAAAATGATTGAGTTTATTCAGCAGAATTATCCGCAGTGTCTTCCTCATGTAAGGGCTACGCTGACCGATTCCGCGGTTTGATAATATGAGAGGGAAATGATGACTCCCTCTCTTTTTCTCGAAATGTACGATAACGGAGGTCGAGGTATATTATGTCCGGATTCGATTTACATAAATTCCTCATTAACGATCAGTCTTACACCTTCCTCTTTGAAGTTATCGTGCGTGTCTTTATTGCGTACATTGTGGTATTCACTTTCCTGAAGGTGTCAGGCAGAAGAGGCGTGCAGCAACTTTCACTGTTTGAAGTTGTTATTATATTAACGCTGGGTTCCGCCTCTGGCGATGTCACTTTTTATGATGATGTGCCGGTGCTGCCCGTTATACTCGTTTTCGTTGTGCTGCTAATACTTTATCGATTCACTACGTGGTCGATGACCAAATCGTCGTTTATCTCATCATTAATTGAAGGGAATGTCGTTACCCTTATCTCGAATGGAAAATACGTATCGGCCAATCTTGATCAGCTTAATATCTCCGAAGATGAATTTTTGATGGAGTTACGTCTTAAAGGAGCGGAACACCTCGGGCAAATACGCTTAGGTTTAGTTGAAGTCGATGGCCAGCTTAGTCTTTATTACTTCAAAGATGACGAGGTCGTGCCCGGCCTTTCCGTGCTTCCAAAGGAATATCGCCCCTGTTTTACCCTTATTCCACATGACGGACTTTTTGCGTGTAATCGCTGTGGCGAAACCAAAATGATGACTGCTGGAGACAAAACATCCTGCCCCGTGTGTGGCCGTAAAATATGGTCCCTGGCCCTGCATTCTCTGCGCACATAAATCTCTATCTCGCCTTGGATATAGGGGACATGGGTTTGGATGAGTGACTTATCTGAATCAGATAAGAAGTTTCACGCAGGTTTCTTATACCTAATGAGTCGTTGAGCATCTGCGCAATTTCTTCCAATACCCAATGTGCATGAGATGGTTAAGTAAGCGTCTCATCCTGATTTATGGAAGGCTTTACTCTATGGTCCAGTTTTCAAATGGTTTTCTACTCAGTCTTTCGTTATGCCTCGATATAGGCATTGCGAACATCGCCATGATTACACTAGCCATGCAACGTGGATATTTTCATGGTTTCTGGCTTGGAATCGGCACCTGCGTGGGCGATTTAGCCTACGCGTTGATGGCGCTAGCAGGTATGGCCATATTGCTTCAATTTGAAGTCGTACGCTGGGTTTTGTGGATAGGCGGCGGCGCAATACTTTTGTGGTTCGCAATCAAAATGCTCATTGCCGCTTTGCGGCGCACTGCGCAATTCAATGCAAGCGCAACCCCACAAAGCCGCTCTCTATTTCGAGAGTTCGGACGAGGCGTTTTGCTCGCCCTCTCTTCCCCTACGGCTATCCTATGGTTTGCTACGGTGGGTGGCGCACTGATTTCTCGAATGGGCCAACACAGCGTTACAGCATCATCCTGGTTTTTAAGCGGCTTCTTTATAGCGGGCGTTTTCTGGACCTGCGTGCTGTGCTTGGTGGGCAGTTTTGGTGGACGACTGCTTGGCCATCGTTTGCTTAAATATTCCTACATAGCGTCCGCGCTGATATTTAGCTACTTTGCCTTTTATGTCATTGTTTCAGGTTATCGGGAATTTATAGGGGCCTGACTTTATTTGTGAAGCCTGGTATTTGTGAGGCCTGATATTTGTGAAGCCTAGTATTTGTGAAGCCTAGTATTTGTGAAGCATAGTGATGGGGCGTGGTTCCCATTACTTTTCGAAATGAATTGATGAAATGACTTTGATCATAAAATCCCAGCATTATGGCTGCGTCAAGGGGATGAACATTTCTGCGTAATAGATCGCGCGCCTGTTTTAGGCGCAGCTGCATGTGGTATTGCAAGGGAGGCAAGCCGGTGTATCGGGTAAAACAGCGCACAAGATGATACTTACTCATACCCGCCGTCTGCGCCAGTATCTCTAGCTGCGGTTTTACGTCGAGATGCTCGCGTAAATATTCAATGATTAACTTCACTCTCTGCTCGTCGTTTCCCTGCGAGAGAGTAGGCGTTTCGAGAAGCTCGCCGCAAAACAGTAATAACTCCTGCTCTTGATGAGTGTGGTGTTCCTGTTTGGCTGAGGTTGCAAAACGGCATAAAGCATCAAATAGGCGCGCATTATTGATTACGCCTTCTCGCAAAATAGGTGCTTCACGATCGCTGCTTATATTTTCCTCGTCTGCTAGCATTTTCATTAATGATTTGGGCAGATGCACGCTAATAAATTCAACGGGCTGACTGTCAAAACGCGAAGCTTGAATCGTGCCGGGATTGTATAAAGTGACCTGACCACTTTTAACGTAGGTCGTCTTACCAGACAGCCAGATTTCCTCAACGCCTGCCAAGTTTGCACTGATGACATATTCATCATGGAGATGTTTCGGGAATCCAGAATTACTGGCTTTTATCCGGGAGCACTCAATTCCGTTTCGGCTAAACCACTCTGCAGATTGTAACGGCAACGTTCGGCCCTCATGCACAAATAAAACGCTATGATTTTTCTATAAAATCACTTGATGGTGACATATTCAATATTTAATTCCTTCAAACGCACTCGCTTGAGCATCCGCTGTAGGAAATGTGTTGTCGACTCAGAGCAAAAGCGGACAAAATAACAGACTTGAAGTACTCTGCCAGGCAAGCTAGCCTGCTTGAATCATACGTAGAAATAGCTCTCTAACAGCTTTCTATAAAAGCCCTTAAAATAGGTAACGACGGCCATGGCACTGATCCCCAAAAACTATACGCGGCTGGAAAGCGGCTACCGTGAGAAGGCATTAAAAATTTACCCTTGGGTATGCGGACACTGCGCGCGAGAGTTTGTTTATTCAAACCTGCGCGAATTAACCGTCCATCATATCGATCACGATCATACCAATAATCCCGAAGATGGCAGCAACTGGGAGTTATTGTGCCTATTTTGTCACGATCACGAACACTCCAAATATACCGAAGCCGATCAGTACGGCACCCATGTTGTGGCCGGTGAAGACGCGCAAAAAGATATTGCGGCAGCAACCTACAATCCCTTTGCCGATTTAAAGTCGATGTTTAACAAAAAATAATTCGCTTTTGTCGCCTTCAAATTACAGGTTCAAGAGGCAGTATAGGCTGCTGGATATCTAGACTAGCAAGATCTGTGGCGGGAATTACCGCCGCATTTCACACTCCGTAACTCTTCCCTAGCAGCGCCATTCTCTGCGCGGCAACCTCAGGTTTATCGAGTAAACCGGCCTCATCGGCTAAACTGAAAACCTCACAATAGTGGGCAATACTGCGTGCGCTTTGCATTCCTCCCAGCATCGAAAAGTGATTTTGATGCCCATTCAGCCAGGCGAGAAAAACAATTCCCGCTTTATAATATTGCGTCGGAGCGGTAAAAATATGCCGGGCCAAAGGTAACGTTGGCGCCAAGATGGCGTGATATTTATCCGAATCTCCCACGGCCAAAGCATTAAGCGCGGCGGCGGCGGCAGGTGCTATCACATCAAAAATGCCCAGTAAAGCATGAGAATACCCTTTATCGTCGCCGGCGATTAGTTCGGGATAATTAAAATCGTCGCCAGTGTACATTTTTACCGTGGCAGGCAGCTGGCGCCTCATCTCAATTTCCCGCGCTTTATCAAGCAGCGAAATCTTTATCCCCTCAATCTTGCTTTGATTATTAACGATGACCGCCAAACAAATCTGCATCGCCTCGTCTATCTGCTCCTGCCCCCAATATCCTTTTAACGAAGGGTCAAACATGTCGCCGAGCCAATGCAGAATTACTGGCTCTTTAACTTGCCGAAGCACGGCGTCGTATACGCGAATATAATCTTCCGGTCCCTTGGCTATGGCGGCCAGCGCCCTGCTCGCCATTAAAATAATACGTCCGCCGCAGGCTTCAATCGCGGATATCTGCTGTTCGTAGGCGTTGATAACGTCTTGCAAGCTCAGGCTTGAAAAATCGGTAAGATGATCCGTTCCCGCCCCGCTCGCCACTGTCGCGCCCGGAAAATCTTTTGCCTGCAATACGCTTCGTTGAATAAGTTCGAGGCTGGTCGGCCAGTTCATGCCCATTCCGCGCTGCGCGGTGTCCATCGCCTCGGCGACGCCAAAACCCAGGCCCATCAGATGACGCCGATATTGCAGCGTGGCGTCCCAATCAATCGCCATATCTCGGGTTGGATCACGCATTTTTGCCGGGTCGCAGACGACGTGGGCCGCGGCAAAAACGTCACGATTAAAGCAGGCTTTTGATGGTACATCCCAGAGTCGTTCACCTTTCACCTGATAGCTATAGCTTTTGCCGTGTTGATCGAGCAGACGAAGTTGATTGCTTAGTGTCATAACTACCCCTTGAAAAGTGGCTGTTTCGCGAAGATTTTAAAAAGGTCTTTCAACATCAATGTTTCATCAAATAGCCTGCATCGGCCGGAGCTATTTCAGTGCTGTTCGCGGCGGTAATGGGTAATTTCTTTACCCCAAGCAAGATAAGGCTACTGAAAATAATCACTATTCCTGCTACCAACCACACCGGCTGCAAGGTGTAGCTCTGGGCAAAATATCCGGCGACAATCGGGGAAATACCGCCCGCCGCCATGCCTGCATTCATGACGAATCCAATCGCTGAACCACGAAGCGAAGGGGGAACCAGCTCGGCCGTGAAGGATAAAACTAGCGGCGTGATCGGATATCCCAGAAAACCCAGCAGCATCACGAGCACGATAACCAGCGGCGTGGAAAGATTAAGCACCATCGCCGACATCAATATTCCGCTGGCAATGGTGATGCCCATTAAAATCTTGCGCCGTCTGGCGAAATCGCCTTTATCGCAATATCTGCCAAGCAGAAATCCGCCCAATGCGCCCGTCAGCCCCAGCAGGCTTGCAATGGTGCCCGCCACGCCAATCGACAGATTCTTCACATGCATTAAATAGCTCGGTGCCCATAGCAGGACAATCCACCAGCCGGCCAAGAGGGCAAAATAGTAGACGGCCATCAAAATAATCGGCAAATGACTGAACAACATCCTTACCGGCACTTTGGCAACCTGCTGTTTTGCAAGCAGATCGGCAGGCTTGCGGTCGTTTTTAACCAGCACCGCGTAGAGTATTGCCACCACAATGCCCAAGCCGCCCGCGACAAAAAATACTACCCGCCAACCAAAGATGGGGCCAAGCATCGCGCCCATCCAGGTACCGAGAAAACCGCCGATCGGATAGCCCATCCAATAGAGCGACATAACCGTCGTGCGCTGCCGTTCACTGGTCACGTTGGCGACTTCCAACGAGGCCGCGGGCCAGAAAACGCCCTCGCCAATCCCCGTCAAGACGCGGTAAAAAATCAGGCTGGTCACGCTGCCGGCTGCGCCTGTCAAAAGTGTCGCGAAGGAGAACATCAGCAGGCCGAGAATAAGTACCGGCTTGCCGCTCAGCTTGTCGGCGATGATTCCGGAAATGAATAAAAACAGGATAAAGCCAAAGAAAAATGAGGAGAGCAGGATGCCAGTCTGGCCCTTGTCTAAATTAAAATCGTGTGCAATCAGTTCAACCGCAGACGAGACAGTCATGCGATCGACGGAATACATCATGTATCCCAGTCCGCAAAGCACCGTCACCAAAATCATCTTTCGGGTATCTGTATTCATATTTTCCTCGACATTGTCTCTCGACCGACGAAAACAGCCCGCAGGCTCTGTCAGATACGTGATAGGGAAAAGGGCTTAACCGTGTTCCTGATGTCGCGCTTTGCACACGCGCAGTACTTCATCGGGATCCCGCGTCCACCAGTTTGATTTTGAAAATATCTCTACCTCATGAAAACCGTCATATCCCAAAGCTTCCACCGCCTGCCTGAAACCGCGAATATCAATGACGCCGTCACCCATCATGCCGCGATCTTCGAGTAAATCCTGCGTGGGGTTGAGCCAGTCACAGATGTGAAAGGCCAGCAATCTTTTAAGACCCGCGCGGGTAATTTCGCGCTGAAAATTCGGATCCCACCAGGTGTGATAGAGGTCGACCGCCAGCCCAAGGCCGTCGTCGCCCAATTCGTCGCAGAGGTCGTTGGCCTGCGCCAGCGTATTCACGCAGGCTCGATCGGCGGCATACATCGGATGCAGCGGCTCTATGGCTAACGGCATGCCGCGCGGCCGAGAATATTCAAGCAGCGCGCTGAGTCCGTCACGAACCTGACTCCGCGCGCCGGCCAAATCTTTTGAACCGGCAGGCAAACCGCCGACCACCAGCACCAGACAGGCGGCATCGAGCTCCAACGCCTCGTCGACGGCGCGCTGGTTATCCTGCCATTGGCGCTGGCGATGGGCGGCATCAATGCCGGGAAACATGCCGCCACGACAGTAGCCGGTTACTGTAAGTTGGTGCTGTTTAATCAGTTGGCGAGTTTGCGATAAACCCAGCGCCGCCACCTGATCGCGCCAAGGAGAGATGCCTCGAATTTCATGGCGCGCGCAGCCTTCAATGATTTTATCCAGCGTCCACTGCTGGCGGACGGTGGCGGTATTTAATGACAGTTTCTGGGGATCGGGCTGATGCATGCTGGCTCCTTAACGCTCAAGTGACGGGACATCAATCCAGCGGCGCTCTTTCCAGCTTTGCAGCGCCAAATCAACCAGTTGCAAACCTTTAGCGCCTTCAAGCAGGTCCCAGCGATAGTCGCCCTCTCCCCAGACGTGACGCAGGAAAAGCTCCCATTGCACCTTGAAAGCATTATCGTAAACCTGCGTATCAGGCACGCTGGCCCAATCGTCGTAAAAGTTGTGGGTCTGTCGAACGTCCGGATTCCAAACGGGTTTTGGCGTGTTGACGCTGGCTTGGGTATAACAGTCGGTCAGGCCAGCGACCGCCGAACCTTTTACGCCATCCACCTGAAAAGTCACCAGATCGTCACGGCGAACGCGCACGCACCACGAGCTGTTGATTTGCACAATAGTCCCGTTATGCAGCTCGAAGGTGGCGTAAACGGCGTCGTCGGCAGTGGCTTTATAGGGCTGATTTTTTTCATCAAAACGAGTAGGAATGTGGGTGGCGCCCAGGCAGCTCAGGCTTTTTATCTCACCAAACAGATTGTCGATGACGTAACGCCAATGGCAAATCATGTCGAGGATGATCCCGCCGCCGTCCTCTTTTCGATAGTTCCACGAAGGCCGTTGCGTCGGCTGCAAATCCCCTTCAAACACCCAGTAACCAAATTCGCCACGCACGGAGAGCACGTCGCCAAAGAATCCTGATTTATTGAGCATTTGCAGCTTCTGCAAGCCGGGCAGCCAGAGTTTGTCCTGTACTACGCCGTGGCAAATGCCTTTCTCGCGAGCAAAATGATAGAGATCCAGCGCTTCTTCGAGGCTCATGGCTACGGGTTTTTCGCTGTAAACGTGTTTGCCTTTACTGATGGCTTTTTTCAGTAATCCCGGACGCGCCTGAGTGGTTGCCGCATCGAAGAAAATCGTGTCATGAGGATTATCCAACGCCTCGTCAACGTTCGTTCCCCAGCGTTCAATGCCGTATTCTTTGGCTAAAGCAGAAATTTTATCGGCATCACGGCCAATCAGAATCGGGTCTGGCATCAGCCGATCGCCATTTTTTAACGCTACGCCACCTTGCTCACGGATTTTTACGATGGAGCGGATAAGATGCTGATTTTTACCCATTCGTCCTGTTACGCCGTGCATGATAATGCCAACGGGAATTTGCGCCATTTTTGCCTCGTTAAAGTCAGGTTACGTTGAGTTTACGGATTACCGATCCGGCTGATGAACACAATATAGACAGCCGCGAAAATGATATCTTTGATCAAATTCACATAACCAACTAGTTAGTTGAAAATAACGCAAGCTTGTTTCAATTACATAAACTGGCACTATACTGGGATGTCGAGCATAAAATCTGAGGACAGGGATTTGGCCAAACGAATTGAAAAGGATAAAACGGAGTCAGCCGATCGACAGCTGCGCATATTGCAGGCGGCCCGTGCCGAATTTGCCGAAAAAGGGTTCGATGGTGCCCGCGTCGACAGTATTGCCGAGCGCGCGCAGGCGAATAAGCAGCTGATTTACTATTACTTTACCAATAAAGATGAGCTGTTTACCCGCGTGCTTGAGGATGCCTATCGCGATATCCGTCAGCACGAAGCGGCCCTCTCGCTGGATGATATACCGGCCCATGAAGCGATTCTTCAACTGGTCGATTTTACCTGGAATTACTACCTCAAAAATCCAGAGTTTATCCGCCTGCTGAACAGCGAAAATCAGCTCAAGGCGCGACATCTTAAAACGTCAGCCGACACGATAGCTATCAACCAAAGCTGGATTGGCATCTCGCAACGCCTGCTGGAGCGGGGATATAAAGAAGGCACCGTTCGCCCGAATATAGACGTTATGCAGCTCAATATTAATATTTCGGCGCTTGGTTTTTTTTATTTGATTAATCAGTCGACGCTCTCGATTCTTTATCAGCAAGATCTCGGCGAGCAAACCGCGCTTGATGAAAGGCTGCGAGTCATGAAGGAGTGCATCAGCGCATGGATAAAACCTTCATGACATTTCAAGGCAGTAAATAAACAACTCACCGATCACGGGAAATAGAATTTCTCGATGCGTGTTTTATTGGCGCCTAATTTAAGAGAAAGGTTAAAGGCAGCTTCTCTCATCACCTTCCCTGTTCCACTTTCGCGCTGAGATAAGGTTAACCGTGACGATGGACCGGTTAACGCCAGAGCGGCAAGCAATTTGTCGCCCTCGCCGAAGACGGGAAGTGAAAACGCAGCAATATGCGGATCGCGCACGCCGGAGGTGAAAATCGGTAATTCAGGCGCGTCTTTAAACAGCGACTCCTGTAATCCCCAGTGACGAAGCACCTGACCGATTGCTGAATTATCCAGCGGTAAAAACGTGCCCGGCAAACGGCTTTCGAACAGCCCTTCTGAAGGCTCTGCTCTGAACAGGCACAGTCGCTGGTTATCCTCGATAACATACCAGGTCGCGCTTTCATGCGTGGCGGTCGCCAAGGCATGCAATGCCGGCTGAACAATACTTGCGAGATGGAAGGATTGCTCATAGAGCTTGCCCAGATAGAGCAACCTCGG
Source organism: Rouxiella sp. T17 (assembly GCF_036663475.1). Lineage (NCBI taxonomy): Bacteria > Pseudomonadati > Pseudomonadota > Gammaproteobacteria > Enterobacterales > Yersiniaceae > Rouxiella > Rouxiella sp. T17. The sequence continues at coordinate 127,852 of NZ_JAWUEA010000010.1, read as the reverse complement.
ACCTAGCGTGTAAATACCGTTTTCTTTTCTAATGACATAATTCATCCGCTCCAGTGAGTTCATGAGGCGGTAAACCGTCGTTTTGTGATAACCGGATATTTTCGCCAGCTCGGTTAACGATAAAGATTCTTCTCCAGGCTTAAAGCAATCAAGTAAAGCCAACGCCTTTTCTACGGCAATAACGCCTTCGTTCCCCATCGATACATTCTCCTGTTTATGACGAGAGAGAGTTTACCCTGCAAATTGTGATTTACCTCTTGTTTACGTCAAAAATGACGGGTTAGTGCTGGTACGAACCAAATCAACACCGATATAGTAGTTTTATATCGTACAACATGGTTGTACTAGGTAAAACAAAGCGAGGTTTTTATGAATAATGCAGATAACACTTTCATCAACCGTGACATCGTTCGGATTTCACCCGAGCTCGTAAAACAGGCGGCCGAATTTCAGGCAGCTATTTTGGCTGACGTTGCAGGTCGCCGTGGAACCTTGCACGGCCGCATAAAGCCTGTCGCTTCCACCATGAAAGTCGCAGGCCCTGCCATCACGGTTGAAGTGCGTCCCGGCGACAATCTCGCCATTCATGCGGCACTAGCGATCGCACAACCCGGCGATGTGATTGTGGTCGATGGGAAAGGCGACATTAGCTGTGCATTAATTGGCGAAATCATGTCAACGCAAGCGGAAGCCTCTGGTATTGCTGGCATTATTATCGATGGTGCCGTGCGCGATGCCGACGCGCTTGCGGCTAATGGCTTCCCCGTATTCTCGGCGGGATTAAACCCTTGCGGCCCAACTAAATCCATTGCCGGTCGGGTCAATTATCCCATCTCTGCCGCAAGTGCGGCTATTCAGCCGGGCGACCTGATCATCGGCGATATCGACGGCGTGGTGGTGCTCCCACGTGAATCGGTGCCCGCCCTGCTTGAACTGGCGCAGAAAAAGCTTGATACCGAAACCAAACGGATCGCGGCCATACGTCACGGTGATATTCGTGCGCCCTGGCTGGAAAAGGCATTACTGGCCGCCGGCATGCTCAACGAGGGAGAAAAACTCTGATGAAAAATTCTCAACCCGTCATTCTGGTCACGGGCAGTGACCTGGCTCCGCAGGCGCTGGAGCTGCTGGCAGATTATGAAATTGTTTATGCAGGTAAGCAGCCTACGGAAGATGACCTGTGCCGACTTTGCGCGCAGCACGATCCGCTCGCTATTATTGTTCGTTACGGCAAAATCAACGCGCGGATCATGGATGCCGCGCCTCACCTGCGCGTTATTTCGAAACATGGCAGCGGTATCGATGTTATCGATCAGGACGCCGCGGCCAAACGTCAAATTAGCGTGCAGTCTGCACCCGGCTCTAATGCCTCTGCCGTGGCAGAGCACGCGTGGGCGATGATTCTCGCCAGTGCCAAATCCTTGGTTCCTCTCGAAAGTCGTATGCGTCAGGGTTACTGGGATAAATCGACCCACAAATCCCGCGAACTTGAAGGAAAAACCTTGGGCCTGATTGGGCTTGGCGCGATAGGCAGCCGCGTAGCTCAAATAGGAAAAGCCTTTGAAATGAAGGTGATTGCCTACGACCCTTTCGCTAAAAACTTTCCAGAAGGGTGTCAGTCAGCGTCTTTAGAGGTGCTGCTGCAAACCGCCGATGTTATTTCGTTGCACTGTCCGCTAACCGATCAGACGCATCAAATGATTAACCGTGAAACGCTGGCGCTGTGTAAAAAAGGGACGATTCTGGTGAACACTGCGCGTGGTGGCCTAATCGACGATGAGGCGCTGGTGCAGGCGCTTGATGAAGGCACGCTCAGCTGGGCGGCGCTTGACAGTTTTGCCGTCGAGCCTCTTACCGCACCACATCGCTGGCAGCATATTGAAAACGTTATTCTTTCTCCGCATATCGGCGGCGTAAGCGATGTTTCTTATATCAAGATGGGCGTCGCAGCAGCAAGCAATGTGTTGAAAGTTCTGGCAACTCCGTTAAAACATCAAGCAGCAATATCATAACGCGCTATTAATTCTTTAAACGTATTGTTCATTTCAACAAAACACGGTTATTCAGCGTTAGGATTATCTTTAATTATCGAATTAATTGCACCACGCGGTTTCAAAACTTACTGTTATAACTTCTCTTATTGATGTCAGTACAATACGTTTGTACTGACATTTTTTTATCTTCGCTTTTCTATCACTCCTTTTTATTAACCCTCTATCCTCCACCAGCAGATTAGACAACTGCCTATTCATTTTCATACCATTCAATTCCATACTATTAAATTGAGAGGAAATTATTAAGGGACTTATTTAGAGGCGAGAGGAAAAATAAAGGCAGGTAGCGTTTTGCCCCTGCCTTATAGAACATGACTGACTGAAAGAGATTACGGCTGAAAGAAACTATTTACCGATCGGTGAGGCGGCGTTATTCGCTTCGACCTTGAGCTGCTTCTTTCGCCCCATGATTAATACTGCAATACCTCCGACGCCGCAAAGAATAGCCAGCGGCACCATCGCTAACGTATGGCTTCCGGTGGCCTGATTAATAACGCCATAAACATTCACCATTAATCCACCGCCAATGAGATTTGCCATCGCGCCAATCGCAGCCAGACCTGCTGCAGCGGTAGTTGAGGACAACCATCCCGAAGCCAGCGCCCAGAAAGGCCCTTTCATCGAGTACGCGCCGACTAATACCAGTGACAAGATAACGACGCTGCCCGTCAGCGTGTTGGTCAGGAAGGCACAAAGCAGCCCGCCCGCAATCAAAAACAGGGTCAACGCCGTGTGCCAGCGGCGTTCGCCGGTTCTGTCGGAGCTGCGTCCCCAGAAAATCATCAGGATAGAAGCCAGGCCGTAAGGGATGGCGTTAACCAATCCGGTAGTGAAATTGTCCAACCCAAACGATTTTAACAGTTGCGGCGACCAGACGCTGAGCGTGGAGCCTGCCGCCGACGCGCCTGCGTAGATGAGCGCCATGACCCAAATATGCTTGTGGCGCAGCAGTTGCCATAAAGAAATGTGACCGATGGCTTTTTTGGTCGCGTTCTCTGCCTCAAGCGTGCTGTTAAGCCAATTTTTCTGTTCTTCGTTCAACCAGTTGGCATTGCTCGGACGATTGCTTAATACAAAAAACGCCGCGATCCCGAGTAATACAGCAGGCACGCCTTCAAGAATGAATAACCAGTGCCAACCTCTCATGCCATACCAGCCGTCCAATGACAGAATCGCACCGGAAATAGGTGAGCCAATAAAGTTTGCCGCCGGTATTGCTACCATAAAGGTGGCAATAACGCGGGCACGGTATTTACCGGGGATCCAATAAGTCAGATAGAGAATAACGCCCGGGAAAAAGCCGGCTTCGGCGGCGCCTAACAGGAATCGCAGAATATAAAGTGTATTGGCACTTTCGACGAAGGCGGTACAGATTGAAATAATGCCCCATGACACCATGATGCGTGAAATCCAGATCTTCGCACCTATTTTTTGCATCGCCAGATAGCTCGGCACTTCGAAGAGGAAATACCCCACGAAAAACAGGCTGCTCGCAAAACCGAATACGGCTTTGGTCAGGCCTAAATCTTCGTTCATTTGTAGCGCCGCCATGCCGATATTACCGCGGTCAATTATTGCGATCAGATAGCAAACAATCATAAAGGGCAAAATACGCCAAACCACTTTTTTTATTGTTTGCTGCTCAATATCGGAAGAGAAAGAGTTATGTGACATTTTCTCGGACATGATTTTCCTCACCTGTTTTTCATGGCATTACGAGAAAGACGAATCGTCTAATTTGTTGTACTGTGTAAAACCATGATGTACACAGTAAAATCATTATTGCGAGAATCTCGTCGTCGCGCCTGAAGAAGTCATGAGCTTGTGTTATCTGTCACAAAATGATGACAACTGCTTCGCGTTTCTGTGATGAGAGCACTATTTCTTATGGGCACAATCTTCCCAAATTCCGACGAGTGGATTTGAGATTAGTCTCCCTAAATTACTACCTCAAATCATTGAGCTACTATAATTACCCTGCAAAGGTAATTTACAGATGAGGTTGCGCACGAGTAATGACCTAATGCCAACCTGACCCATGACCATCAGGAGAACAACATGCAAAAGCGTAAAACTTTGAGAGGGCTGCTGGCCGTATCGGTAGTAGCAGCAATGTTCAATACTGTCGGCGTGCAAGCCCAGATGCCCACCAGCGCCGCGCAAAATGGCGCCGCAGGCCAGACCGCATCCAATGCCAAGCTCAGCGCTGGCGACGAAAAAGCGCTGAAGGACATGGCGCAGGCCGATATTAATGAAGTGGCCGCCGGCAAGTTAGCGTTGAGCAAGGCCAAAAGTAGCGAAGTCAAAGCCTTCGCTCAGCAGATGGTCGATGACCACGGCAGTGCCTTGACCAAAGTTCAGGCGGTCGGCGAGCAAAAAGGCGTGACGCTGCCGACTGAGCCGGATGCCAAGCACATGGCCATGGCCGCCAAGCTGGAAAAACAGAGCGGCAGCGCGTTTGACAAGATGTACATGGAAAACGCCGGAACCATGGATCACAAGATGGTGCTCTCCAAGCTGAAAAGCGACGCCAAGATGATTAAGGACCCCGATGTGAAGGCTCTGGCCGACGCGCACCTGCCTGTGGTTGAAAAACACTTGAAGTCAGCCGAAAAGATGTCGATGTAATCAGGCAATTTAGTAAGTAAGTCGATAAATTAATGAGTTAATGAGTTAATGAGTTAGTAGATTAATGAGTTAATAGATAAACAGTTCGTCCGGTGGGCACTCGGTTCTGCAACTTGAACGCCTCTTTGTTCAAAGTTCTGATGCCCACGCTAAAAGGGAAAGTGACGAAATAAATCGCCTTCATTATTCGCTGCCAACGACGAAAGCCATTCTCCAAAAACGATGCTTAAAGGCATTAAAGCACGCTGTAAATCTCGGAAATCACCTGCATGGTAGCGTCTTCGACAGTTCCTTCATTACGGCATAAAACCCAGCCGTGATGGGCAATTTCCCGCTCGAAAGCCTTGGTACAGGCGATATGCTCCTCCAGCTTATGAATCACCGTACTGCCTAGCCCACGCGATCGCGCTGCGGCCCTCGCCCATGAAATTTCAGGCGCAGTCACAACCCCGACATGCAGGTCTGGCGTTCGCACGTTGCGTTCAATGTTGAGCTGTAAAATCTCGGCAAATGGCACCGTTCGACGAAACGCGGCATCCGACGGATACCAGCGATCCATCAGAATAATGCTGTTCGATGGCTGTTTCGGCAGCACGTGTTGCGAGATCCAGGCACGGCTATCGGCAAGTCGCCTACAAACCTCCCATTCCAACTCCAGCGTGGGATTTCTGGCGAGCTGGTTAACGAGAGCCATCGTCTCCCCCCTAAAGGGATCGCTTTTTTTCTCGCAAAGTCGGATCACCTTCTTGTTGTCTGCCCTAAGTACTTTCGTAATGGCCTCCAACAGCGTGGTTTTGCCAGCTCCCTTTGGCCCATCCAGAGAAACGAACAAACTTTCCATGCTTCCTCCTGTTGTAAGCAACATGCAGGATATCGCACTATCAACGTGTTCATCCAGACCACATTCACCCAGAACAGACGGATTTTACTTGATACATTCCAAAAAAATACCGAACTGCCGTCAGAGCCGCAGTTCGGTAAGGGTGTCTGCTACTTGTTTGATTATTTTACGATAATCTGGGATGGCATCTTTAATAGCTCCCGCGTGTGCGTGGCGTCTTCCGTCGGCACGGCGGGTGCTGCGTTACCCCATGAGTTGCGGATATATGTTGCTACCGCCGCGGTCTGCTCATCTGACAATTTCCAGGCAAAACTTGGCATTGCGCCGCTGGTCGGATTACCCACGGTCACCGCGCCGCGCCCGCCCTGCATCACGGTAGTCAAAATGGATGAAGCGTCGACAGACATAATCGCCGGATTATTTGCCAGACTGGCAGCAAGGTTCGGGATCCCTTTGCCGTCACTATTATGACACGCGGTGCAATTCGCCTCATAAACATTGGCCCCCATTTTCATCTGCGCATCGTTAAGCACCACCGCCGCCGGTTTTTTATTATCCGAGCCGGGCTGTGACTTCAAATAAACGGCAATCGCCTGCAAATCTTGATCGGTGAGATGCTGAGTGGAGTTGGTCACCGCCTCCGCCATCGGCCCTGAAGCGACCGCCACGTGATTGCTGCCCAGCTTCAGATATTGAACCACCTGATCGTTGCTCCAATCGCCGATACCGGTATAGGTATTGCTGGTGATTTCAGGGGCAAACCATTCGCCGAGATTGCTGCCTTGCAGATAGGCACCGGTATCGCCCCCGATAATATTCTTCGGCGTGTGGCAGGCGGCGCAGTGTTCGAGCCCTTCAACCAGATAAGCGCCCCTATTCCACTCGGCAGATTTAGCCAGATCCGGCTTGAACGCTTCGTTTTTGAAGAACAGCAGGTTCCAGCCCATCATCGCCAGCCGGATGTTGTAAGGAAACGGCAAGTTGGTTTCCGGCACTTTATTGTTTACCGGTTTTACCGAACGCATATAGAGCCACAGGTCGTGCATGTCCCGATCGCTGACTTTCACATAGGCGTTATAAGGCATGGCTGGGTAGAGATTTCCCCCCTCTTTCCCCTTGCCATGACGCACGGCGCGGTAAAATTCCCTTTCCGTCCAGTTACCTATCCCCGTTTCTGCATCAGGCGTAATGTTGCTGGCAAATATTCCGCCAAACGGCGTACTGATCGAATACCCCCCCGAAAAGGCCTCTTTACTGCCCGGCGCCGTGTGGCAGGCGACACAGTCACCGGCAATAGCGACATAGCGTCCGCGAGTAATGGCGTCTGCATCCGACGGAGTTAACGGTTGATTCATCTTTATTTTATTGTCGGCAACATTGTCCGTGGACGTATTGCCGTTTTGATAAAGTAAAACCCCTGCGGCTACGGCGGCGACAACGATCACCCCACCCGCTGCTTTTATTTTATTCATCTTATACCTTCACCAATGGGCCAGGATTTTTCATGTACTGCTCGATAATGGCCTTGGCCGTCCAGAGGCTTAGCGCACCGATGGTGCCCGATGGGTTATAGCCTGCGTTGTTAGGGAATGATGAAGCGCCTAAAACGAACAGGTTGTGGGCATCCCAGCTTTGTTGATAACGGTTGAGCACGCTGGTTTTCGGATCGGTACCCATCACGGCGCCACCAATGGTATGGTCACTGGCAAAGTTGTAGGGCGAATAATCACCGGAGGCCGAATTGGTGCCCAGCACGATTTTTGCACCCATCGCTTTACCCAGCTCCACGCTTTTCTCTTCGATGAATTTGGCAGAACGACGATCGTTATCGTTGTAATTGAATGTCACGCGAAGCAGCGGATTGCCGTTGCTGTCGTTATATTCAGGGTCGAGATCGAGGTAGTAATCCTCATGCGAGAAGCTGGTGCCCTGACCAAAGATAAAGGTGCCGTTTTGGAAAGCGTGGGTGTAGGCTTTTTTCCAGTCCTTGCCCCAGCGAGGCGTGCCCGGAGGCAAGACGTCGGCATTACCAATAGGACGAGCTCCGCGCGCGACGACCAGAATGCCCGCGCCACCAATGAAATCCATGCCGGTATGGTCGAAGTTATCGCCATTCCAGTCATCGACCTGCTGGGAAAGCGCACCTGCGCCGATAAACTGGTTCAGGTTCTCGTCTTCGAAGAACAGGCTGGCACCCGACACGGTCTGGAAGCTGTAGGCACGGCCAACAACGCCCGTTTTGCTCACCGGATCGTAAGGCTTGCCGATTTTGGAAAGCAGCAGCAGGCGAACGTTCTGCATCTGGAAAGCCGACAGCACGACGATGTCGGCCGGCTGTTCCCATTCCTGACCGTTCCTGTCAAGGTAGGTCACGCCGGTCACCGTTTTGCCATCTTCGGCCTTGTTGACCCGCACGACGGCGGATTCGGTCAGCACGGTAAAGTTTTCACGCTGCATCAGCGCCGGGATCACGCAGGCATTCGGACTGGATTTAGAAAAGTTTCCGCAACCGTAATAGAGGCAGTAACCGCAATAGGTGCATGGCCCCATGCGCACACCCAGCGGGTTGACGTAGGCTTTCGACGCCTGACCGGCAGGCACCATAAACGGATGCTGGCCCAGCGATTTCGCGGCGTCGCGGAAAATATCGGTTAAACGCATGCCTTCCAGCGGGGGTAACGGATATTCGCTGCTACGATTGCCTTCAAACGGGTTGCCGTCTTCAATGACTTCGCCGTTTAATTTTCCAGCCTTACCCGATACGCCCGCGATTTTTTCGAAGCGATCGTAAAACGGCTCCAGCTCGTCATAGGTCACGCCCCAGTCCTGCAAAATCACACCCTTGGCAATCTGCTGCTTTCCGTAACGCTCAACGGTTTGGGTATAAGGTTGCAGATCAAACGGCGTAAAACGCCACGCCATACCGGCCCAGTGCGTGCCTGAACCGCCTACGTTGTAACCTAATTCGTTCAGGTTCCATTCACGCGTCGGCAGCGCTTTTTGGGTAATATTGTTGCGAAAAGTGGTGGTCTCTATCGCGGGCGGCAGCAACATACTGCGCCGCGTATCCCAGCGAAGTTCATCGGTATCAATTGAAGGCGGAAAATCGGTGGCGGTTTCAAACCACGGACCGCGTTCGATAGCCACCACGTTCAGACCCGCGCGCGTCAACTCTTCGGCTATCAGCGAGCCGCACCAACCCAGCCCGACGACAACGACGTCAGCTTTTGGACGAATATTTTTCATGATTAGACGCTCTAACTTGCTCAATTGCTTTAAATAATCAGCTTAAAGGGTGTTATCGATCAGGCTGGTTGGAATAATGTTCAGCTTCTGCCCTTTTTTACTCAGCAGATCGCGGAAGTCATAGCGCGCGCCCGGAAAACCGATCATTTTCCAGCTCGCCATGCCCTTATTGCCGCCATAAATCGGGTCGGCGAGAAAGCCCTCGCGCACGTTTTGCAGCAGCAGTTCGAAAAACACTTTAGTCTCGACGTCATTGCCCAGATTAAGCTGGCCGCTTTCCATGGCGTGCAAAACTTTGTCCTGATCTTCGCCATTGAGGTCGATAAATTTTTTACCGAATTTAACGAGCATGCTGGCATCAAGCGCCGCCAGACCTATCCGATAACGTTCGGCAGGCGTGCGGGATTCCTGCGGGCCTTGTTCGGCCGTGCCTTTGACGAAACGTCCGAGCCGATAACTGCTGGCTGCCTGACCAAAATAACCGGCGAGCTGCCGGTCGATAAATACCGCGCAACCAGCTTCTTTGCCGCTGATGCTCATCTCATCGGCAGGAATAAAGCGCTCGGCAATGGCTCCAACGGTGTCGAACTCGTGGGCCGTCAGATACTGCAATCCGCCTTTGCGCGGCTGTGCCAAAGGGCGAGTATCAACGTTTCCCGGCTCCCACGGCTGGCCGCCGCTGACTTCCTGCGCCTTGACCAGCGGTATGGAAGAAGTCACGCCCAGCACCGCGATGGATGATAAAAACTCTCTACGTTTCATGAAATTTCCCTGCTAAAAATTCGACGACCCAGTATCTAGAAAGGTTTAATAAAGGATTTACTAAAAAATATAATTACGGTAATTGGCGTGTGATCTTATTAAAATAAATAAGGAAATTAACTTTTAACTTTTAACAGCAAATAAAAAGAGCAAGCCTATTTATTTAATAAGCTGTTTTTTCATGGCGCTTCGCGCATTTATCTCTCTATATATTTATATACTGATATATCAGCACGGGAGGCGACACGTTAAAACGCGAGGATAGTAAACCCATTACAAATGTAGTGATACGTGAAAGTTGATGGTTTTCCATCAAATTCACACATCGATTTAACAGAATGATTCTTTATCATTCACTTTTTTAATATAGTATTCCAACACCCTTCTCAGGAAAAAGTCTGTGCTCTGAAAAGCGGCGCGAAAAAGACCGTTTAAATGGATACAGCCAGGACAACTCAATGAAAAAAAAGGTTAATCTCGAAACTCTCGCGAAAATGGCGGGCGTGGGCGTAGCGACTGTCGATAGAGTGTTAAATGAGCGCGGAGGCGTCTCTCATGAGACCACGAGATTAGTGCTGAACGCAGCCAGAGAAGCGGGGATCAGGCGAATCCTGCCAGATGAACATCGAAACCCCTGGCAGATTGAAGTTATTTTGAGCTCCAACGGCACCTATTTTTTTCAAAAGCTTGCGGAAGAGTTCAGTGTATTAGCCAACGGTTTAGGCTATCGCAGATTAACGCTGCATCGAACTCTTATATCGGAATCCCAGCCATTAAAATTAGCGCAACATATTATCGCTAGTACTAAGATGAATAAAAGAAACGGCTTTATTATCTTTGCGCCTAACCATCCGGCAATATATCAAGCATTGACGGCCTGTAAAGCGCGCGGAATACCCGTTATTACGCTGGCTTCCGATTTACCCGAAGCAGACAGGCTCTGTCACGTCGGCATTAATCAGCGTCAGGCGGGTCGCACCGCCGGATTATTGATGTCAAAGATGCTGCCGACACAGGGTGATTTGTTAATGGTCAGTGGCCGCGCCGATCTGCTCGCCCATCAAGATCGTATTGACGGTTTTAAGGCTGTAATAACCAAAAATAATCCGCTCATCAGGCAAACCGATGTCATTGTGGGTGAAGATGACAGCGAAAAGCTGCGTCGCTCTCTCGAGAAAAGCCTCAGTCAAAGTAAAAACGTGGTCGGGATATATAATACGGGGGATGTTAATACGGAGGTCAGTAATGGACTGGCGAGGCATAAACTTGCCGGGAAATGCTTATATATTACCCATGAGATTTACGATCTCACTCGCCGTTTACTACAGGAAAATATCCTCTCGTTTACGCTGGATCAGAATGCCAAACAACATGCGCAGTTATCGTTGGAAATATTACTCCGCACGTTGGAGACAAGTTTTCAGCCGGACATTTATCACGATGGAAAAGTAGAGTTTAAAATCGTCACCTCGGAAAATATCGATTAGGCGGATGACGTTTTATCGAGATATTTTTCCATATTTTCACGGCAGGCAGTGGCGATGTCGTAGAGATCGTATTCCCAACGGTTTGGGCTAAATAACTCGGCTGACCACAGGCCGTCGTAACCCGTGGCTTTTACAGCGTCGGTCCATGCCTGAATATCAAGCTCGCCCTCGCCGGGCATATAATTACGTAATACTAGCTGATCCCAGGCTTCACCCGCTTTTGGCAGTCGGCCATCGCAAAAATGTACGCCGTAAATATGATTTTTATCCAGTTGGGCAATCTCTGCGGGCGTTGAACCCGAGGCGTAAAGGTGCCAAAAGTCGATCACCATGCCAACATTATCGCGGCCTACGCGGCGTATCACCTCTAAACCCTGTTGCAGCGTTTTGAATTTGGTAAAGGCAATCACCTCAATCTGATAGCGAACGCCATACTCTTGTCCAATTTTTGCAATCGCATCAACGTTTTCGGTAATGATATCCATCACGACTTCATCGGGTTTATCGTCAATGCCGTTTAACGCCAGAATTTGCACCGTAGGGCAGTCGAGTTCCGCCGCCGCGCGCGTCAGGCGGGTCGCTTCAGCCAACATCTGCTCTCTGGCTTCCCCTTTGTAACGCTCAATCTCAAGCAAGGCATTAACACAGCCCACCGACAGGCCGTAGTCATCGGTTTTTTGTTTCAACGCGCGGGTTGTCCCGCCGTTATCGAGATAACGCACCAGCTTGCTGCTCAATATTTCCAGACTGTCGTACCCCGTATCTCTGGCAATCCGTGCATCAGTTAAAACATTGCAGTAATGCGTTGAGATTCCGTGTAAGGCCTTTTGCATGAGTAACTCCTGAGAGGTGTTTTTATGATTCCATAGGCCATAGGAAACATAAATTTCATATTTATTTAAATGAAATTTTTGATTGATTTACATCAAGCAGCCGCTAGTCCTCATGAAAATATTTGATTATCTTGAAGCCATAAACAAGCTTAATTATTCCAGGGATAAATAATGCTAAAACCCTCGTCTGAATATTTCATTAAACGTTGAGGGTAAAATCGATAAACGCCTGAACATCATCCACCGCTTCCCTATATTTTTCCTCGGACGGATAAATAATCAGGTGATCGGCATAGCCATTTAGCATTGCCGAAAGCTGCCTGACGACGCGTACCGTATCTACCTGACGAAAAGCGCCTTCTGCGATGCCTTCATTAATGATAGCGGCATTAAAATCGCCCCATTTTTGAATAAACGTGTCAACCAACTCAGCATAAATCGCCTCTTGCCCGGCCAGTTGCCAGAGAGAGCCATAAAGCTGCCAGACGGCATCGGGCGTACCCGGCGTGCCGGGCAGATAATTTTCGATCAAGACACTCAGTTTTTTCGCGGGGGGCAAATTGTCAGTGTCAGCAATAAACTGGTCCAAATCTTGTTGCATAAAACGCCTGAGCGCCTCGATACATAATGTCTGCCAGTCGCTGAAGTAATAATAGATATGGCTGCGCGAGATTGAGAGGCGTTCAGTGAGCTCGCGGGTGGTGACTTTCTCAATGCCTTTCTCTTTAAAAAGCGCCGCAGCGCCATCCAGAATACGTGCTTTCAGTACTTCCCTGCTTTCTTTCATAACTTGGCCTCATTGACATTGAGCAACTGCTCAAATAGACTCTTTCCTCAGTTTGAGCAATTGCTCAAATTAATTTTAACAGAAAACTCGCTAATGCAAACTCATGAAATTTTGAAACCCGCCAAAGTCACCGGCAGCGCACTCAACACACTCAAACGACTTGGCCATCGTCACCGGAAAAAGCTGTTCTTTACGCTGATGCTGGTGGTCGCCGAAAATGTCACCTATCTTCTTTATCCGCTTCTGGCGGGCTTTGCCATCAATGCCATAGTCGCAGGTCAGGCATGGCACGCAATTTTCTATGCCATGATGGTTTTCACGATGTGGGTGATCGGTGCGGCAAGGCGCAGTCTGGATACGCGAACCTTTACCAGAATTTATGCCGAGCTGGCGGTGCCCGTCATTCTGGCACAGCGCCGAGAGAAGCATAGTCATTCGACCATCGCCGCGAGGGTTGCTCTCTCCAGAGAATTTGTCGATTTCTTCGAAAAGCATCTGCCAATATTGATCACTTCCGTGGCCTCAATTAGCGGCGCGGCGTTCATGCTGCTCGCGATAGAATTCTGGACGGGGATTATCTGCCTGGGCATTCTAGTGTTCTTTACCTTCTTTCTGCCTGGATACACGCGCAAAAATGAAGCACTCTTTAACCGGCTAAATGACCGGCTTGAAAAAGAAGTCGGCTTTGTCAGGAATGCGCCCGTTGCGTCGCTCAGTCGACATTATAAAGTGCTGGCCGGTTTACGGATTCGATTATCAGATCGCGAAGCGTGGGGTTTCCTCTCCATTGGCGCGGTGACGGCCCTGCTGTTTGCTACCACCATTTTTAACATGGCATTTCGCGGCGGCGTCGATGCCGGTCATATCTATTCGGTGATGACCTACATGTGGATGTTCGCCATGAGCCTTGACGACGCTCCCCAGCTGCTTGAGAAATATTCTCAGCTTAAAGATATTGGCAAAAGAGTGAACATCGACCTTATCTAAGCGCGCTATTCACACTCTGCCTATTCGGTTTATACTTTATTAACTGCATACTGCTCTACTTTTTACTTCTCTCAGTTTTTTATTTCTCAAAGACGGTTCGCGTAGGAGAGTGATTTTGAAAAAAAACGAACTTCCGACCAAAGTCTGTACCGTTTGCGGACGGCCTTTCAGCTGGCGGAAAAAATGGGAAAAATGCTGGGACGACGTGCGTAAATGCTCGGAACGTTGTCGTCGCCAGTAAGATTTACTCTTGGGGGCACGTTACTCTGGAGGCAGTTAACGCTAATATTCCGCCTGCTATCAGAATGATTGCACTTGCGAAAAATGTGCTTTGATAGCCGTCCAAATCAAATATTACCCCGCCCAGCGTTGAGCCTAGTCCGATTGAAAGCTGGATTACGGCAACCATTAATCCCCCGCCCGCCTCGGCGTTATGAGGGATTTCAGCCAGCCATGTCCACCATCCAACAGGCGCGGCCGTGGCGACTAACCCCCAGAATCCAAGTAACAGGACGACTACGGCGACCTTATCGCCCGACAAGGCGAGTAAAACTGCGATAGCTGCCATCAAAAGAGGGATAGCGATAAGCGTTTTATAAACGCCATATTTTAAGAACTTGCCAATGAGTGCCGTTCCTAACAGTCCGGCAACCCCCATCAACAATAAAATCAGTGAAAGTGAGGCAACATTAATATGCGTCACCGTTTCAAGAAAAGGACGCACGTAGGTAAACAGCGTAAATTGCCCCATAAAGAAAGCCCCACAGCCTGCCACTCCCACTGCGATTTTCTTGTTTTTTAGCACCGCAATGACATTTCCAGACTGACGATTTTCTTTTTGGCTCTTCATCGCTGGCAATGCGAGCCACTGCCAGATAAAAGCACCGACCGAAATCGGTACCAGACAGAAAAATGCTCCCCGCCAGCCGATAGTTGATCCCAGCCAGGCGCCCAAGGGTGCCGCCACGACAGTTGCCAGCGCGCTACCGCTGTTAAAAATAGCCATTGCCTTTGGCACCTGATGTTTCTGGACCAGTCTCATCGCCGTTGCTACAGACAAAGACCAAAATCCACCCACAGCAACACCGACACATGCCCGTCCAAGCATATAAACGGCATAATTTGGCGCAGTGGCAATGACAATACCTGAGATTCCCATAAGCGCCGTTAAGGCCAGCAGCACCAGTTTGCGATCCCGACGTCCTGCAAATGTAGGGATGCACAGGCTTGTCAGAACCGCCAAAGCACCAGAAATAGCAATGCCCTGCCCGATCAATCCTTCACTTACCGACATATCGCTAGACATCGGCGTCAACAAACTGACCGGCATAAATTCAGAAGCCACGAGGACAAATGCACAAAGTGTTATCGCGAATACTCCTCCCCAATTTGCAGACTCATGCTCTGTTTGAGCCTGCACGCTAGCCTCAGCGTTGGCCTCTATACTTTTATCGTTTGTCATTTAATTTCCCTGAATACCATGCAAATCAATTAGCTAAGAACCTAGGTTAACTACCGAAAAAGTCTACCGAGTGAATAAAAGGCATAAGCGCCCCGCAATCTGGATCCCCCCTCTCGCACTGATTCGATAGTTAACGTGCATTGCACAATGATAACGCCCCTAATCTCATTAAATTAGTATCCTAATTAGGGATGCCATCATGTAGAATTTTCATATATTGAAGTCGAAGTCTGTTGAAGCTCTGTTTTTCAACGATGAAATGCGCGGCTTTGAAAATTATCTTTCGATAAATCAGTAGATTGCGATAAATACGCAGAGGGAGTTATTGATGGTCCGTGAAAATATAAACGACTTAATTGCATTTTTGGCAGTAGCCAGAGAACGAAGTTTTACACGCGCTGCCGCAAAAATAGGTATTTCGCAGTCGGCGCTGAGCCATACCATAAGAAATCTTGAGAAAAGGCTGGGAGTCAGATTATTCACGCGGACGACGCGGGCTGTTTCACCCACGGAAGCCGGAGAGAAACTGCTTCTGGGCATTGGGCCGCATTTTGATGAAATTGAAATCCAGCTTGATGCGCTTAACGAATTGAAAGATACCCCTTCAGGCATCATCAGGATTAATGCGTCGGATTACGCAATCAGCCATGTCATTTGGCCGAAGCTACAAGATTTCTTACCGCTCTATCCCGACATTAAAGTCGAGATTATTCTTGATAATGGGCTCTCCGATATTGTCACACAGCGCTATGACGCGGGTGTTCGCATGGGTGAGCAGCTTGCCAAAGATATGATATCTGCACGTATCAGCCCTGATTTCCGCTTTGCGGTAATAGGCTCAACGGCCTATTTTAAAAAGCACGCGCTCCCAGAAACTCCGCAAGATTTGATGAGCCATGCGTGTATTAATTACCGTTTTCCAACGTCGGGTGTAATTTACCACTGGGAATTCGAGGATAACGGCAGAGAGGTGAAAATACGCGTTGATGGTCAGCTCACCTTTAATAATATTTTTCACGTTCTGGATGCCGCACTCGCCGGACACGGCCTCGCCTATGTGCCAGAAGAAATAGCCCAACCCTATCTTGAAAAAGGAGAAGCAATCAGAGTATTGGAAAAGTGGTCACCCTACTGGGACGGATACTATCTTTATTACCCCAATCGACATCACTCATCGCCAGCCTTTAGACTGCTTACCGAAGCCTTGCGGCATCGTGGATGAATGTAATAAACCCAGTGATAAGGGGCGTAATGTGAGCGACTGGGCGATTTAAAATATTCTCAGTTCACGTTATATTCAGTTCACGCTATATTCAGTTCACGTTATAGTCAATTCACCTTATATTCAATGACCTATAAAAACAGAACTCCCAAGAGTCAGAGCCCGCCATGATGGATAAAATTGTTTATATCGTTGATGACGATCAGTCGGTAATCAATGCGTTACAAAACCTGCTCGGCTCGGAAGGTTATCTGGTTTCAACCTTTACCTCGCCTGCCGACTTTCTCAATCAAGCCGCTTACGTTACGCCTAGCTGTCTGATAGTTGACCTCAATATGCCCGGCTTCGATGGCTTCGATGTTTCACTGCATCTCACCGAACGAGGTTATGCGATTCCGACCATATTTCTCACGGGCCATGGCACGATCCCCATTACCGTAAGGGCGATGAAGGCCGGGGCGTTTGAGTTTCTCACCAAGCCCGTGATGCCCGACGATTTACTGAAAGTTGTTGCGGAGGCGTTGGCCCTTTCCGAAAAAAGCGCAGGCGCGGCGCAGGAAAAAGTCATGCTGACCGAGCGCTATCATTCCCTGACCCGTCGGGAAAATGAGCTGATGCAGCTGGTTATTCGCGGATTATTGAATAAACAAATTGCCGCTGAAATGGGTATTAGTGAAATCACGGCCAAAGTGCATAAACGCCGTGTTATGGAGAAACTGCAGGTGCGGTCGGTATCGGAATTAGTCAGAATGGCCGAAAAGCTCGGCCTTCTGCATGATAATTAAGCCTATTTAATTCCGCTTAGGCTTTTATTGCCGCCCAGCGGCAGCGTAAACCAAAATCGGCTGCCGCCTTGCTGTCGATTTTCGGCACTCAGCTTGCCGCCGTGCCGTTTGATAATCTCACTGCTGATAGTCAGCCCCATGCCCATGCCGTGGGCTTTGGTGGTGTAAAACGAATCGAATATCTTGCCGATGACTTCATCCGTTAACCCCGTGCCGTTATCGGCGACCTCAATGCGGATAACATCGTGGGCCGGATGGCTGGAAGAGATCCGCAAAACGCGCGCGCCTGCATTATCGGCCATTGCGTCGATAGCATTAATGACCAGATTAAGCAGCACCTGCTGGATCTGAACGCTTTCGCAAAACACCTCATCCCGTTCGGCGGCAAATTCCAGCTCTAGCGAAACGAAGCGACGTTCAAGCTCAAGGCGCGACAAACTGAGAATGTCGCGAGTAATCTGGTGCAGTCTGGCGGGCGAAAATTCGGCCACCTGATTGCGCGTGAGCGCCTGAAGTCCGCGAATAATATCGCCCGCCCGACGGCCTTCGCGAATGATCTCATCAATACTTTGACAGGCGTTTTCAAGGTGCGCCGGCTCACGCTTCAGCCAGCGCTGGCTCGCCCCCGCATTCGCCACAATCGACATCAGCGGCTGATTGATTTCATGGGCGATGGACGACGTCAATTGCCCCACCGTTGTGGCACGCGCGACGCGGGCGAGTTCCGCCTGCGCAATTCTGACGGCATCTTCGGCGTGACGCTGGGCGGTAATGTCGGTCAGCGTGCCGAAATATTCGGCCACCTCGGGCCAGTTCTCATTCGGCTCGCCAATGCCTTTAATATAACGACACTCGCCGTCATCCCGCACAATCCGAAATTCTGCCAGCATCACTTCGCCCTTGCTGGCGCAGGTTTCAATCAGCTCTCTCAGACTCGAAATATCGTCGGGATGAACGCGGCTTTGGAACTCGACCATCGAGGTAGTGGTCTGCTCGTCCGGCAGCCCCATAATGCGTTTATATTCATCGGAAATGTATTGAACGTCGGACTCAATCAGCCAATGCCACGTGCCGGTATGACTGATTTTTTCGCCCAGCACGAGTGAGGTTTGGCTGGCGCGCAGCTGTTTCTCGATTTTTCGACGCTGAATGTTTTCATCGACCAGTTCGGCATACAGGCGCGCGGTTTCCAGCGAGACGGCGGCCTGTGCGCCGAGCATCGCCACAATCCTTGAGTGCTCGGCGGTAAACACTTCCGGCATTAACCGATTTTCAAGATAAAGCACGCCCACCATCCGCGCCTGTTTGTACATCGGCACGCACATCACCGCCGCGCCTGATGCGATAAGATAATTATCCTGACTGAAGGGGCTGAAAACGTCGGGTTTTCCGGTGCGAATCTCCTGTCCGCTGCGAATCACCGCCGAAAGAATCGAGAGCGGGAGATCGGTGGCGAGCGGCGATTCGCGGACGATCTGCACTTTAACACCCTCGACCGTAGTGGAAGCTCTGGCCTGAATCTCTGGAATATTGCCATCGACGAGACGTATCAGCATGCAGCGCTGCGCGGAGGCGCGTTCCACCAGCAGCATCATCAAAATATGGATAATGCGGTCCGGATCAATCTCTTCCGTGAGCGCCCGCATCATGGTCACCATGCTCTGCAAATCGCCGATGGCTGCACTCTGTTCAAAGGCGACGGTGCTCAGCGCAGTCTGGGTATTATGATGCACGAGGGCGGGATACTGCGTTTCAAGCTGGCGAACTTTGGCTCCCGCTCCCCAACGTTCCCAGGCCGCCATCGCGCCTTTCATGTAGGCATCTCCCGCAAACGCCATGTTTTGCGCATAGGCCATTCGCGCCGCCAGCTCGCAGGCTACGCCATTAATATGCGGAAACTGCCCTTCGCGCGACAACGCGATAGCCATCTCATACTGCTCGTAGGCCAGCGCGGTTTCGCCTTTTAAACGAAACAGCTCCGCGCGCAGCAGCGCCTCTTTGTCTGCAAAAGTTTTAGCGTTTTCATTGGCCCACGTCACGATTTTGGCGAGATGCTGCTCAAGCTTGGTCACTAACGTTAAATCTGGCTGTGCAATCATCGCTCCTGAGGATAAAGGAATAGTGAGCGACAGCGCGCTGTACAGATGAAAGTCGAGCATGTGAACATGACCGGGGATCAAGTCGGTGAAAGGCGCGGCCGCAGTAAAATAGCGATGCGCGTCGTCATATTCGTTGGCAAAAAAGTGCGCCATTCCTTTATAAAGTCGCGACCAGAACTTCATCAGATACATCGGCTCTACGGCGTTTTCAGGCTCAACCACGGCGACCGGCAGAGCGCTATTACTATTACTATTACTATTACTACTAAAGTCATGACTACTAAAGTCATGACAACTGAAGTTATGTCCACTAAAGCTATCGCCGCGAGGCTGGCGCAGGAACAGCACATAATCGCGCTGCATCCCTAAAATCTTTTCTACGTCGCGATACTGCGCCTTTTGAACATACAAAATCGCCCGCGTGATTGAGGTATGCACGCCGTCGAGATGATCGCCACGAGCAAGATAATTCATGACAATATGCCGCAATGCCAGACAGGCTGACGTTCGGTCACCCGTTTCCACCGCGACGTCAAAAGTCGCTTTCGCCCGCTCGATGGCATAGGTCAGAGGCATGGTCCAGACGCTAACCTGATCCAGCGGCATCAGCGTTCGTGCTTTAAAGCTCGTAAAATCATGCTTATAAACCAGCTCGCGTGCCAGAAGCGTGCTGGAAAATCCTCGGCTGTATTCGTCATACTGATCGCCACACGCCACGCCATACCACGATAATGCAAGCGTAGACGCGCCGCTCAGCCCTTGGGCCAGAGTCAAATGAAGCAGCTTGCAGAGGATCATAAAATGCAGCCGCGGATTAATAAACGCGGCAAAGGTGCTGGCGCTGGCCATAAGATTCATGACCGCTTCGGTTTTCTTGGTGTCGATAAGCGGTAATGAACGAAATCGCGTATAGGGATTTTTGCCGACATCCTTTTTAAGCAGGAGTCGAGCTTCGTCGCACTCCGCTTTGTCGGGATTACGGTTCAGATGAATGCCGAATACCGCCAGCCAGGAGAGCGCAGTTTCGAGTGCCAATCGACTGTCGGACTGGCGCATGTGAATTTCGGCAATCAGGCAGGCGGCCTCGGCTTTGTCGGTAATCTCGCCGGGCGCGGACTGGATTTTGATGCTCAACTCCAGCGCGGCGGGCAGGTTGCCGTTAAGAAATTCGCACTCCGCCTGTTCAAGCAAAAACTCGCCCCGCTCGACCCTGCCCGCGCTGTCATTAAGCAGCCGCGCGGCGTGCAGATAACGCAGCGCCGAAACAAAATCGCCGGAGCTTTTTGCCCGCCGACTGGCCTTTAGCATCAGTTGGGAAAACGTCTCGGCATCGTGCATCAACAGCGCCAGATTTTTTATCGACAGCACATGATGCGCGGCTCTAAACAGCAGGACGTTGATAATATCGAGGCTGGATTGATGCATATAAAAGCAGGCGGCGAGGTAATGGAAGGCGTCCATCTCTTTAACATCGAGCAGCGTTAATGCCGCCTCGTGCATGCTGTCGTGCATAAAAGCATAATCCGTGTCATTCACGGAAATCAGCCGCGCCGCAATGGCGGGCTGAAGCATCAATACCATCTCGGACAGCGCAATATCGAGCATGTTGCCTAGCGTAATCAGCTCGCCTGCGCCGCCCTGAGTGGCTAATTTTGCCAACAGTTGACGAGTCGGCAGAGGCAGCGTCACTAAATGCTGCAGCACGCTGGCCGCCACGTTTGCCGTGTAGTGGCTATTTTTCAGCGCCTGTGAATCATAGGCCCAGCGTGACGGCGCATTGTGAGTGATCAGGCCGTCACGAAGCGCCTGACGGAAAAACTCGCGCGTGGCGAGCGGATTGCCGGCGGTTTTTTCATGAATAACCTGCGCCAGCTCTTCCGTTGCGGCACGTTTGGCATGAAACAGCCCGGCAAGCCAGCTGGCAATATTTTTCTCGGACATCGGCTCTGGCGTCACATCGGTAATGCGCGCCGCATGAGCCCGAATCCGGCTCAAATTGCCCGCCACCGTCGGACACGGCATAGAAACGCTGTCGCGATGGGTGATCACCAGCAGCAGCGGAATATCTTCACTGCCGCTCAGCACATTTTGCAGCAGAAGCAGCGTGGCCTGATCCGCCCAATGGATGTCATCAATCAGCATGACTAAGGGACGGCCCGGCGCGGCAAAGGCTTTAACCAGATTGCAAGCCACGAGATTAAAACGATTTTTTTCATCAAGCGCGAAGGTGTGCGTCTGAACGGCGGCTTTTTGATCCAGTGAGGAGTGATCGATCGACTTTTGATCCCGTGACTTCTGATTTAACAGCGGTTGATCCAATAACATCGCCAGCTCCGGCACCAGATTCACCGCCACTGCGGCATATTCGCCTAACAGTCGGCTGAGGTGCGTCTTCCAGCGGGTGAGCTCTTCGGCAGGAAGCCCGAGCACGTGAAGCGCCAGCGTTTTGAACGCGGCCGTAAAGACAGAATACGGTAGCACCGGCGAGTTTTTTTCGGCCTTAACCACGGTTAACAGCGCGACCTTGTTGCGCAGCAGCTTGACCGCCGAGGCGATTAAAGACGATTTTCCTGCGCCCGGTACGCCGCTTATCGCCACCAGACTGTGCTTGCCGCTTCTGCTCACCTCGTCGAAAGCCGCCAGAATATCCGTAGCCTGTGGATGATCGGTAAAGAGCGCATCGGTGGATAAATTCAGAGGCTGAGAATCCTGCATGCCCAGCGCGAAAGTGTGAATTGCTCCGTCCGGCACCAAATTATTGGCGCAGCGCTGGAGATCGGCCAGCACGCCCTCGACCGTCTGATAGCGATATTGCGGCGATTTGGCCAGCAGCCGCAGGATGATTGAAGAGAGCACCGCGGGCACGTCCGGACGCAGCAAATGCGGCGGCAGCGCCTCCGACGCAATATGATGATGGACCCATTCAGCGTGCCCGCCGTCGGCATTGCCATAAGGTAATCTGCCGGTCAGCAACTCATAAAGCACAATGCCGAGGCTATAAAGATCGCTTACCCGATTCACCGGATGGGCCGACCGCGAGGTGTGTTCCGGTGACATATAGGCCAGCGTGCCACCCGTTATCGGCAATTGAGGCTGCGGCGAGAGGTCACTGTTAACCGACGACAGGCCAAAGCCGCCCAGCCGAATAGCACCGTCTTCGTTATAGAAAAATTTCGCGGGTTTGATGTCGCCGTGAACCAGCCCCTGCTGATGCATCATGCTCAACGCATTGCAGAGCATCGCCGCACTGGCGAGAAACTCGGCAATACCGGCAGGCGGTGTACAGAGCATATCGGCGAGGGTGCGGTAATTAAAGGGCTTGTAAATCAGCGAGTAACGTCCCTGAAAATGCGTGTGCTGCACCGGTTTCAAAGACCAGCTATCCGCCAGCTTATCGCGAAGCGCGTATTCGTTTTTTAGCAGTGGCGTCACGTGAAAAACCGACTCTTCGCTGCCCGCCGTGGCAAGCACGAAGGTTTTACCCGTGGTCGCGTGCCGAGCCAGTAACCAGTCAACATTGCCCTCCTGCGCCAGCGGGCTGAAGGTAATATCGTCTGACAGCACGATGATGTCGTTTGCTGCGGGATTGACTGCCTGCGGATTCATACTCATGAGCGAGCTGCCCTTGCGGAAAACGCCTGACGGATGTGTACAAACAATGTATCTAATTCTATCGGTTTAGACAAAAAAGCTATCGCGCCCAGATGCTCGGCGTAGCGGGACATATCTTCATCACCGTTGCCCGAAATAATAATGCCCGCCGGATTAGTCATCCGTTGAGTGAGACTGATGAACAAATCGAAACCATTCATGCCTTTAAGTTGCACATCTATGATAAAAAGCGCGGCCTCGGCCAGAGCAGTCTCATCATCCAGAAGTGCCTCTGCCGACTCGAAGGCCTGCGTCAGATAACCTTCAGACTGGAGCAGGTTAGTTAACCCATTGCGCACAGAGCGTTCATCATCGACGACGACAATCCGCTGCGACAGTTGCATGCTGTATTCCTTAAATGACTGGCTGACCCGTTTCGAGCCAGCCAGCCGAGCCGATTAACGAATCGGTGCCGGAACCGGAGCCAGAGTACGGTGCTCGCTCTTTTGACGTGACGGCGCTTTATGCACCATGGTGTAGGCGTAATCGACGCCAATGCCGTAAGCGCCCGAATGCTCTTTGGCAATATCCATGACCGCGTTGTACGTCTCTTTATGCGCCCAGTCGCGCTGCCATTCCAGCATCACCTGCTGCCAGGTCACCGGAATAACGCCCGCCTGAATCATGCGTTGCATCGCGTAATCGTGCGCTTCTTTGGTAGTACCGCCAGACGCATCGGCCACCATGTAAATTTCATAATCGCCTTCCAGCATGGCGCAAAGTGCAAAGGAGTTGTTGCACACTTCGGTCCACAGGCCTGAAACCACCACCTTTTTCTTGCCGTTTGCCGCCAGCGCGTCACGCACTTTCTGGTCATCCCACGAGTTCATGGAAGTACGCTCGAGAATGTCCTGACCCGGCAGCACGTCCAGCAGTTCGGGGAAGGTATTTCCAGAGAAGCTTTCCGTCTCAACGGTAGTAAGAATTGTAGGAATATTAAAGACTTTGGCCGCTTTAGCCAAGGCCACCACGTTATTTTTCAACACTTGGCGATCCATGGATTGCACGCCAAATGCCATCTGTGGCTGCTGGTCGATAAAAATTATCTGGCAGTTGTGCGGCGTCAATACTTCAAGGTTGCGAGTCGTCATATTTTATCCCAATGAGGTTAATACTGTTTAGGGTGTACAAGCGGATGGTGTACAAGCGGATGGTGTAAAAGCAAATGATGTGAACCTAATGATGTAGATGCCTTTAAAGTTCAGGGCTCACTGTCTGATCGCAGTTTAAGAACCTTTTTTATTTCAGACTATTATCTATAGGTATAACTATACGAAGGTATACCTATCCCTTTGTATAACTAGACGCCTTTCAAATTTCGCGATCATAATTCCACCATCCTTTTAACCTGCGTTTTATGCAGGGCAGTTCGCTATCCGCGGCCATTCACTGCCGTTTCGGACCATTCGTTTCAGGAGGTTTCATGATTAACCCCGGTAAAGCCGACGTCATCTTCACTCATGGTAAATTTCACACCGTCGATCGAGAGAATCCGATCGCCGATGCCGTTGCCATTCGCGACGGTAAATTTCTGGCAGTAGGTACGCTCAACGAGGTGATGCAGTATCACGACGAAGGGACCAAAGTGGTTGATCTGAAAGGTCATACGGGCGTTCCCGGTCTGAATGACTCGCACCTGCACTTAATTCGTGGCGGCCTGAACTATAACCTCGAGCTGCGCTGGGAAGGCGTGCCGTCGGTGTTTGATGCGCTGCGAATGCTGAGAGAGCAGGCGATGCGCACGCCTTCACCCCAGTGGGTGCGCGTGGTGGGTGGTTGGACAGAATTTCAGTTTGCCGAACGCCGTATGCCGACGCTGGAAGAAATTAATGACGCAGCGCCAGACACGCCGGTGTTTATTCTTCACCTCTACGATCGCGCCCTGCTTAACCGCGCCGCGCTAAAAGTGGTGGGTTACACCAAAGATACGCCCAACCCGCCGGGCGGCGAAATCCAGCGCGACAGTAACGGCAACCCAACCGGCATGCTGATTGCAAAACCTAATGCGATGATTCTTTACTCCACGCTGGCGAAAGGTCCGAAACTTCCGCTCGAGCAGCAGGTGAACTCAACCCGCCAGTTTATGCGCGAGCTGAACCGTCTCGGCCTGACCAGTGCGATTGACGCGGGCGGCGGCTTCCAGAACTATCCGGAAGATTACGAGGTGATTGCCGAGCTGCATGAAAAGAAACAGATGACGCTGCGCATCGCCTATAACCTGTTTACCCAACGTCCGGGCCACGAGCTGGAAGATTTTGAAAAATGGACCGACATGCTGTCGCCGGGTCAAGGCAGCGACTATTTCCGTCATAACGGCGCGGGCGAAATGCTGGTCTTTTCCGCCGCCGATTTTGAAGATTTTCTCGAGCCGCGCCCCGATTTGGCACCGGGCATGGAAGACGAGCTGGAGCGCGTAGTGCGTCATCTGGTCGAGCACCGCTGGCCGTTCCGCCTGCACGCCACCTACGACGAATCCATTAGCCGCATGCTGGACGTGTTCGAAAAGGTCAATCGCGAGATCCCGTTTAACGGCCTGCACTGGTTCTTTGACCACGCCGAAACGGTGACCCAGCGCAATATTGATCGTATCAAAGAGTTGGGCGGCGGCATCGCCGTGCAGCATCGTATGGCATTTCAGGGCGAATATTTTGCCGAACGTTATGGCATCGAAGCCACGCGTCACACGCCACCCGTTACCCGAATGCTGGAAACCGGCGTTCCGGTCGGCCTCGGCACCGACGCGACCCGCGTTGCGAGTTACAACCCGTGGACCGCGCTGTTCTGGCTGGTGTCGGGCCGCACCGTGGGCGGCATGCAGATGTATGACGTCAACGCCCGTCTGGATCGCGAAACGGCGCTGATGCTGTGGACGCAGGGCAGCGCCTGGTTCTCCAGCGAACAGGGGAAAAAAGGCCAGATAAAAGTCGGCCAGCTGGCCGATATGGCGGTGCTGAGCAAAGATTATTTCAGCGTGCCGGAAGAAGAGATTAAAGGCATTGAATCTGTACTGACCGTGGTAGACGGCAACATCGTCTATGCCGCCGGAACGTTCAGCGATGAAGCCCCGCCGTCGATTCCCGTCTTGCCTGACTGGTCGCCGGTGATTAACGTGCCGGGTCATTATCGTAGCGCACCGCCAACCGCAGCCACGCGCGTCGGAATGCAGAAAATGCCTCACCAGTGCAGCGGCCCGTGCGGCGTTCACAGCCATTCTCATGACATTGCGCGCGGCGCCAACCTGCCTGTCTCCGAGGAAAACGCCTTCTGGGGCGCACTCGGCTGCAGCTGCTTTGCGTTTTAATCATCATGACTAACATGATAAATAACGTAATAGAGGAAGAGAAAGACGCTGATTCCCCGGCGGTTAGCGTCGAGGCTTCGTCACCGTGGCAGCCCCTGCGTCAGCCCGTTTTTCGCATGCTGTGGATAGCGACGGTGGTCTCGAATATCGGCTCATGGATGAATGACGTCGGCATTAACTGGACCATGCTGACGCTCAGCGCCGACCCGCTCAGCGTGGCGCTGGTGCAGGCGGCGAGCAGCCTGCCGATGTTTCTGTTCGCCCTGCCCTCCGGCGTGCTGGCGGATATCATCGACCGACGTAAATACCTGCTGTTTTCCCAGCTGTGGGTCTTTATTGCCGCCACGGGCCTGACGGTGCTCTCTTTTACCGGCCACATCACCCCGCCGGTGCTGCTGATTGCCGCCTTTTTGATGAGCGCGGGCGCCGCAATGAGCTCGCCGCCGTTTCAGGCCATCGTGCCCGATCTAGTGAAAAA
Source organism: Rouxiella sp. T17 (assembly GCF_036663475.1). NCBI lineage: Bacteria > Pseudomonadati > Pseudomonadota > Gammaproteobacteria > Enterobacterales > Yersiniaceae > Rouxiella > Rouxiella sp. T17. Next base: position 101,229 of record NZ_JAWUEA010000010.1, on the reverse strand, counting down.
GGAGGAGCTTGGCTCGGCCATTGCGCTTAACTCGCTGGGCATTAATATCAGCCGCGCCATCGGCCCGGCGCTCGGCGGCCTGATCCTTTCTTTTGCAGGGCCGTGGATGGTATTTCTGCTCAACGCGCTGTCAGTGTTGGGCGTCGCGTGGGTGCTCTATCGCTGGAAGGCGGAACCCAACGTCCAGCGTTTGCCGCCCGAACACTTTTTTTCTGCCGTGCGAGCTGGCGTGCGTTACGTCCACGCCGCGCCGGTGCTGAGAAACGTGCTGGTGCGTACCGTCGCATTTTTCGTTTTCGGCAGCGCGGGCTGGGCGCTGTTGCCGCTGGTAGCGCGTCGCGAGCTGAATCTGGGGCCGGGCGGCTACGGCATTATGCTGGCCTTTATTGGCGTGGGTGCCATCTGCGGTGCAATATTGCTGCCCCGACTGCGCAAGCTGTTCAACGCCGATCGGTTAATGGTGCTGGCGAGCCTGATGTTTGCCGCCACTATGCTGGCGCTGGCGTTTATCAGAAACTTTTGGCTGCTTAACGCCTTTGAGTTTTTCACCGGTTTTGCGTGGATTGCCGTGCTCTCTACGCTCAACATCGGCGCGCAGCGCAGCGCGGCGAAATGGGTAAAAGCGCGCGCTCTGGCGGTCTATCTTACCGTTTTCTTTGGTTCGATGACGGTAGGCAGCGCCATTTGGGGTCAGCTGGCTTCTCGCTACGGCATTCCGGTGTCACTCTGCGTCGCGACGCTGGGCATGGCGCTGGCCTGTCTCACGGTGCTGCGCTGGCGTCTGGATAAAGACCCGGATTTGAATCTGGATGTCAGCGAGCTTTGCGAACCGATCCCCGAGCTGGATATCCACCACGATCGCGGTCCGGTGCAGGTGAGCTATGAATATCTGATTCGTCAGGACGATGCGCGCGCCTTCACGCTCTGCATGCAGGACATGAGACGCGTTCGCCGTCGCGGCGGGGCCATCAACTGGGCGGTGTATGAAGACATTTTGCAGCCGGGGATTTTTGTCGAGACTTTTATCGTGGGGTCATGGATGGAGCATTTGCGCCAGCTTGAGCGTTACACCATGAACGATCGGAAAATTCAGGACCGAATTTATGCCTTCCATCAGGCAGATCCTCTGCCCGTCGTCCGCTATCTGGTTACGCCCCAGTAATGGCTGTTTATAATTGCTTTTTATAATTAATAGGTTATTGGCAAGTGACAGCAAAAGACCGGCATATCAGCCGGTCTTTCTTTGTTTACTTAACAGTTTTATTTAGGCCATCCATTTCATTAACTGGATAGGTAATCGGTCTACGCGATGAGTCGGTCAGCCTTCCTGGAGTGGAAAGCCTCCTTGATATGCAGGGCAAAAAATTCTTCTTTGTTATCCGCATCAATAAAAGCCTGATAAAGATAGCAAGGAATGGCAACGTATTGATAAGTTTCGCCATTGTGAAAATCTATTGCCAGTACATGCGTGTTTGAATCATAACTGAGGGCATCAATCTCAGACAAAACCACTTGGTCAGCCACGGATGGAACTCCTGTCGAATCAAGAATTTCTCTGGCACGCAGCGTTATTGTCGCCACGCCTTACGGCCTACTATTCAGGGCCTCACCCACTCTTCGAGGCTGCTTTGTACGACTATTTTCAAAGCATCTCGATAACACTCACATCGCTCTTCATCGGTTTCCAACTCCAGCCTGTTTATCAGGCCGAAGATAAGCTCATGCTTACTGACGCCTGCTTTTTGAGAGGAGTACCCCGTTGAACAAAGCTCCTGACAGGTTTCGGTAATGGCTTCCTGCCCGTTAAAAAAATGGTCTTTCGACTGAATAATCGAGGCCTTAAGCTGCTCGACGGCGGACAGGGATGATTGAGTCATAACGTCAACCTCTTCTGAAACGTTGGAATCGAAAAATTACGATGCTGGATAGTAAATATAGGTAAGATTTTGGGCATCAGTCAAATAATCTGCCCCTTTTTAATAAACACTAATTTCTCACCGCATCATAGAGAATAACATCAGAGCAATGCGCTTTGCCTATTGGTCTACACTCAGATTAAAAATTCGATGCGCGCAATATAACTTATTGGATTATCAACTTTTCTTCTGTAGTTATTTTTCAATACAGCGGTACGAAGATATTCGGAATTGATGCATCAAAGAAAATTCGTGTTCGACAAAGAGTAAAATTGATGTGAGTCCGGTAGGTTTTTTCACTATCCGCCGAAACGTTTCGCAATGAAGTGTAGGGCACTGAATAATGTAACGTGTAGATATTATCATTCATGGACCCATCTTCGACGGTGATACTTTCAATGAATACCTCGCCCTTGTACTCGATAAGAAAATCCAGATAGCCTGCATCGATAAGCAGAATGTCTAACAACTCCTGATTGCGGGCATGATTTTTGAAATAGCTTAATAAAATTCCGATTTGCACTTCGTTATTCAGCCCAACAGGCACTGAATGCAAAAATTCTTTTATCATGATAATCATCCTTGCCCAAGCAAAGCAATTTATGGTATGCCATTTCGAAGATGGAAATATAAGGTGCGTTGAAAACAAGATTTCTAGAAAATTATAATATAATTGCGGGCATGTATAGGACAAACATCACAAATCTACTGGTGATTTTAAAAAGTAAATTTTGCATTTCTTTATTTTTTTACCAAAAACTTAAAATATCTTAAATTAAATTGAAGTTATTTAAGTGTGACTATATCGAAGTAATTTAGCCTTCTATTTTTAGTGCATTGAGCACATGATTAATTAAAAAGTTCCTCACTAAAATTTTTGCTGGCAAACTTGCAACGAAAGCCAACTATAATTATAAGTATTTCATTTACTCTGGTGAGATATTGTGATGAAGATTGAAACCAATAACTTTTATTTCGTTGATAACATTCCTCCCGCGATTGCGGCCGATGGTTGGCATGGCAGTAGTTACCTTAATTTGTTTGACGTTAACTATTTGATAGGCCCAGCCGGAAGATTTAACCGATATCTCTGTGCAAAAGTGTGCGATGACTGCCTGATTTTAGGCTCTTCTAAATTTTTGTTTTCGACGATGAGAACGGACAGATTTGACTATCGGCAGATTGATAACGCGACGGGAAATTACTACGTACAAGGAAGAGCGTTTGCGCTAAAAGAAGACGGCGAAGAGTTGGACGAAAGGCATTCCGTGCTGTTTGCCTATAACTTACAACGAGGACGCAGCGAAGCGTGTTTCGAATTTTCAATATATTTTGACAAAAGCTTTCCTGATGCCGATCTTGCCGATAATAGCTTCGTGGCCATTTTTGGCGACAATCAACACTACGCGCCAGCAAATCCAGAATTTCTCGCCCATGAAACGAAGCTCAAAAAACTTGTCGCCTTCAAAGAATAATAGCTCATTCAAGCATCATAAAATGCAGATTTACTGATCATGAAAGGTAACAGGCCCGTTTAAAATATCTTAAACGGGCTGCTTTTATCACCGCGCCTTTTTCATCATCAGGGCGGTAACGGCGGAAAGCACACAGCCTGCCAGCAAATAAAGGGCTACGCTGTGCCAATCGCCGCCAGAAAACGTGACCAGCGAGGCGGCAATTAAAGGCGTAAATCCACCGCCCACTACGCTGGCGACCTGATAACCCACGCCCGCGCCGCTGTAGCGATAACTCGCGCCAAACATCTCGGTAAACATTGGCTGCTGCACGCAGACCACCATGTCATGGGCAACGTTCGCCAGCATAATGGCGAAGAAGACTATCCAAAACATTGAATGCGCTTCCAACGCCATAAAGAACGGGAAGGCGCTAAGCATGCCGACCAGCGCGCCGGTGATGTAAATTCGGCGGCGACCAAAACGGTCGGCCAGCCAGGCGAAGCAAGGAATCGTCAAGCAGCTCAGGCCGCCCACCAGCAAGCCGATGTTGAGGAACAGATCGCGCGGCAAGCCAAGATTCTGCGTGGAATAACTCAACGCAAATGTGGTGACGATATACATGGTCAGCAGTTCGCAAAGGCGCAGGGCGATAATCTTCAAAAACGCACCCGGATGACGCAGTAACGCCTCAACTACCGGCAGGCGCTGTTTTGCTTTCGCTTCAGGTTGCTTTTGAGTTTGCTGTTCAAATTCGGCGGATTCCACAATGCCATTGCGCACCCACAGCGCCGCGATAACCAACACGGTGCTGAAGAGGAAAGGAATGCGCCAGCCCCAGCTCAGAAACTGCTGGTCAGTGGTCGAATGGCTAATCAGCGACACCAGTCCGGTCGAGAGCAACAAACCAACGCCATAGCCAATCTGCACGCCGCTAGAATAGAACGCCTTTTTCTTCTCGGGCGCACTTTCAACCGATAGCACGGCCGCCCCGCCCCACTCGCCGCCGACGGCAAAACCTTGAATCGCTCGTAACGTCACCAGCAGCACCGGCGCCCACCAGCCAATCATGTTAAACGTCGGTAGCAGGCCGATTAGCGCCGTCGCCAGACCCATGATCCAGACGGTCATCATCAGCATGCGTTTACGGCCTAGGCGATCGCCAAAATGGCCGAAGATTATGCCGCCGAGTGGCCGGAACAGAAAACCGACGCCAAAGGTCGCCAACGCGGCAATCGAACCCATCGCGGGGCTGATTTGCGGAAAGAATTCACGGTTAAATACCAGGGCGGCGGTGATGCCATAGAGCAGAAAATCATACCAGTCTACGACGGCACCGGCGAAGCTACCCCAGGCAGCGCGGCGGGCACGGTTGAGGGAGGATGTCTCTTTACAGGGGGTAGTCGAAATGAGGGTGGAGTCCATACATGTCCTGTTTACACTGATTTTATTCTAGTTTTGTTCAAAGGTTGCTCACACTACGGCCGGCATTTTATGACGGTTCATGAGACTACCCTGTCAACAGGTGGGAGGAAACATAAATTTTATAAAAGAATGCCGCGTATCAACCGCTGTTGCTTTTTAGGCAACGCGGCATAGCCGAAATACGTTTACGGCTCTCCGGCGGCGAGTGCTAATCTTGTGACGTTGATCCCTGTTATCACCTGAAACTTGAGGAGCACTATGCCCATCGTTAATCCGCAAGGACTGAAAGCCCGCAGCTATTACAATCATGTCAAAATCAGGCCGGGAACGCCGGTATTTCCAACGGGACAAGTGGCGTGGGACGAAGAAGGAAATGTCGTTGGCATTGGCGATATGAAAAAGCAGGTCGAGCAGGTTTATGCCAATATCGATCGGCTACTGGCGGGATTGGGCGTCGACAGGGACAGCATTGTGCGCACCACGACCTATGTGACCTCTCTCGCGCTGGTGCCAGAAATTCATCCGATACGCGAACGCTTCTTTGCCGGTCTGGAGTTGCCCGCCAGCACGTTATTTCAAGTTGCTGGTCTGGCCGAACCGGAGCTCATGCTGGAGATTGACGTAATAATCATGATGCCGCTGTAACGCGGCATTTTTATTTCATTCCGTTTTACTAAATTCAGCAATTGTTAACTTGTTGATTGTAATGATTGTATTGATGGAATAAAAAGCCGTTTTCACTCGCGGACGATGCGACCTTCAATCGGATGATGAGGATCGACCGGACCCAGAGTGGAACTTTTTCCGGGTGAAACCAGCTGATCACAAAACGCATCATCTTCTGTCGACCACGGACAGTCGAGCGCCGCCATGCCGTCGCGCCACTGTTCGAAGGTGCGCGGACCGACCAAGGTGCTGGTGACCAGCTGATTGCGCATCACCCACGCCTGGGCGAAATGCGCGGGTTGCCGTCCGGTGCGTTCGGCATAGGAGGCTAACTCGCCTGCGACCTGCAACGACTCTGGCCGCCATTCCGCTTCCATCATGCGCGGATCCGCACGACCGGCGCGACTGTTGCTGTCGGGTGCGACGTCCTGACGATATTTTCCGGTCAAGATGCCGCGCGCCAGCGGGCTGTAGCAGACGGTGCCGACGCCAAAATAGGCGGCGGAAGGCAATATCTCGACCTCCGCCTCGCGGTTGGCAAGGTTATAAAGGGGCTGAGTGGCAACCGGTCCGGCGATGCCCGCTTCTCGCGCCAGCCGCACGGTTTCGGCCAAACGCCAGGCTTTGAAGTTAGAGACGGCAAAATAGCCAATTTTCCCTTCGCGAATCAAATCGGCGAAGGCGAGCACCATTTCTTCGAGCGGTGCCGCAAAATCGGCTTTGTGCATGTAGAGCACATCAATGTAATCGGTGCCTAAACGCTTCAGTGAGCCGTGTACGCCTTCGCGGATCCACTTGCGCGACATGCCGCGCTGATTCGGTTCGTCGCCCATCGGGTTGCCGACTTTGGTGGCGAGCACCCAGCGGTCGCGCTCTGCGGCGATGGCGCGACCCACCACGCGTTCGGATTCCCCCTTGTTGTATACGTCGGCGGTATCGATGAAATTGACTCCGCTGGCACGCGCGTCAGCGATAATGCGCTGCGACGTCGCTTCGTCGGTCACGCCGCCAAACATCATCGTTCCCAAACAGATTTCGGAAACCTTGAGCCCACTGCGTCCGAGATAACGGTATTGCATAGACCTATCCTTTCTAAACCGAGAGAGTGCAATTAATCGGGAATCACCGCCGTGGTGGCTATCTCGACCAGAAATTCCGGGCGAACCATTTCAAGCTTGACGCAAAAGCGTGCAGGCAGCAGCGCCGGGAAATAGCTGACGTAAATCTCGTTAAACTTATGGTAATCGTCGAGATTACGCAAAAAAATCTGGTTCATCACCGCGTGGTCCATACTGCTGCCCGCCGATTCAAGCACCACTTTAATGCTGTCCAGCACGCGACGGGTCTGCACTTCAATATCCCCCTCGCCCACGATGCTGCCATCAATCGGATCGGTTGAAAGCATACCGGCCACGTAAACATGATTGCCCGCTTTAATGCCCCAGTTAAGGTGATTGAGGCCGGTCGCGGTCTTGCCGATAATCCAGCCTTCGGGATTGATTGCCTGATTCATCTGTTTCTCCTGATGCGGGCCACAGCCCATAATTGTCTGTTTTACATAACTAAAAATCTTTAGCGTCCGGACCCTCGCAGGAAAGGACGGCCTAAATCATTGGGTGCCGCGCCTGCTCGACCCATCATGATCCAGGCGAGTAGTGCAACGACGAACGGAATAGCCATCAATAACGACGGCGAGATATTAATGCCAAGATATTGTCCCTGGAATTGCAGGGCTTCGAGCAGGCCCAGCAGCACTGCCACAAGTAATACCCGCAGCGGCATCCAGCGGGCGAAAATAGTGATGGCGATAGCCAGATAACCGCGCCCCGAGGTCATGTTGTCGACGAAGGTGCCGCCCGAGGCCACGATGCAAAGATAGGCGCCGCCGAGTCCGGCCATCAGTCCGGTGAATATCGCGGCCCCTAAACGCAGACGCAGCACCGAATGTCCGGCGGCATCGGCGGCGAGCGCGTTTTCACCCACCGCGCGCAGCAGCAGGCCGAGACGGGTCGCGCGGAACAGCCACCAAAGACCCAACGTAACCAGCAGCGCAAGATAAAATACCGGGCTTTGCGAGAACAGCGCCCTGCCGACGACAGGCAAGTCCGCCAGCCACGGCAGCTTGAGCATGGAAACCGAACGCATCGAACCCGCCGCCGGTGCGCCGCTCAACCAGAGTTGGCGAATCAGCGACGTCGCCCCAATCGCGAACAGATTAAAGCCGATGCCCATCACAATTTGATTGGCGCGAGCCAGCACCGTGCCCAGAGCCAGTATCGCCGCCGCGAGCAACCCGCCCAACACGCCAGCGAACAGCGCAACCACGGGCGAGCCGCTGAGCGCCAATCCTACCGCCGAGGCGCAGGCACCAAACAGCATCAACCCTTCCAGCCCGATAGTGAAGAGACCCGCGCGCTCGGAGACGGTTTCCCCCAGCGCCGCCAGCAGCACCGGCACACACAATCGCAAACCTCCGGCCAGAAACAGCGCCAGCGTTACAGTGTTGAATTCCATACCGGCCTCCCCTTAACGAGCATCACGCCGCTTAACACCGCCAGCAGCAGAATTGGCATGCCCGCCAGCACATCGGCCAGCGCTGCCGGAATTGAAAAGTTGGTTTGCAGCGCCAGCGCCGCGCTGTTTATCGCCCCAAAATAGAGCGATACAATCACCGCGCCGACAGGTTCGAGACCCGCGAGAAACGACACCGCCAGCCCTTCGAATCCTAGACCCGACGAGAAGCCGTCGATCAGCCGATACTGCACGCCGAGCACCTCAAACGTGCCCGCCAGCCCGCCGACCGCGCCGGAAAGCGCCATGCTGGTCAGCACCGTTTTGGTCGCCGATTGCCCCTGAAGTTGCACAAAGCGCGGACTTTGGCCGCTGGCGCGCAGCCTCAGGCCAAAGGCGCTATGTTTCAGCATGACCCAGACCGCCAGCGCAATCAGCAGCGCCAGAAAAACGCCCGCGTGCAACCGCGTTCCTTCAATGACGGAGTGAAACACGCCGTTCGGCGGCAGCTGCGCCGACATATTAAAATTGGATCCGACGGGGCGCATCGGCCCCTGCACCAAATATTTCAGGAAATAGATGGCGATGAAATTCATCATCAGCGTGACGATAATCTCGTCGATGCCGCGCCAGATTTTCAATACGGCAGGAATCGCGCCCCACAGAGCACCGCACAGCGCGCCGCTGAGAATGGCGAGCGGCAGCAGCAGCGGACCAATATCGCCAAACGCCAGAAACGGCAGCATCGCGCCAATCGCGCCCATCTGTAACTGCCCTTCGCCGCCAAGGTTGAACATGCCGCCGCGAATGGCGATCAGCGCGCCGAGCGCCACCAGCAGGCGCGGCGTCATAAACACCAGCGTGTCGGACAGCGCGCGGAGGTTGCCGAACGCGCCTTCAAACGCCACGCCGATCGCCGAATGAAGCGGCACGCCCATCGCGCTAATCAGCGCCAAGCCAAGAATCAGCGAGCCGACGAAGGCGCTTAGCGTCACCCACAGCGAGCGATAAGCGCCGAGCTGCGCCAGCACGCGGCGAAAAGAGGCGCTGGTTTCAGCCAGCGGTTTTATCGAGTCAGACATGATGTTCCCCTGCAACGTTGGACGATCTGCCCTGACTCGAGGTCATCAGGCTGCCGATTTTTTCGATGGTCATCTCATCACCTGACACTTCGCCGCTAATTCGTCCACCGTTCATCACTACGATGCGATCGGCGAGACGAATTAACTCTTCGATGTTCGAGGAGATGATCATCACCGTCGTACCCGCGTCGGCTGCGTCGGCGAGACGGGTCAGCACCGTGTCGGCCGCCGCCATGTCGAGCCCGCGCGTGGGTTGATAAACCAGCACTATCGACGCCGACTCGGCCATCGCCCGCGCCACGACAATCTTTTGCTGATTACCGCCCGACAGCGAACGCGCCGGGCTGGCGTGGGAATGGGTACGAATATCAGACTGCTCAATCATTTCCTGCGCGCGCGTGGCAATAGCCGCGTGATGCAGCAGGCCAAAGCGGCGGTATTCGCCCTGCATGATTTTTGGGTAAAGCAGATTATGAGAAACCGGCAGGTCCAGCGACAGGCCTTCGTGATGGCGATCCTGCGGGACCAGCGCCAGCGTGATTGCCGCGTGGCTACGGCGAAGCGTGCCGCTGTCAGCCTGACGCTGTCCGGCCAGCAGCTCGAAAAGTTCGGTCTGGCCGTTGCCTTCGACGCCCGCTACGCCAATCACCTCACCCGCCGACAGCACGAGATTGATGTCGTGCAATCCCGGCGATCCGCTCGAAGGGCGAAGGTTGACGGCGCTGACCCGCATCCGTTCATCACCCGCCTGACGATGCGCGCCAAGCCGCGTGCCAGTCGCCACGGCTCGGCCAACGATTTTTTCTACTAACTCTTCAGGCGTACAGCCCCGCGTCGGCCCGCTGCCGTTGGTTTTCCCACGGCGCAGAATGGTGTAACGATCGGCGTTGGCCAGCACTTCATCCACGTTGTGGGTCACGACCGCCACCGCCGTGCCCTTCTCGCAGATTCGGCGCACCGTGGCGTACAGCGCGGTGATTTCGGTTGGCGTAAGGATGGTCGAAGGTTCATCCAGCAGCAGCACGCGGGTGTCATTGACCAGCGCCTTAAGGATTTCCACCCGCTGCTGCAACGCCAGCGGCAGATGGCCGACGACGGCAGCGGGGTCCAGCTCTACGCCATAATTTTGCATAAAGGCGCGAATATCCGCCGGACGACGAAAGGCTTTGCGCCGATCGCCACGCGCCACCAGCGCCAGATTCTCGGCCACCGTAAACGAGGCCACCAGCTTGAAATGCTGATGAACCATGCCGATGCCGTTGGCAATCGCATCGGCCGGTCGACGGTGGATAACCTGACGGCCGTTCATCAGCACGCCGCCCTCTGTCGGTTCATGCACGCCGTAGAGAATATTCATCAGCGTCGATTTGCCCGCGCCATTCTCGCCCAGCAAGGCGTGGATCTCCCCCGGATAAAACGCCAGATTGACCTTTTCCAGCGCCAAAAATCCGTTGGGATAGCGCTTCGAGACGTGGTCGAGTTCGATGAGCGGGCTGGACATGAGGCTATTCCTCTATCTTGATCTTGCCGGATTTAAGGTCGTCGATGACTTTGAATACCTTGTCCTGCACGCCTTTATCGACATGGGCAAACGGCGTGGCAAGCGTCCAGCCTTGGGTCGCCAGATTTTCGGTGATGATGCGATTACCCAGCTGGTGATCGGTGAAATGTTTGCCAATATCGGCGTAAGATTTGTTGAAGTTCATGATGGTTGAGGTCATCACGGAATTAGGGAACGCTTTTGATTGGTCGGTGTAAGAGCCAATGGTGAGCACCTCGCCCTCGTCCGCCGCCTGCTGAATACCGGCATCGGCCGTGTCGGCGGCCGGTATCACAAAGTCTGCCCCGCGAGCGATAGCGCCGGTGGCAATTTCCTTGGCCCGCGCCACGTCGGTAAACGAGCCCACGTAGGCCGAATCAACCACTATTTTTGGATTGACGTAGGCCGCGCCTTTTTTGATGAATTGCACGGTGCGTTCCGCCGACGGAATCGGCTCGCCGCTTATCACCGCAATGTGACCGGATTTACTGGCCGATGCCGCCAACGCGCCCAGCACGAAGCCATATTCGTCCCAATCGACAGACCAGGCGGAATAGTTCGGCAGATTGGCGGTGGATCCCTCATAGGAATAAAGCACGAACTGGGTATTCGGGAACGACGGCGCTACTTCCTTAATAGCCGCCGAATAACCGGATGAGTGCGCGATGATCAGTTTCACGCCGTCCGATGCCAACTGCCGCAGCACCGCGGGCGCCGATTCATAGGTGGTATGCTCGAGATAGCTCGGCGTGAATCCTTCTTTGCTGGCCATGCTTTTGAACGCCGCATAGCCCGCCATGTCCCATGAACCCTGAGTGACGGTCTGGGTGAATAAGGCCGCCACGCGCGGTTTGCTGTCATCCGCATGAACCACGGCGCTGCAACCGAAAGCAGCAGATACTGCAATAGCCAACATCATCTTCAATTTCATCGCTCGACTCCTGGCAATCCGCATCGCGGGAAAAAGGGGGTAAAAGGAAAAATCAGGACTTCATGGTTTTCTGGTATGCGCGGGCGTTGGTCTTTACGCCGTTCATCTCCAGCACTTCCAGCACCTCGGTGCCGACCGTGCGTAAATCATCGATAAAATCGGGAACAATGACCGTGACGCCATCAAGCTGCGCGCCTTTGATAATGGCCGCCAGCTTGTTGCCGATAGTTTCCGGCGAGCCGACCAGCGCGGCGCGGCTCATCGAGTTACGCTGCTCCCCCTGAGAAACAAAACGCTGCGCCATGGTGTTGTGTTTAAAGCTTTTATCGCCGGAATATTCACGCGTCTGGTTATCCAATGCGATGGTATCCACGCCCGCGTCATACAGCGCGACTCGCTCACGCGCTTCGGCATCGGTGGCCCCCGGCACGATGGTAAACAGGCCATAAGTTTTGAAATCGGGCTTGTTCTGCTGAACCGCCAACTCTTTGGCGCGTAAGCCGGTTTTAATAAAATCGTCGTGATCGGAACCCAGCATGAAACTGGCGGTGCAATGTTCCATGGTGAACAAAAATCCGCGATCCGACGCTCCTGCGCAGATGATAGGCGGCGGCGTCACCGGTTTCGGATTCGACATGCAGTCGGTCAGCTGATAGTGCTTGCCCTGATGGTCGACGCGATCTTCAGTCCAAAGGCGCTTCAGCACCGTCAGCCATTCGGCGGCCAGCTCGTAACGCTCGGCGTGATCGAGATCCATCCATAATCCCATCTGGCCCTGATCCGACGGATTCGAGCCCGAAACAATGTTCAGCGCAAAACGCCCTTTCGATATTTGGTCCAGCACGGCCGACATCTTGGCGATCACCGCCGGATGATAAACCATGGTATGCACAGTGCCCCACACGCCAATTCGACTAGTTGCTTCGGCCAGTCCGGCCATGGTGGTCAGGCTTTCCAGCGTGGTATCCCAGTGGCGAGACGGGCCGCCGTAGCCGCGCCATTTCGCCATCGACAGCGCGAAATCAAAACCCAGCTCCTCGGCCAGCACTGTGACCTGCTTGTTATAGTCGTAGGTTGCTGGCAGCTGCGGGCTCGTGGTGGAGGTTATCCAGCCGCCATTACCTACTGGTAGAAAGACGCCAAATTCGACATTGCGATTTTCTTCACGGGTCATCAATAACTCCTGGATTCAGTAGGCAGACGGTTAATGCTCGCCATAAAGTCGCGCGCAATTTGATTAAATTCCGAAGTTTGCGTTTCCGAAAAACTGTGTCCACCCTGCGCCACGATTTTCAGCTCTGCGCCCGAAATAGCGCTGGCAAGCAGGCGGGACTGATAAGGCGGGGTCAAAATGTCATCCTGCGCACAGACCACCAGCGTAGGAGTTTGAATCAGAGGCAATAGCGCCGTGGCATCGTGCGCCATAATGGCGTCAATTCGGCTGAGAATGACCTCACGCGCCGGAAATCGGCTGGCTGACGCAAGCAGCGCGGGAGACAACCTTTCCGCATGCGAATTAATGTGTTCCGGCGGATAGAGAAACAGCGCGCTGCCGTGAACGTATTCCTCCAATGGGCTGCCGACCAGCAAGGCGCGCCGCATGCGAAAACACCAGTTGAAATGCAGATCGGATTTCGCCCAGCTGGCGTACTGTACCATTCCTGCAAGCAGCGTCGGGTAACGCGCGGCCAGAACTTGCCCAATCGCACCGCCGGTGGAATGACCGATCAGCACGGGATTTTCCAGCTTCAACGCCGTAATCAGCGCGTAAAGATCGTCGGTTAACGTTTCGATGCTGTAAGGCCCTGCGGGATGGTCGGAAAGGCCCGCGCCGCGCTGGTCGTAGGTCACCACGGTAAAATCGTTGGCAAATGCGTCGACCTGAGGTTGCCAGTAAGCCGCCGTGCCGCCCAGCCCGGAAACAAAAATAATCACAGGTCCGCTGCCCTGAATGTGGTACTGCGTCCGAATCCCGTTCGTCATGATGACTGGCATCGTGCTCCCCTCTTTAATCCTGTCGTTTTGCGATGACTGATTTTATGATGTTCAATAGATATCACGGGGTGGAGAGCAGGCTGTAATGCCGTATGCAGCACGCCGCGTTGCCTGTTTTAGAACACCGCAAACTGCATCGCCCAGCAGAGAAACGTCGAGTGACGGCGCGTGTTGGTCTGCACGTTTAGGGGGAGTTTTTCAGATAAACGCTCTGCAAAGGTGCTTGAGAAACTGATGCGCGGCAAACGACAGCGTGCGATCGCGATGCACACAAATTTCGATGGTCGCAGATTGCATGGCCTCGTTTTCGATAGGGATCGCGCACAGCGTATTCTGGGCAATTTCGCGCATGGCAATTTGTTTCGGCCCGATAGTCACCGTTCGCCCGGCAATCGCCATTGCCTTGGTCAGCTCAAGATTATTGGTATTCACAATCGATTGCGGAAGGAGATGCAGGCTGCGCGTCACCTTGTCGAAGGTCTGTCGCATGCCAAAACTGGAGACGGGCAAGGCGACCGGATAAAAGCAGATCTCTTCCAGCGTGACCGATTGGCGCTGGGCCAGAGGATGCTGCGGGGAGACGAGGCACTGAATTGGTGCAGAACAGCGCTTGACCACTTCAATGCCCGGGCGATCGTCCATATTAAACACGATGCCAATATCTATCTCGTCACGAATAATCGCTTCGATAGTGCGGTCAGAAGATTCACTGTTGATGGAAAACTGGATAGCCGGATAGTTTTCATTAAATTCGGTCATTATCTGCGGCAAAATGACCTGAACCACGGCTTCGATCACCCAGATTTTAACCTCGCCTTCCCGCAATCCCTTGAGGCTTTTTATCGACTCATGAATGCGGTCAAGGTCACGGCACATCTTGCGGGTAAAGCGTTCCAGCATTAAACCTGCGGGGGTTAATCGTATCCCGGTATTGTTGCGTTCAAGCAGCATCACGCCAAGGCTGTGTTCGAGCAGAGAAATTTGTCGACTTACGGCAGACGGCGCGACGTGCAAACGGTCCGCCGCGCGGCGAATCGAGCCCGTTGCCGCCACTTCGTTGAAATATTTATAAGTATTAAGATTCAATGCGTAACCTCAGGTGAATAAATAATGAAATTCACAACAGGAGGCTATGCAAGTTTGATACCACTGCGCGTAATTTTAAAACTATTGAATTAACTGAAAATCGAATCCTGATGCATTCAAATCACTGTGCTGGCCAGGCGCGCATGGCGGCAATCACCACGGCATCAAGTTCGCCGCGCGTTGCGCCATCCACCGCCGCAACGGATAAACCCTGTAAAACGGTGGCATAAAAACGGGCGAGCGAGGCGGGATCGGTGGTGTCTGGCAATAATCCAGCCTTGACGTCGTTTGCGATGCGAGTTTCTATCATATTGCGAAATTCTGCCCGCATTTGCCGTAACTCTGCCGCCATCTCCCGATTTTCAATGCCGACCATCAGCATGCCGCTTGAGATCATACAGCCAACAGGCTTATCAGGCTGAGTCACTTTTTCAACGCCACGTTCAAGCATTAACTGCACGGCATCTCGTGCAGAAGATGTTTCGGCTATCTCTTCGGCAGTCAGATTACCAGCGGCATAGAGTCGTAATACGTCGCGATAAAGGTCAGATTTGCTGCCAAAAGCATGATAAAGGCTCGGCGGCGCAATGCCGATCGCGAGACACAGTTCGGCAATAGAAACGCCTTCGTATCCGTGTCGCCAGAAGAGATCCAGCGCAGTATTGAGCGCGGCGTCGCGATCAAAAGTAGATTTTCGCCCGCGCGATTTTACCGCCTCGGATTTGGCGGTCACGCGTTTAGAGGCGGCGTTTTTGGAGAGTACAGTTTTGGAGGTCGATGTTGTCATGGCTTCATTATATGAGCTTGACAGCAAGGCACAAGTGTTTAATTTTTAGTGGTCACTAAATATAAGAAATTGGCCGATTTCTCCCTTAAACGTAATCAAGGAATGCAGTTTACTCATGCAAAATCAGCAAGTTGTTATCATCGGCGGTTCAGAAGGCATTGGCCTCGCCGTTGCCAAGGCGGCGCGTGAATTGGGCGCTAACGTTCTCGCTGTGGCAAGAACGCAAGAAAAACTCGAGGCGGCGCAACGGTCGGTTGAGGGTCTGGAGATTGCCGTTGCGGATATCAATAATCCCGCGTCGCTGAAGCGCGTATTTTCACAATTCGACGCGGTCGATCACGTTTATATCGCGGCGGGCAGCACCAAAACGGGCAGCCCTCTCGAGCCAGAATTGGAGGCGTTTAAACACAAGTTTGATGAGCGGCTGTGGGGATCGGTCGAGGTGGTACGCGCTGCGCAAAACCTTATGCGTCCCGGCGGATCCTTTACCTTTACCGGCGGCTTGTCGTCTGATCGTCCCGTCATTGGCGCGTGGGTTTCCGGCATTGCGACGATGGCAACGGAACAACTCGCCCGCGTGCTGGCGCTGGAGCTCGCCCCGCTTCGCTTCAATGCCGTCGCACCCGGTTACACCGATACGCCGATGTGGGATAGCATTTTCCCCGGTGATGGCGTGAAAATCCTCGATGAAGTGGTGAAGAAAAATCTGCTTCCTCGCTTAGTCACAGCCGAGGAAGTGGCGCAGGCCGTGATTCTGCTGATGCAAAATAAGGCCATTACCGGCGAGACTATTCACATCGACTGCGGGGCAAGGCTGGTTTAACGATTAAAAAACAGAGGATTATTGCAACGAATGATCTTCGAAATACGCAACATCTACACGCCTCGACAGGACGATTGCCATGAATATAGATAATTTTGAACATCGAAGGATTAAGGCGGGCGAGGTCACTCTGCACGCCGTCATTGGCGGAACGGGTTCCCCTCTCGTGCTGATCCACGGTTTTCCACAGACGTGGTGGGAATGGCGTCACGTGATGCCGCAACTGGCCGAGCATCACACGGTGATTGCCGTCGATCTTCGCGGTGCCGGACATTCCGACAAACCGCAGGGCGGTTATGACAAGCGTACGCTCGCAGCAGATGTTCACGCCGTCATGTCTGCCTTAGGTTATGAAAAGTATGCCGTTTGCGGTCACGATATTGGGGGGATGACGGCGTTGGCGCTGGCGCTTACGCATCGCGATGCCGTAACTCATTTGGCGGTGCTCGACGCCTCGCAGCCCGGCTGGAGCGGCTGGGAAGCGAATTCTCATAAGGAAAAAGTGTGGCATTTTGCCTTCCACATGCAGCGCGATTTGCCGGAGATGCTGATTCAGGGGCGAGAACGGGAGTACGTTTCCGCTTTCATCTATGACCGCGCCTATGATGTTGGCGCGCATCCCGCCGCTGATATCGACACGTTTGCGCAATCGCTAGCCCAGCCCGGCAACCTGCGCGGCGGCCTCGAATGGTATCGCACTTTCCCTCAAGACCATGAAAACGCCAAGCGTTGGAAACAGGATCCGCTAACGATTCCCGTGCTGGCGCTGGGCGGCGAGCATTCATATGGTGCGCGGATGGTTCCTATGCTCGAAGAGTTCGCCGTCGAGGTAAGTGGGGGCAGCATCAGCGGCTGTGGACATTGGCTGGCGGAAGAGCACCCCAACGAGTTAACAGAGCGGTTGCTGGAATTTCTGTCTCGTTAACGGCACAAAGATTCTGATAAATTCAGTTTGACCTTTTATTGGCCGCCTTCTGTTGCAACGTTTTGTCGCGGCACCAGAAATAACATCATCATGGAGAGCGCAGCAAACGCGCTCAGCGCCATAGGTGCGTCGATTCGTGCATAAAGCTGACCAAAAATAACCGATCCCGCTATTTGCCCGGCGGCCAGCGCGAAGAAAGCCGCCGCCACGCCAGACGCGGATGAAATCTTCGCCGTTGACGTCGCGCAAACCAGCAACACGCCCGATAAAATGACATAACCCGCGCCGACAAGCGCCACTGCAGGAAACAGCCACCAGGAAAATCCATGAAGCAGGGCAAAGAGGAGTAAAGGAGCCGCCATAAACAGTTGCGACAGCCGGTAAACATGTTTCATGCCGATAGCGTTGATCGCTGGCCCCGTCAATACAGCCAGGATCCCGGCGCCGCCGCCGATCAACCACAGCAGATTGGTGGTTGCCTCTTTCAACGCGAACTGATGGTGCATGATGTCAGGTCCAAAACTCCACCACGCCGCGCTGGCCGTGCCGCTGACAAAGGAAATCAGGATGAGACGTCTCATCGATCCTTCACTTATTATCTGATGCCAACCTGCTGTTTCAACGGACGAATGGCCCGTTTCCCCGGGGATAAAACGCATAATCGGCGGCAGGCAAAGCAGCGCCATGACGCCAAAAATTATGCAGGCGATACGCCAGCCACCCGGTACTAAAAACAGCACGATAACCGACGCGATAATGCCCGCGCTGGTTCCCGCATTGATCACGGTATTGGCGACGGTTTGCTGCTCGATGGGAATCGACCGGGTCACCGCCTCCGCCAGCACCGGAGAAGCCAGTCCCGAACTTAGTCCGCCAATAAACAGCCCGAATGCCAGCATTTGAGAGGATGAGGCGCTGGCGAGCAAGAATAGGCCCGCTGCGGCACTCAAGGCGGAAATCATAGCGGGGAGTCGTGGCCCAAAACGTCGTACACAAAACGACGCGGCTGCCATCGCGAGGCAATAAGCAACATAACTGCAGGCGGCAATCATGCCCGCAACGCGGGGCGAAAAAGGAATGTCCCGAATAATCGCGGGCATCATTAATCCCCACGAGAACCTTGCCATGCCGTAGGTGACGGCGATGAGCGAGAAGCCCGTGAGTCCGAGCGCGAAAGCCCTTTTCACAGCTGCTTCTCTTGAATATTCATCAATAACGCGGCCGCCTGCTCAGCTTGAAAAGCCGTTGCCGAACCCTGAATCACGGCGGCGGTGACTGCGCCTTCGAACAGCATCCAAATAGCGTTGGCGAGCGAATCATCCGACGTTTTAAAACGTTGTGCGATGCAGGCGGCGATGTAATCACGAATTGCATAGCGAAAATCCAGCGCCCGCGCCGCCAGCAAGGCATCCTGCTCGGCATATTCTCCCCACGCCTTGGCAAAAAAGCACCCTAACGCGCCCTGCTCACTCATCCATTTTTCGAGGACGGCAAAAAGTTTATTCACCGCCTGCGGATGATCCGAAGGATGAAGGTCGCCAAAAAATCGCGTCTGGCGCTCTTCCATCACACACTTCGTCAGCATTTCGCGCGAGGGAAAATAGCGATAAAACGTGCGCGTGGATACCCTCGCTGCCGCGCATATCTGGTCGGTACTGGTGGGGTGAAAACCGTGGGTGTAAAACAGTTTTTCGGCTGCCTGTAAAATATCATCGCGTTTATTCATATTTTTAAAAGTAAACCGATCGTTTTACTTTTGCAAATTTGTGGCGGTTGTTTAGTTTTATAGGGAGGTAAGCAAAGAAAATAGAGGGAAACTTAGGCTGCATATCATTAGTGCTTATATTCGTGATGACAAACATGGCTCCAGGCGTCCTCAAAAGAAAAAGATAAATTTCTTTGTGATAGCCCATAACATCCAGGTGGGTAAGCCTATCAAATAAAAAAGCCCACCTAAGTGAGCTTCTTTATTTGATTTTAACGCCATTAAATCTACTGGGAACGCTTTATAACCGCTCTTGGGCTGGTAACCGCTTGATGGTCGGTAAAGTCGCCTAGCTTTCGCTATCCTGTTCATACGACTTTGTTCACTGCTCGCAAATTACACTACAAATCGGCAGCTACGTCAATCATAAGTCGACACAGTAAAATGTAAGCGGCCCTATGTCGATAGGAAGTTCCCCCTTCTGCTTCATAAATTCAAATCCATGAAAGTTTAACTTATCTTGCTAGACTTTATTTTTGGCATCTAGTCTCAAATTTGAAAATTGTTTACCTTAGAAAACCGCTATTATCACAAACTGTTTTTTATATTCAGAAGCCATTCTTGAGCGCCCTGTATATTAAATGCCCGCAGGCCATACTCTTGATTCAAAAGCGGATCGGGTAGATATTCATCAAATTTCTCGTGGCACTTTGTCGCAATACTTTCGGCCAGCGTGGTTTCTGAAGGCAAGCCATTATTAAACAGGTTAGAGAGTACTTGTTTGACTTCCCATATGGTTGCTTTTTCAACCTCAATAATCCCTGATACCACGACGGTTTTAAACCCCTTCAGCATTAGCAAAGCCGAAAGTGTGTTTACTGTTTGATCCCCGAGCCAAGCAAAAATATAGACATTGGGTCCATCTTGAATAAAACGTTCCGTTGAGAGGTTATGATGACGGAACCAATATAATCCCTCATCAAATAGCGCTTTCGCCTGCGCGTCAGTAAAGTCCGCCTTCTTTTCATTAACGGTAATACGGTAATCACCCTGCTGATAAATGTCGAACATCTCTTGTCTGACTTTATCGTGGATAGACATTCCGCCGCCATTAAATCGAGGAGGCCGACCTCCCTTAGTCGCTTCGACAAAAATCACTTTTTTCAGCCTATCCACTTCAATAACCTTCCAGCGACGACCGCCGAAAATAATATGTTGATCGGGCATCAGTGGCGAGTCTACAGGTACGGAACCTAACGTTCTGCTGCCTGCCACAATACGAAACTCTTCTGGCGTATTAAACACGGCATAAAAACTATAATGACTGACCTGTTGCTCACCTTGAAGACCCAGTATAAATTCACCGCTGTTGAGTTGAATCAAGAAATGCTGTTCAGACATAAATCGCAGCAGTAATTTAAAGTCTTCGACTGTGACATTTTGGAACGGGCCTTGTCGGCATAACTGTGAAAAAAGCTGGTCTGCCCGTATCCCGCCCCATTGTGCAACCATTGATAAGATTTGATGAAACAGCGTGGAATAATGTTTTTGTCGCGTATTAGCCGGTTCAAACCACTTATTGTTTATAAGCAGTCTTATCATGGCAAATGACTGCACAAGCTGGAGTCTAAGTTGATCAATGATATTTGATTTGTGACTCAATTCATCTTCGATCACCATCATTCTTAATATAGGCGAGGCGCTACGTCGCCCCGAGCGTCCCATACGCTGGCGTAAACTGGCGACAGAATGTGGCGCTGTTACTTGTATTACAGAACTGACTTTACCTATATCAATCCCCAGCTCCAGCGTCATGGTACAAATAGCGGTAGTAGGCAGAGTGCCTTTCTGTAATCGCTGTTCGAGAGTTTCACGCAGATCTTTGGATAAAGAACCGTGATGCGGAAAAAATTCATTGGGAACAAAATTCTGCTCGCTGAGATCACCTAAGGTGGCCGCGATACTTTCAGTTCTCTCTCGGCTATTCGCGAATACCAGATGGGAATCGCCTCGGCAAAGCCGAAAAATATCCTGGCATATTTGCTGTTCAGCAGCGGGCAAAGACTCAGAATCTTTTTTCGGCGTGTTCGTTGGCTCTTGATATCCCCTTACTTGCACTTTTAAGGAGAGGTCATCCTGACTATCGGTAATAGTTTCGCACGTCAGTATTTGATTAGGTCTAAGAGAGAGAGGCACTTTTTCCAGCTCCCCCAATGTTGCACTCAGGGCAACTCTGGGGATAGGCGATTGTGATCTTCCCGTTATAAAATCTATTCGATTCAACAGTGAAAGCAGTTGCATTCCCCTTTCCGTGCCGATGAAAGCATGAAATTCATCGATAACAATATAAGCTAATTTAGAAAAGGCCTGTTTTAGCCATCCTGCAGAACGGATAAGCATCGCTTCGAGCGATTCAGGGGTAATAAGGAGAACCCCTGAAGGATTCTTTTTCGCCTTTGTTTTTCTGCTTTGCGCAATATCGCCGTGCCAGGGAGTAATGGCTATATCCAGCATTTCCCCGAGGCTTTCAAGCCTTCTATTCTGGTCATTGATCAAGGCTTTGAGCGGGCTGATATACAAGATTCCAAAACTATCCTGAATATCTGCAATGGCTGAGCAAGCCGGTAAAAAAAAGGCCTCCGTCTTACCTGCAGCCGTGCCTGCGCTAATTAACACGTCTTTTCCACCGGCTAAAATAGGCGGGATTGCCTTCTTCTGTAGCGCGCGGAGATCCTTCCAGCCTTGCTTGTAGATCCATTTTTGTACTCGCGGATCTAGCTGTTGATATTCATTCATACTCTAAAGTCTGCAAGAGAATCATCGTCGGCCCCATTAGCATCGACGATTTCATCCATATTACTTGGCCTATCCTCTTCTATGGCGAGCTTATTAATGAGCTGTGTCCAAAAAATAGACGGATTCTGTTCGAGTACGGCCAGCATATCCAAAAATGCCTTAATCGTATTACGTGGCGTGCGAAAGTAGGCATCGCCAATGGAATGACTACAGTGGCTTAGAAAGGCGGTAATCACTTCATCGGTAACCAGATAATTATCAGGATTTCCACTTGCGTAAACATGGCGCAGGTTTCTAAGCAGAATATAAAGCTCTTCAGGCGTCAAGCTGGCTAAATGTAGCGAAGGTGACGAATAGTCAATGACTCCGGCACGCTGGGCGAAACTATTTTCTGCCAATCTCGATTGAAGGGCTTCATAACTATATAATCCCTTGCGCGGATCAAAGAGGAACTCCGGCGTTCCTCCAAGTAGAAAACCTATATGTTCTGCCGACCCTTGTAGACAATCATTTAAGATACGCAGTATTTGCTCATAATTGGCAATGCGAGCCTGAGTATTACCGAGCTTATAAAGATTGACCATCTCATCCAGGCTGACGAGTAAACCTGCGTAACCCGCTTGGCGAACAAATAGACTCATTAACTTCAGAGAATCATAAAATGAAGCATCTGAAATAATAGTTCTCACACCTAAATCATTTCTTGCATCGGTTTTAGTGGTGTATTCGCCTCTTAACCAGCGAATAGCATTGGACATGATGTTTTCATTGCCCTGCTCATGCCCCTGCCAAAAAGCTTCAATCACTTTGGCAAAGTCGTAGCCTCCAACCATTTCAGACAAGGCCGCGAGTTTCTTGTGAATAACATGGGGTACAGTGAGATCTGAGTTATCGGCCTCTTTTATGGCTTCTGTGACGAAACGTTCAACCACGCTTTGCAAGGCATTGCCATCGGGCTTATTACGCGTGGAAAGATTCTTCATGAGTTCGGAATAAAGATTACGTGCTTGTCCCCCTGAAGCATGAAGGCGTCTATCAGGTGATAAATCAGCATTAAGTGTTACCAACTTTTTCTCCAAGGCAATCGAGCGTATAACGCTTAGAAAAAAGGTCTTACCTGAACCATATTCACCAATGATTAATCGAAAACCGGCACCGCCATCGACAATACGTTCGATGTCTTGATAAAGGGCTTTTATTTCATTGATTCGTCCAACCTGAATATGTTGAATCCCAACTTTTGGCGTAACGCCTGACTTCAACGATTGTATAATCGCATCTCTTTCTTTAGGTCGAATTCGTGTTGCTGACATAATTTACCCTTTTAGTTCTTCAACAATTTCAAGGTCAACCCAGATTTCGTCGGTATCATCGAGCACTGGGGCATCAACTTGTTCATAGGACCATTCATTAATGACTTCAACAGCGCCGCCCATTAATAAACCTATATTTTTGCATATTTCGGCGACCTCGTTTCTTTCCCATCGCTCTTTCTCAATCAGCCGTAGAAATAGTACGTTATGAGCTTCATCGAGACCCTTAACGGGCTGAGCCGACGGAGACGGTTTATCAGATTGGGTAAGATCGTCTTCAACAAAAATAGTGCTTAGCAAGCTTTGGACATCTTTCGTCGCAGACTCATGTTGTGATAACAGCGCGGCGTCTAAAGAGAATGAGGCTTTAACGCCGGGCTCTTTGAGAATACTCGTTGAAGAAGAATTTCCCAAGATAGAGAGACGATGAATATCGCTGGTTACAGCCTCATTGTTCAACCCGAGCATGAGATATATCTTCTCTAACAGCTTGATTTCAGAGGGGTCTATTTTACCATCAGCCCAGGCAATCGCGATAATTGACTGACTGATTGCACGTTTTTCACTTATACCAAGACTTTCAACTTTGACTTTAAGGCCAGACAAGCTGTCCGGACTATTAAGAAGCCAAATAAGATAAGCATGTAGCGATTTTTTTTCAGTGAGGGAAATCGACTCATCATGATCAATTATTTTATTGAGTGCTTCCCGTTCTGACGTATCAATAAGCTTATCTGCCTTCGAAATTAAAACGCCCAATTGCAACGTGACGGCCACGGAGGAAAATTCTGTCGAGGTCAGTAAAACTTCACCACTCTCCACGTTGAATAGCACAATATAACCCTCACTATCAGGCTTGGTAAAATGATGACGTAAATCTGGTGCAATCCCGTAACCGGCTCTTTGAGCAACATTTTGCATAAACTCTGCCTCTTTTTTATTAATTTTTTCAGCAGCCGTTTTATTCAGACATGTCCAAAACTCAGACACCAAAGCGAGTCCAGAATGTTGTGATATTTTTTCATCAGCCCAATATCTAAATTTATTAATTACTGTATCGGTATTTAGATTGATGAGATCGTCGGGTAAAAGCATAACCGCCTCAATATCGTCGCGGGAGGTCTCTTTTTTTCCGAGATAACGGCTGTAAGCCTCTAATTCATCTGTGCATTTTTCTGCAATTTGCATCAATTTCTGGACTGGTGATTTTAAAAAAACAGGATCGGGAAGATCCGGCGTTGCAATGTTAAGCCCTCGAAGAGAGCCGCTCGCGGGGAAATATTGTAATTCTAATCGTGATTTATTGGGTTTGACGAATAACCCGTTGCTAAAACTCTCCAGATAACGCTTTTCAAATAATAAATTAAATTCTTCAGCACAGCGACGAGCAGGAGTCCGTAATGTATATTCCGCATAATATTTTATCCACGCCAGTGCTAACGAGCCCGAAATCGGCAGACCCGAATTTACAGCCGAGGCAAGCCGGAATTTGAACAGTAAAGATTGGCCCGATGCAAAGTAGTCGCTTTCATTATTAACAGAACAAAGATGAGGACGGGTGAGTATCATCGCCTCTATTAATTGACAGGCATAATGCTGGAAAACCTCATGCTCATGATAACAAACGCTTAAACGTATAACCTCTTGAAATAATGACTGATATTCTTCATCTGAAACTTTGATACCGCTCCCCGCACTCTTTTTCTCCTCGACTTTACCATCAACAAAGATGCGGCGTTCCAAGCCGTAAAAATAGATAAATACGTAGCCAATTGGCGTGCTGATATCATTACGAGCGCTCGCCAACCAATTGAGATAAGCGCCTCGACATCGCGGAGATAATTTGAAAAATGATGGCCAGTAATCTAAAGAATCATCTTGATACGTTCTTGAGGCTGGTTGAATAGGTAAGGCTTCATTGACTAAAGAAGGATCGGGATCACTGCTACGAGTATAATAATCGCCGAGGTTTTCCGTGTTTAACTGCCCTCCAAAATAAAAATAGCCCCCTTCTATAGTAACTCCGGCAACCGAAATGTTTTCCTGATGAGTAATCCAACGCCCTTTTTTCTTATTTATTTCGGGGAGTAATTTGGTGGATGACTCATTATCTATTTGAAACTCTACGGTATCTCCACGAACGATTGAAAACTCCGTCAGCGAATCATCATAAGCTGCAGAGCTAAAAACTTGAGGTTGAGTTTCGACAATCGGACCCAGGAATATATCTAAAATCGGCATACCCATTTCATCAGTGACAGGATAGACCTCTTTATCAATGACTCTTAAGGTGACTTTATCGATAATGGGCCTGCCAAGCTCATTGGTAACTGGATAAACCTCTTTATCGATCATGTTTACTCCGTCAGTACTTGCTGGCATTGCGTCATCCAACTCAATGATATTATTATGCTTTGTCTTTCTTATCTTATTTTTTATCTTTAGAAGATAAAGCAGGTAAGCAAGTATGGCTACGGTGAAAATTATCCAGAATTCCATCCAGGCATCCTTGAGTATTGACGGCATATCTTGCATCGATTTAACAATAAATAAAAAACCTAACCTTGAAAAGAAGAAAGAAGGACAACGTTAGAATTCAAACCAAAAACCACGTTCAGGCATGGTTTTTTTGCATTTGTGAATTCCGCTCATAAGCCTAATTTGGGCAAATATTCCACCGAGATCTGAATTTAGTCTTATGCTATGTAAGGGTATTCGGTTCGAAGCGATTAAAACAATAAAACATCATCGGCTTACTCCCCTCTTTGAGACCCGCGTGGTTTTGCATCTCTCTATCAATAAATTCAAGTTATCTATAAATTCAAATTTTTAATAAATATAAATAAATTAGCACCTTGGAGGCAATGCATGAGCAACCATGACCCCAAACAGCAGAAGCTTAACGTTCGGCAGCTGGAAGATAATGACGGCGGACGATTTCCTCTCAGCCGACGGGATCTCATCAAGACCGGTGCGGTCTCAGCCGTGGCGCTGACGGCACCCGCCGCTTTTGGTATTACCGATCCGCCTGCCACTCCGCCACCTGATATCTCCCACCTTACCCTGCGCGTGAACGGCAAAACCCATCCGCTTGAACTCGATACCCGCACCACTTTACTCGACGCTTTACGCGAACATCTTCACCTCACCGGCACTAAAAAAGGTTGTGATCACGGGCAATGCGGCGCGTGCACGGTGATTGTTGAGGGGCGTCGAATAAATTCCTGCTTAACGCTCGCGGTGATGAATCAGGATGTGGAGATCACCACAATCGAGGGATTAGGCACGCCCGACGCATTACACCCGATGCAGGCCGCCTTTATAAAACATGATGGTTTTCAATGCGGCTACTGCACTTCAGGCCAGATTTGCTCATCGGTGGCCGTGCTTCAGGAGATGAAACAGGGCATTCCGAGCCACGTCAGCACCGATTTGCTATCGCCAACGCCGATTTCTGCCGCAGAATTGCGTGAAAGGATGAGTGGCAACATTTGCCGCTGCGGCGCGTATTCGAACATTCTTGCCGCCATTACCGACGTCGCGGGGAGCCAGACATGAAATCTTTCACCTACGAACGCGTGAAAACGCCTGCTGAAGCGGCAACCAGCGCGGCGCGTAATCCGGGCGCCAAGTTTATCGCCGGTGGTACCAACCTGCTGGATTTAATGAAGCTGGAGATTGAGTCGCCGAGTCATTTAATAGACGTCAATGGGTTAGCTTTAGATGAAATCCAGCCCACGCCGGAAGGTGGACTTCGGATTGGTGCGCTGGTGCGCAACACCGATTTAGCCGCCGATATGCGCGTGCGTCGCGATTACGCGGTGCTCTCTCGCGCCTTGCTGGCGGGCGCGTCGGGTCAGTTACGCAACCGAGCGACGACTGCCGGAAATCTGTTACAGCGCACCCGCTGTCCCTATTTTTACGATACTAATCAGCCATGTAACAAACGTTTACCCGGCAGTGGCTGTGCGGCACTGGGCGGATTCAGTCGCCAACACGCCGTAATCGGTGCCAGTGAAGCTTGCATTGCCACTCATCCAAGCGATATGGCGGTGGCGATGCGCCTGCTCGACGCCGAGATTGAAACCGTGGGGCCGAATGGACAGGTGCGCACGTTGCCCATTGCGGATTTTTATCGCGCGCCGGGCAAAACGCCGCATCTTGAAAACGCCCTGACTCGCGGTGAGTTGATCACCGCCGTGACACTGCCCAAACCTCTCGGCGGCGTGCATCTTTATCGTAAAGTCCGTGACCGCGCCTCTTACGCGTTTGCGCTGGTGTCGGTGGCGGCTATCGTGCAAGCAGATGGCTCGGGCCGCGTGGCGTTGGGCGGCGTTGCGTATAAACCTTGGCGAAACGAAGCCGCCGAAGCCGAACTGGCGCGCGGCGCAAAGCCGGTAGCCGAGCAGCTATTTGCCGACGCCAAACCCACACACGAGAACGAATATAAACTGATTCTGGCGCAGCGCACTCTGACCAGCACACTGATTGAAGCGAGGTCCTCAAGCCATGAAATTTGATACTCCAGCGGGCGAAAATCCGATCGATCAGCAAAAAGTTGTCGGCAAAGCGCATGACCGAATCGATGGTCCGTTAAAAACCACCGGCACCGCGCATTACGCCTATGAATGGCATGAACAGATTACCGACGTGGCCTATGGCTACGTGGTCGGATCGGCGGTGGCAAAAGGGCGAATCGAGTCGATGGATATCAGGGCGGCCCGCAACGCGCCGGGCGTGTTGGCGATCGTCACCGCCGAAAATGCCGGCAAGCTTGGGCAAGGTAAAATGAATATTGCCAAGCTGTTTGGTGGCCCGAATATTCAGCATTATCATCAGGCGGTAGCGCTGGTGGTCGCCGAAACCTTCGAGCAGGCCCGCGCCGCCGCCAATCTGGTTAACGTGCACTATCGCCGTGACCCGGGCGCTTATGATTTAGCAGCCATAAAAGCCAGCGTGAATCATGCCGAGAAGGACAAACCTGACGAGACGCTAGGCGATTTTGCCGCTGCCTTTGCCGCCGCCCCGTTGCAGCTTAATGAAACCTATACCACGCCAGATCAATCCCATGCCGCGATGGAACCTCACGCGACGCTCGCCGCGTGGGACGATGACAAGCTGACCGTCTGGACCTCCAACCAGATGATTGACTGGTGCCGCACCGAATTAGCGACCACGTTAAATATCGATAAAGATAAGGTCCGCGTGCTGTCGCCTTATGTCGGTGGCGGGTTCGGCGGCAAGCTATTTTTGCGTAGCGATACCCTGTTGGCCGCGCTGGGCGCGCGTGCGGCGGGCAAAGCGGTCAAGCTGGCGCTGTCGCGTCCGCTGATTGCCAACAACACGACGCATCGCCCCGCCACGCTCCAGCAGATCCGTATTGGCACCGATAAAGAGGGCAAAATCCTCGCCATCGCCCATGAAAGCTGGTCGGGCAATCTGCCGGACGGCAAGCCCGAAAATGCCGTGCAGCAAACTAATTTGCTCTACGCAGGCGCCAATCGCCTGACAGGTTTGCGTTTGGGCGTGCTCGACCTGCCCGAAGGCAACGCGATGCGCGCGCCGGGTGAAGCGCCCGGACTGATGGCGCTGGAAATTGCTATCGATGAAATGGCCGAGAAAGTCGGCTTGGATCCGATTGAATTCAGGATTCGTAATGACACGCAGGTCGACCCAGCTAATCCCGAACGGCCTTTTTCCAGCCGTAAACTTATCGAATGTTTGCGCCTCGGCGCGGAACGTTTTGGCTGGGATCAGCGTCACGCCAAACCCGGCACGCAGCGCGACGGTAATTGGCTGGTCGGCATGGGCGTGGCGGCCGGTTTTCGAAATAATCAGGTGATGAAATCCGCAGCCCGCGTGCATCTGGACGCTCAGGGCATTGTGACGGTGGAAACCGACATGACGGATATCGGCACCGGCAGTTACACGATTATCGCGCAAACCGCCGCCGAAATGATGGGCTTGCCGCTTGAAAAAGTGGTGGTCCGTTTAGGCGATTCCAACTTCCCGGTCTCGGCAGGGTCCGGCGGGCAATGGGGAGCCAACAGCTCCACGGCGGGCGTCTACGCGGCCTGCGTGAAACTGCGCGCGGCCGTGCTGCAAAAACTGGGTTTTGACGAAAAAGACGCCGTATTTGCCGACGGACAGGTCGTAGCGGGCAATCAGCACGCCGCGCTGACAGAGGCAGCGCGCGACGGAACGATTACCGCCGAAGATGAAATGGACTACGGCGACTTGGCGAAAAAGTTTCAGCAGTCCACTTTCGCGGCGCATTTTGTCGAGGTCGGTGTCGACATAGCCACGGGCGAAACCCGAATTCGCCGCATGCTGGCCGTCTGTGCGGCGGGTCGGATCTTGAATCCGAAAACCGCGCGCAGTCAGGTTATCGGCGCGATGACGATGGGCATTGGCGCGGCGTTGACTGAAGAGTTGGCGGTAGACAAACGGCTCGGATTCTTTGTAAATCACGATTTGGCGGGCTATGAAGTGCCGGTACACGCCGATATTCCGCAGCAGGACGTGATATTTATTGATGAAACCGATGCCGTCTCTTCGCCTATGAAAGCCAAGGGCGTCGGGGAGTTAGGGCTTTGCGGGGTCAGCGCCGCGATCGCCAATGCCGTGTACAACGCCACGGGCGTCCGCGTAAGAAATTACCCGCTGACGCTCGACAAACTGATCGCCCATTTGCCCGAAATCGTCTAAATGCCGGCTTCCTCATACTCCACAAGCCGCAACAGTTTGTATCAAAAGCGGCTGTAATTGCGCGTGAATCTGTTAATCGACAGGCGATTACTCACGCAATGTTTTCAGCCGCTACTTTATGCTGGACTCTGGGTCACAGCCTAAATTCAGGTTGCCCTAAAACTTTATGCGCGCTCGACATTTTCTGGCGCTGTTCGGCATTCACCTTGAGGAATTGTTTAGATGAAAGTGCAAAAAATTGGACAACCTGCGGCCATTGAAAAGTTGGAGTCTTGGGGCAGCGTTGAAGGATTACCCGAGACGGGGTCCGTCACCTTATCGGGTTTGCAGAAAATTATTCCTGGCAAGGAAGATATCGATACGGGCATTTTTGAATGCTCACCGGGCAGCTACCGCCGTTCAGTCAAGCAGGCCGAAATCATGCATTTTCTGGGGGGAAACGGCTCATTCACCCCAGATGGCGAAGAGACGTTAACCTTTACCGCAGGCGATTCGTTCTTCTTTGAAGCCAATACCGAAGGGACTTGGGTAATCGCCGAGCAGATGCGCAAACTGTACGTCATTTTCGACGCCAATTAATTTAGGTTTTAGCATTGAAGGTTTAAGCGTTAAAGGTTTATACGTTATAAAACTTCAGTTAATAAAACACCTATTAATAGAACACCACGTTAACGCGTGGTGTTCTATTGTATATCTCTAACTTACCGTGCGGCTTGGTATCTTATTGCCTCATTGAGTTGGCGTTATAAAGATTCCCTCCTCTCGGCGGCTCGGCAAAGTCGTTACCCTCATTTTGTACAAATACCTGTTGCACCGGAATAGCGAGTTTAATGCCCTGCTCCTCAAGTTTTTCCATCAGGCGAATATTTACCTCCTGCTGGATATCCATATATTTATTGTAGTCAGCGCTTTGCACGATATAGACCACTTCAAAAGTCAATTTGAAATCATCGAATGACAGGAAGTGCGCGCGGTCATAATTGGCATCGTCCATCGCGTCGATAATATCTTTAACGATCCCGCCCACTAAACGCAATTTTTCAGGCGGCGTCGTGTAAGCCAAACCAAAGCTGAATACAATTCTTCGGGTCTGCATACGCTTATAGTTGTGGATAGTCTGTTGCAGCAAAATAGCGTTGGAGCAGACGATTTGTTCGCCGCTTAGCGAGCGAATGCGGGTCGTTTTAAGGCCAATATGTTCGATGGTGCCTGAGATATCTTTGAACACCACGAAGTCACCGATGACAAAAGGTTTATCGAAGCCAATTGACAGCGAGGCTAATACATCACTTAAAACGGCCTGTACGGCGAGTGCAATGGCGATACCGCCGACCCCGAGACTAGCCACCAGCGCGGTAATATTGACGCCCATGTTGCCCAAAATCGACAGAAACATCAGCGTCCAGACCAGCAATCGCGCCATAACGCCTAAAATGACCAAGGTGACGGTATTGCGCATCGCACTAGGATGACCGGTCATTCTTTTTGACCAGGTGTGAATCGCGCTGTCAATCCATAGCGCAATTTGAATGGTTAGCACCAGAAACCAGGCGTGATCCAGCGCACTTTGCCAATTAGCAGGCAACTCGACAAAACGTAGACTGATTAATAATGAAATAAACAACACCAGAATTTTTTTGGTGTTGGCGAGCATATTCACGGCGACCAAATAAAGCCCACTGTGCTGCGTGGTGCTCCATTTTTGCACGCGGCGGCCGACCAAGGCGAGGGTTTGGGATATTACCCAATAAAGCACTAAAGTGGCGACAAATACGACGGTGATATTAACCCAGAAGTCGGTTGACATAATGATACGGTAAAAATTCAAGTTTCTTATTATTTCCATGCTATTACTCCTACTATTACTCCCAAAGCGAACCAAATAGCATTGATCTAACATCACGCTTGCAAAACAAAACGATTGAAAATCAAAGCAGCAAGACTCTTTACCTTAGCAGAAACTGGGTTTTTAGCCCGCGGGCTATTCTTATTTGCCTCAATAATTAGCAATTATAGTGATTTTACATCACCAAACGGCTCCATCAATAATCACCCTCTTCTCTTACGGAAAAGCGCCATTGAACAGGACGTTATCCACATTTTAATGACTCTTATTTTGCTTATTGAATGGACACGTTATGCAGCCCAAGCCTCTATTTTCGACATTGTCAGCAATTTCACTGATTATTATTGCTACCTTGAATCCGCTCTATGCCGCCGAAAATTCCACTGCCGAAAAACAGCAGCCTCAGCAGGGCGGCGATTTTGTTTGGGGCATTGAAACCAACCCCACGACGTTGAACCCGCAGTTTAATGGCCAAACCAAAGTTGAGCTGGTGCAGCGTGCGGCGTTTGAATCGCTGCTGGCGCGTAAGCCCGACGGCAGTTACATTCCGTGGCTGGCCACCGGCTACGAGATAAGCCCCGACCATAAGACTTACACCTTTAGATTACGCCATGATGTCACCTTCTCGAATGGCGAAAAATTCAACGCCGAGGCGGTGGCAGAAAACTTTCGCAACCTGAAAAACCTGACCTACTGTGCAGGCTCAACGATGTGCGTGATCGGCTCGCGCATCGCCTCAATTACCACTCCCGATGAGTTTACCGTTGCCGTCACTCTCAACGAGGTTTATAGCCCGTTTCTCTCTTATGCCAGCTGGTTAAAAATGATCTCCCCGTCATCTTACAAAGCGGCGGATCTTAAATCGGGCGGCACGGATATCGCCGGTACCGGCCCCTTCATCCTGAAACGCTGGGATAAGAATCAGCAGATCGTGTTTACCAAAAATCCAAATTATCATTGGGCGTCGGCCAACGCGGCGCATCAGGGGCCAGCCTATTTAAACAGTATTACCTATCGTATTTTGCCTGAATCCTCCGTGCGCACGGGCGCGCTGCTCTCGGGTCAGGTGGACGCCATTGAAGGAATTTCGGGCAACGACGCCGGAGAATTCGTTGATAATCCTGATTTTAGCTACCAAAGCGCGCCAAATACCGGCACGCCTTATTCGCTATTTTTAAACATCAATGACGGACCGACGAAAGAGCGCAATGTCAGGCTGGCGCTGTTGCAGGGTCTGGATGTCACGGGAATAGTAAAATCGATTTATCGCGGTCACCGCATTCGCGCATGGGGCGTGACTTCGCCTATCGACCCTTTGTACGATAAAAGCATCGAAGGCAAATATGGCGATAACCCGCAGCTCGCCAATAAATTGCTGGACGAGGCAGGCTGGTCGACCAAAGGAGCAGACGGCATTCGCACCAAAGACGGCAATCGTTTGAGTATTCTGATTGTTCAGTCGCAGGTCACCGTGCGCGACCAGCGCGACGTGCTGCTTGAAGCACTTCAGGCACAGGCGCGTCAACGCCTCGGCATTGAGTTAAAGATTCGCTACGTCGACCCGGGCACCTATTTCCAGTACATCAAAAACGGCAATTACGGCTCTATCGCCAACTCTCATGATGATACCGACGGCCTGGATCTCGAGAATCATTACCTGCCAAGAGATAAAGGTGGCGCAATAAACTACAGCCGTACCGAAGCCCCAGAAGTCACGGCGTGGTTAAACGAAGCGGCACATACTCTAGATGAACCTCAACGTAAGGCGATTTACAGCAAGCTGCAAGACTACGCGATTTTGCAACAGGCGCTGGCTTTGCCGCTGTACGCTCCCGACGACGAAATTGCGGCGGCCTCTTATGTCCATGGCATTGGCTTCCGCGCATTTAGGCAAATACCTGAAAATGCCTATGATGTTTGGGTCAGTAAACACTAAGATAAAAAATGCATCGACGGCGTGCCGCTTTGCTCGCCGCGTTTTTTGTTATTAAGGATAGGTTATTAATGATAGGTTCTTAACGATAAACGGGAGTACGTGCATGCGGGCCTGCTGTGGGCCTTTTGTTATCTTTAATTTTTAATTGGGGAATCATGACAAGTAAATCTGCTCATAAACAAAAGGTTGCCGTAATCGGTGCCGGAATTCTCGGGCTGTCCGTCGCCCGCCAGCTGGCGCAAAAAGGTGCCGAGGTAACAATTTTCGAACGCGATTACATTGGCGCAGGCACCAGCAGCACCACGTTTGCCTGGGTGAACTCCAACGGCAAAAGCCCTGACAGCTATCATCAACTTAACGCAACGGCGATAGACGAGCACGTCGAGCTCCAGCGCGAAGGCCAAGTTGGCGCGCCGTGGTTCCATCAAACCGGCACCTATGAATGGGCAACTGGCTCAGAGCTGCAACACCGGCTGAACGAACGCACAGAAAATTTAACCACGCTGGGCTATCCCGTCGAAAAGCTGTCGCGTGCTGACGTTCAGGCTCGCCTCCCTGAAATTCGTATTGATCCGCAGGCTGACGAACTATGGTTTTTCCCGACTGAGGCGATTCTTTATCCGTCAATTTTACTGGCTAAACTGTGGGCCGATGCCAAAAGCTCGGGTGCCGTGCTGCGCAATCACAGCGACATCGTTTCGCTCAATGAAACGGAGCACGGCGTCACACTGACGCTAGCCGACGGCGAGCAGTGGACAGGCGATCAAGTTGTGTTGGCGACGGGCCGCTGGTCGCGCGAACTAATGGCCAATATTGGTCTGGATTTGGCGCTGATTGATGCTAACAAAGCCGACAGAGTCGCCTGTGGATTCTTGGCTTACACCGCCCCGCTGCCGCTCCAGCTTGACGCAAATCTAATTACGCCCGAATTAAATGTTCGTCCCGACGGCGGCGGTCGTTTGCTGTTGCAGGCGCTCGACCTCGACCTTTACGTCAACCCTTCGCTGCTGCCTTCTACCGACGGTTTTATCGCCAAAGAGATGCTCCGCCGCCTGCGTCGTATTTTTGCCAATGTCGATCACGCTAAAATCGAGCGGATTGCGATAGGTCAGCGCGCACGCCCAGCTGACGGCCTGCCTGCCATGGGTTACGTTACGCCAGACAAGCGGGTATATCTGATGGTAACGCACAGCGGCATGACGTTGGGTCCGCTATTAGGAAGACTCTGTGCCGAAGAAATTATTGATAAGACGCGATCGGATTTATTGGCCGATTTTGCGCCGGATCGCTTAATCGGTAAAAAAGCCGAAGATTTCCCGCAAATCTCCTCCGTGTTTTACCCATCTGCACAATAATTCTTCTTGTTGCAGCCTTTTCTCCTTGTTTACTCCGCCAAAAATTTTGCGCCTTGGCGGAGTTACATCCTCTATCTCTTACCCCTCTCCTGCTCTTTCACGTTGCGAAATCTACACCCTTATTTTTCCAATTGCCTGAGTGATGACTCATTCTGGAATGCACCTCGAGAAGAATAGAATTCGCTCAAGATTTGAGTGAAAAGTTAGCGTTATAAATAACCGCTAGCGATAAGATCGGCTCCAATATTTCAACTTCAGGAGCCCACATGCCAGATAATCGCATTACTTCATCTACCCTCGAACGCCCTGCTATGGCAGCCACTTCTGTGCCACCGTTTTCATTGGCAACAACGTCAATAGCCACAACCTCAGCCCCAAATTTTGAGTTACAAAATGTCAACAATAGAGTCATCACCCTACCTCGCTCATTCAGCCCCGCGCGAATGCCGAATAGGTTGCCTCGAAACGAGAGAGTTGAAAGAGGCAACGGTGAATATAGCGGAACCGCTCAGACACGAATAGACATGCCCAATTGGCAAAACTCTCTCCATCCAGGCGCTTTCACACCCACCACTTCTCAGGCGACGGCCATGGTGCTGCCACATACATCATTCGAAACGGACACTCAGCACATTGAGAGAGAATTTCAGCGGGATAGTCAAACCGGGCAGATCTTACTCTACAGCGATTCATTGAGAATGCATTTTGATCATCTGCTGAACACGACACAAATGTATCGATCCGGCCTGTCGCAAACTGCAAAAAACACGGCGAATGCTCTGACGTTCAAGGTAAATAATGTTCTGGATCTGCTGCAGGACAACGCCGCTTTACTTCGTTCAACGCGACTATTAGAGATGAAAGAGACGGTTCACAAAATGGTGTACTCTTTTTTTCACGATAACAGTGAAGTTGAAATCCCCTCCTCTTTACTTGATGCCTCCGAAAGCCTTGCGAAAATTTCTTTGGCAATGCAGAACCTCACAACGCAAGAGGGAGAAATTCTTGCTCGACATAAAGTTGAGAGAAAGAAGATACAAGGCCCATTAGATAGTGCCCTTGAATTTCCTGGAACAGGAACTGAACGCTATGAGTTGGTAAAAAAACGTAGCTCTTTAGAAAAAGATGTTGAGCGCAAATTGTTTAATAACTCTGCCCTTATTGCAAGTCGTCTGCTGTTCATCATGACTAATGTTGATTTATCGCTCTACAAAAGATACGACCAGGCGCTTATGCTCTGTCAGCAATTTGATACAAGCAGCCATTTGCTGTCTCTTTTCAGATTGATGATGGAACAAACTGGCTTTTATGCGGCCGTTGATCGGCTTCGCGTGACATTACCGTCTAGACCCGTGGTCGATAATATTCAAATACTGGCAGACGACCTTGGGAAGGCCTTCAAAAAAGAGCGAAATATTCAGGCAGGATTAACCTATCTGGAAATTTCAAGGGCGATTGGCAGCTGGCTAACGAAAGTAAGTGACCATGAGAAAGTGTTTCGCGACCAGACCCTTAACTGGCGTAAGGAAGAAGAGTTAAGTGAAAAATATCAGCAGCGAGCATTCATGTTGATTGAAGAAAAAGCGCGTATGGAAATGCGGCAAGAAGAAAGGTTATGGGCAGAGGAAAAAATCAGCGTCGATATTAATGTTCACACTGCGGAATATCGTAGCCTAGAAGGTAATAACGAACATCAGGCGGCCATGACCGGCTTGGGAACCTCCACTGTACAGGTCAAAGTCCCGCGTGAGGAGCTGTATAAGTATTGGGAAAAAGAATCAAAAGGCGCCCACAGCCAGTCTACACAGATGATTCAGGAGTGGGTAAAACAGAAGCAAGCTTTTGTGCCGTCGTTTGATGCTCAAGGCTATTATCGTGATGCCGAGACAGGCGAGAATTATGGGGTACAAATAACCCGACAGGTGAATGCGATAACCGCCGCGCCGACCTGCGCGTCGCTTGGTTATAATCAAAACAGCATTCAGGATGCCCTAAAAGAGACCGTTGAGGCGCTTCATTTAACGGGCTCAATGCCAGCTAGCATTGCTCGGGCTGCCATATCTTTACCCCTTCCCCCAAGGCCTGAACGTCTAATTGCGCAATATAACGCAGGCGCGTTGTCGGCAAGGTCACGTGGGTATCAGCCGCCTGAAACACACGTTGAAATTTTTCAGCCCAGTTATCGGCAACTGCCCTCTTTTTCATCAACATTTAACGAGATTTCAGCACGCGCTCCTGTCTTCAATCCCATTAACAATCCGGCTCACAGTATCGTTCCTAATCTGCCTTTTCCCACCATGGCGCAGCAAACCTCGAGAACGGATAAAGAGCTGCAATCTTTGTTCAACGATATAAAAATCGCTGAAACCCGCTCTGCCCGAGACCTATTTTTTGGCATTGGGGCAACTAACCCTATCCCATTACCCAATTTCCCGCTTAATCCGGTTTCTGCTCCTCCTCTACCCCAGACTACGCCATTACGAGCTTTTGAAAGGCATGTGCCCAACACGCATGCTTATCGAGGAAGAAATGATACATGGGAAGAATATATGCAGTGTGAACAGCAGGCGCAAATTAAACATAGAGGCGTCAGTGTTTATAATTCACTTCCCAATCTCCGACCTGCCATCATATTGCTAAATAAAATCGTCACAGACGTTTATCATCAAATAATAAATCCACATACTTTTGCTCAAGTCAGGCAGGCTCTCGCTTATTGCACCGGAATACCCCCCGAAAGAATTACGGGTGACATCTATCATGACTTCTCGCGTCAAATATGTTCTCTAAGACAGCAAATTAGGACATTCCTCTCTGGCGGGGAAAATGAAAACCAGTGGGTTATCATCAAGACTCCTGAAGAAAGCCCCATATTCGCGGCCACAATGCCAACCGACCCCGAGTGTCGGATATGGTTATCGCAGTTTGTCGCCAGTTATACGCTGCCTAAATTAATTATGACGCTAACTCATGAATTCAGCCATATGTCAGCACTGGCCAAACCCACTGAGGATTATTTATACGTTACCAGTGAAAGTTACAATAGCTATAATATCGAAGACATTAACGCGTTAACACGCTCGCTGCTCGATGAAGTCTCTGCCATGGCCAACAATACCGGATTGAGAGCCGAATATATTCAGCAGACAAAAGATAATGCCGGTGAAAATTATTGCCTTGCCGAGCTGGCAAACACCTTTGGCGTTTCCAGTGCGAAAGGCGCAGCAAGGGCCGTAGAAAAAGACGACCGCCTTCGCTATGAATTAATACAAGGAACGGCAGATTTATTGATGTTAACTATTCTCAAGCTGGGAAATAAAGTCTTGCTTGCGGGTTTAACACCTCAAGAACGAAATGATGCCGATCCCCTAGCAGTATTAGCCGCAGTAGCCCATTTCAAAGAAACAGACAGGGCGCCCGCACGGCTGGAAAATATTTTTAAAGCCATTGATAATGCTGAGTTAGAGCTATTTGAGGCTCAAATGTTAATCATAAAACTAGCTACGGTCGCCTTACCTTATCCTGAATTAACCGCTAATTTTTTAGAAAAAAAGGGCCAGGAACTCCCGCAAATGATGGCGCGGCTTTATAAGCAGGATCCTGAAGGTTCGGTCATGGTTTTAGGTATGATTTATTGCCTTCTCACTACGTTGATGGAAAAAGGCAATCTGTCCGCGAGCTATGTGAAGCCCTGCATTTTTCCTATTCCTTATACCGTGAAGTTTTACTCTTCTGAATTCAATCCCTCTATTTGGCAAGATACGCTGATTAGTAACTGGGCCGATTTACTCTGTAGTTACCAACGTACATTCCCTCTTGCCTTACAAAATGAAAAACTGTTGGATCTGTTCGTAACATTAACTCACCAGTCTGGGAAATATAACCAAAAGATTTACACAACAAAATATTATCGTTTCTTGGCTGATGAATTAGCGCGACGCAGGAACGAAATGAATCACGACTTATCCTCTATCGATGAAATCATTATGGAGGAGCCTGAACCTAAAAGACGTAAAGTGTTACCGCAACCAATCGTTAATTATCAAGATGAGCAAACGCTGATTAACTTAGCCAGAGTACAGAATTGGTATGTTGTTATCGAAAATGATCAGGGCGAATTTTTACGAGCCTATAATCCGATGGGTCAAATTATTAGTTCGGCAGAAGCCGTAGATCCTGACAGAGTTGAAAAAAGTACCCATACTCAGCAGGTCTACTCATTGTGTATATTAAGGCAGCGACAACACGCGGTGGGTGAAGGTGAAGTTTATTATGATGCGGTAAATGAACAGGGCAACGTTATCCCTTGCGAAAATGATGATTATAATATTCTTCGCTCGGCCCTTACCGCGGTTAATTCAAATGAGCCGACCAATGAAACCATTAACCAGCTGATTCACGATTTACACCCCACTCGCTAAAATTGCGGCCAAATTCAGTCATTAAAACATTGGCTTAACAGGCTGGCTTATTTGGTTAAAAGTGGGCATTTAAGCTAGCCTGTTAACATCATTAATCTGGTTTAGGGAGCGAAAGATGCTGGCACGGCAGCGCGTTACAACTTTAGTCGCCATTCTATTTGTTGGGGTCGCGGGTTTATTAGGGTCTTTCAACGTTTTTGCCGACAATTTTAAGTTACATCAGCCGGTTCCGACCGTCAGCGTGATGAATCGCGGCGAACTGTTATTTGAAAACGGCAAACCCGTTTATCAGCCGTGGAGCAGTGCCAAACTCGGCGGCAAGGTCAGGGTGTTGCTGCATCTTGCGGGCCGAATAGCCGCTAAAAAAGAGAATCAGCCACTCACCGACGCCTTACAAAACGCGCATTTTCCGCGCGATCGTTATCAAACTACCCTCATTGTAAATACTGACGACGCGATCCCGGGCAGCGCGATGTTTGTGCGCGCCAGCCTGGAATCGAGTAAACAAGAAGCGCCGTGGTCGCAATTTATCATCGACGATAACGGCGCGGCGGCCAAAGCCTGGCAGCTTCGGCAGCAGGGCTCGGCGGTGGTAGTGCTGGACAAAGACGGCAAGGTGCAATTTGCCAAAGACGGTGCGCTGACACAGGCCGAAGTTCAACAGGTCATGAGTATGCTAAATAACCTGCTTGACGGATCAAGTCAGACTTAACGTCGCTATTTTGTTCTGCCACTTAACATTTTGGCGATAAATACCTATTTTTTAGCAGGGTAACGGGCAATTTCTGCATATTAATCTAGCCTTATCAATAAGGAACAAACGCTTTTCAGCCTGCGGCCCGTCGGAATGCGGCCTGAAATCCCCTTAAATTGCCATGAAGAGTGACCATGACAGTCTTTGCAGAAAAATCCCTGAATCAGGAAACCGAGCTGCTGGCGCTACGCGAGGCAGTTAACACCCGCCTCGAACAGCTGCTGCCAGCCGGAAATGAGCGGGATCGCGTGAGCGCGGCCATGCGTGAAGGTACGCTAACGCCCGGCAAACGGATACGCCCGCTTCTGCTGTTGTTGGCTGCCCAGGATCTCGGTTGTGATAAAAATAGTTCAGGTCTGCTCGATTTGGCCTGCGCCGTGGAGATGGTTCACGCCGCTTCGCTGATGCTCGACGATATGCCGTGTATGGATGATGCCCTGCTACGCCGTGGACGCCCGACGATTCATCGCCAGTTTGGTGAAGATGTCGCGATTCTCTCCTCCGTCGCCCTGCTTAGCAGCGCGTTTGGCATTGTGGCGTCGGCCGAAGGTTTGTCGGGTGCCAATCGGGCACAGGCGGTGGTCGAGCTTTCTGCCGCCGTCGGTTTGCAGGGATTGGTGCGGGGACAGTATCAGGATTTGAACGACGGCCCAGCCTGTCGCAACAGCGAGGCGATTGCCAAAACCAACGATTTGAAAACCAGCATGCTGTTTGACGCCACGCTGCAAATGGCCGCGCTGGCCGCCGATGCCACGCCAGCCGTGCGCGAAAAACTGCGCTGCTTTGCGCAAGATTTAGGTCAGGCCTTTCAGTTGCTCGATGACCTCGCCGATTGCCACAGCGGCACCGGCAAAGATATCAATCAGGACGATGGCAAATCCACACTGGTTGCTCTGTTAGGCAGCGACGAAGTTCACCAGCGCCTGCATCAGCATCTGCACAACGCCGATCAGCACTTTGCCTTTGTCTGTAAACAGGGCTTCGCCACCCGCCGCTTTATGCACACCTGGTTTAAGCAGCAACTTGCCGCATTCGGTTAATGGCCGAATAAAGCGAGAGGATGTGTTTTTACACGGAGAGCCACCAACGGAGAGTCAATGAAGGACGCGGAACTGATTCAGCGCAAGAACGATCACCTGGATATCGTACTCAATCCCGCACGCGCGCTCAGCAATATCAGCACGGGATTTGAACACTGGCGATTCGAACACTGCGCCCTGCCCGAGCTGGATTTCGACAGCATCGACCTGAGTCGTCCTCTTTTTGGTCGCACCCTGCGCGCACCGATTCTGATTAGTTCAATGACCGGCGGCGCGCGCCGTGCGCAAGATATTAATCTGCATCTCGCTACCGCCGCGCAACGGCTGGGCCTCGCGATGGGCGTCGGCTCACAGCGCGTGGCGCTGGAGAGTGAAGTCAATTTTGGACTCGACAGCAGGCTGCGCGAAATTGCGCCGGATGTCCCGCTGCTCGCGAATCTTGGCGCAGCGCAAATTACCGGTAATAAAGGGTTGGATTACGCCCGACGCGCGGTGGAAATGATTGATGCCGATGCACTGATCGTCCATCTAAATCCGCTACAAGAAGCTTTACAGCCCGGCGGCGACCGCGATTGGCGCGGCATTTTAGCGGCGCTGGAGCTGCTGGTGAAACAGGTAGACGCGCCCGTAGTGATCAAAGAGGTAGGCGCGGGAATTTCGCCGAAAGTTGCGAAACAGCTAGCCGAAATTGGCGTCGCGATGATTGACGTCGCAGGCGCAGGCGGTACCAGTTGGGCGGCGGTGGAAGGCGAACGCGCGCGCAATCCGCAGCAGCGCGCCGTGGCAATGGCCTTTGCCGATTGGGGAATTCCGACCGCCGAGGCGCTGTGCGGCATTCGCAAGGCCCTGCCCGAGATGCCACTCATCGCTTCAGGTGGCATCCGCGACGGCATTGATATCGCCAAAGCGCTGGCACTTGGCGCTGATTTTGTCGGTCTCGCCGCCGCGATTTTGCCGAGCGCCAATCTTTCCGCCGAAGCCGTCATCGACGCTTTCAACATACTGATTCAGCAGCTGAAAACTGCCTGTTTCTGCACCGGCAGCGCGAATTTAGGCGCACTGCGCCACGCTCCGCTTCACACTATTAGGTAGGTGCACCCAATGAGTCATTTTGCCGTGATCGCCCCGCCGCTTTTTAGCCACCTCCGCGCGCTTGAAGCGCTGTCGCAAACGCTGATTAATCGGGGTCACAAAATTACCTTTATTCAGCAGGCCGAAGCCCTGGATCTGCTGCGCGAACCGGCTATTGAACGCCAGCCGATTGGTGCTAAAACACATCCAAAAGGTTCGCTGGAACATACGCTTAAGCTCGCGTCAAAGCCGGGCGGACTGTCGATTCTCGGCCTGATTGAAGACATGGCGCGCACCACCGACATGCTGTGCGACGAGCTGCCCACCGTGCTGAATCATTTGGCGGTTGACGGCTTAATCGTCGATCAGATGGAGCCCGCCGGCGGTCTGGTAGCCGAGGCGCTCGGCATTCCTTTCGTCTCCGTCGCCTGCGCCCTGCCTGTCAATCGTGAGCCCGGATTGCCGCTGCCGGTGATGCCTTTCGAGTACGCCGACGACGAACGCGCGCACAAACTTTATCACTCCAGTCAGCAAGTTTATGACTGGATGATGCGCCGCCATGACAGAGTTATCGCCCGTCACGCACAGGATTTTGGCCTGTCGCCGCGCCACGGTTTGCAGGACTGTCTTTCGCCTCTGGCCCAAATTAGCCAGACAATTGCCTCGCTGGATTTCCCGCGCCACCAGATGCCGCCCGGTTTTCACTGCGTTGGCCCACTGCGTAAACCTGTTACCCACGAAAGCACGCCGTGGCCGATTGACCCGACTAAACCCTTTATTTTCGCCTCACTCGGCACGTTACAGGGTCACCGATACAAGATTTTCAAAACTATCGCCCGCGCCTGTCATAGTCTTGGCGTCCAGTTGCTCATTGCACACTGTGGTGGGCTCGATAAAACGCAGGAAGATAAGCTGCTTGGGCACGGCGCGACCTGGGTCACCGATTTTGCCGATCAAAATGCCGTGTTGCAGCAGGCGCAGGCGGTAATCACTCACGGCGGGTTAAATACCGTCGCCGATGCCATTACTCACGCGACGCCGATTCTGGCGATTCCAATTGCCTTTGACCAACCCGGCGTCGCGGCGCGCGTGGTCTGGAGCGGCATCGGTCGCAAAGTCTCTCGTTATTGCACCGCCGACACGCTCGAGCAGAGTCTCGATTTTCTGCTGCACGAGCCGAGCTATAAACAGCGATTGATAGGCATGCAGGAAGAACTGCGTCAGGCAGGCGGCGTCGAGCGCGCGGCCACGATTGTCGAGCAGGCGCTGTCTCCACAAAAATTGTCCCTCTCCAGAGCCGCGTCGTGAAGGCTTATGACCTGATTCTGCTTGGCGGCGGACTGGCAAACGGGCTCATTGCCTGGCGACTCAAACAGCGGCAACCTTCGTTAAATATCCTGATGCTGGAAAGCGGTGCGCAGGCAGGTGGCAATCATACCTGGTCGTTTCATCAGGGTGATTTAACCGCCGAACAGCACGCGTGGCTCGCCCCTTTTGTGGTCCATCGTTGGGCGGGTTACGACATTCACTTTCCCGCACTGACCCGCACGCTGCCCGGTGATTATCTGACCGTAACGTCAGAGCGCTTTGCCGAAATCATGGCCGCAACGCTGGGCAAAAATCTGCTAACCCATTGTACCGTAACCCGTTTTACGCCAACCAGCGTACAGCTCGCCGACGGACAGTGTTTCACGGCCAAGGCGGTAATCGACGGTCGCGGCTATCAGTCTGGCGAAAATCTGAAAATCGGCAGTCAGGCTTTTCTGGGTCAACAGTGGCGACTAAAATTTCCGCATGGACTGACGCGGCCAATTCTCATGGACGCCACGGTGGACCAGCTTGCAGGTTATCGTTTCGTTTATACATTGCCGCTAACCGCCGACTCCCTGCTGATTGAAGATACCCATTACATTGACGGCGCGGCGCTCGACGCCGAGGCAGCGCGTCAGCGTATTAGCGACTACGCGAATGAAAAAGGCTGGCAACTGGCAGAGTTGCAGCGCGAGGAACAGGGCAATCTGCCCATCACGCTGGCGGGTGATTTTCCGGCCTTTTGGCGACAGCGCGCGGAGCAGCCATGCAGCGGCATGCGCGCCGGTCTATTTCATCCGACAACAGGTTATTCGCTGCCTTCGGCGGTGAAACTGGCGAATTTAAT
The DNA here is from genome assembly GCF_036663475.1 of Rouxiella sp. T17. Classification (NCBI taxonomy): domain Bacteria; kingdom Pseudomonadati; phylum Pseudomonadota; class Gammaproteobacteria; order Enterobacterales; family Yersiniaceae; genus Rouxiella; species Rouxiella sp. T17. Next base: position 56,985 of record NZ_JAWUEA010000010.1, on the reverse strand, counting down.
GGCTGAGCAGACGCATTTTGATAGCGGCAGCCTCTCTGCATTAATCCGCCAGTTCGCGGCAAAACAGTGGCGGCAACAGCGTTTTTTTCGGCTGCTGAACCGCATGCTGTTTCTTGCCGGGCCGCCGGACAAGCGCTGGCAGGTGATGCAACGTTTTTACCGGCTAAACGATGGTTTGATTGAACGATTTTATGCCGGACAACCTACCGTGATTGATATGGCGCGGATCCTCACGGGAAAACCACCGGTTCCGGTGGGCGAAGCCGTGCAGGCCGTGCTGAAAAAAACTCCCAGACTGCGAGACTTTTAATGGACAGAACGATTGTAATTGGTGCCGGTTTCGGCGGTCTGGCGTTGGCGATTCGCCTGCAATCAGCGGGGGTCCAGACCCTGCTGCTCGAAGGGCGCGACAAGCCCGGCGGTCGCGCTTACGTCTATAAAGATAAAGGTTTTACTTTCGATGCAGGCCCGACGGTGATCACCGATCCGAGCGCTATCGAAGAGCTTTTTGCGCTCACCGGCAAGCGCCTTGAGGATTATGTCGAGTTAATGCCCGTGACGCCGTTTTACCGCCTGTGCTGGGAAGATGGCAAGGTTTTGGATTATGACAACGATCAGGCGAAGCTTGAACAGCAGATTGCCCTCTTCAATCCTCGTGACGTTGAAGGTTATCGCAAATTTTTGAGCTATTCGCAGGCGGTATTTAAAGAAGGTTATCTTAAGCTCGGCACGGTGCCGTTTTTAAACTTTCGCGACATGTTAAAAGCGGGTCCGCAGCTGGCGCGGCTTCAGGCGTGGCGCAGCGTTTACAGCATGGTCGCCTCATTTATCGAAGAAGATCACCTGCGGCAGGCGTTTTCTTTTCATTCGCTGCTGGTCGGCGGCAATCCGTTCGCCACCTCATCAATTTATACGCTGATTCACGCACTTGAGCGTGAATGGGGCGTGTGGTTTCCGCGCGGCGGCACGGGCGCGCTTGTGCAGGGTATGGTAAAACTGTTTGAAGATTTAGGCGGTAAAATCGAGTTAAACGCCAAGGTCAGCAAGCTCGAAACGCAGGGTGACAAGATTACCGCCGTGCAGTTGGCCGATGGTCGCCGCCTGCCGACGCCCGCCGTAGCCTCGAACGCTGACGTGGTGAACACCTATAAAAAGTTGCTGGCCGATCACCCGCAGGGCAAGGCGCGCGCCACCTCATTAAAGCGCAAACGTATGAGTAACTCGCTGTTTGTGCTCTACTTCGGGCTGAATCACCATCACAGCCAGCTGGCGCACCACACCGTATGTTTCGGTCCGCGTTATCATGAATTGATTCACGAAATTTTCAACACCAACAAGCTGGCCGACGATTTCTCGCTCTATTTACATGCGCCGTGCGTGAGCGACCCGTCGCTGGCGCCGGAAAACTGCGGCAGCTATTACGTGCTGGCCCCCGTGCCACATCTTGGTACTGCCGATATTGACTGGGAGGTTGAAGGCCCGCGCCTGCGCGACCGCATTTTTGCCTATCTGGAAGAGCGCTACATGCCGGGCTTGCGCGAGCAGTTAGTCACCCATCGAATGTTCACGCCCTTTGATTTTCGTGACCAGCTCGACGCCCACCTTGGCTCCGCGTTTTCCGTCGAACCGATTTTGACCCAGAGCGCCTGGTTCAGACCCCATAACCGCGACGATCGGATTGAAAATCTCTATCTGGTCGGCGCAGGAACGCATCCCGGCGCTGGCGTGCCGGGCGTAATAGGATCGGCGAAAGCTACGGCTGGCCTGATGCTTGAGGATCTCACCCCGTGAATCAACCCTTACTGAATCACGCCACCGAAACGATGGCGGTCGGCTCAAAAAGTTTTGCAACCGCCTCGAAGCTGTTTGATACCGAAACGCGGCGCAGCGCGCTCATGCTCTACGCCTGGTGCCGCCATTGTGATGACGTGATCGACGGTCAGGAACTCGGCTTTATTGCGCCCGCGCCAATCGATGCGCTCGTGCCTGTCGATACGCCTGAAAAGCGGCTGGAAACGTTGCGCGAGTTGACCCGCCGCGCCTTTGCTGGCGAGAAAATGCGTGATCCTGCGTTTGCCGCTTTTCAGGAAGTCGCGTTGGCGCAAAGCATCAGCGAGCGGCTGGCGTTTGACCATCTTGAAGGTTATGCCATGGACGTGCGCGGCGAAACCTATGACAAATTAAATGATACCCTGCGTTACTGTTATCACGTGGCGGGCGTTGTTGGATTAATGATGGCGCAGGTGATGGGCGTGCGCGACGAAGCGGTGCTGGATCGCGCCTGTGATTTAGGATTGGCTTTTCAACTGACTAATATTGCACGCGATATTGTCGAAGACGCGCACGCGGGCCGATGTTATGTGCCGATGCAGTGGCTCGCTGACGAGGGTCTGGATTTGCATAATTATGCCCTGCCCACGCATCGCAAACAGCTGGCGCGGATTGCCGCTCGGCTGGTTGAAGAAGCGGAGCCGTATTATCACTCAGCCAAAGCCGGATTGCCTGATTTACCGCTGCGTTCGGCGTGGGCGATTGCCACCGCGCGCGGCGTGTATCGCGAGATTGGGGTAAAAGTGAAACGGGCGGGCGACGCCGCGTGGGATAAACGTCAGGGCACCAGCAAAGCCGAGAAAATCGGTCTGCTGGTGGCGGGTGCAGGGTCGGCGCTTACTTCTCGACTGAAGTCGAAGACGACGCCGCGTCCGGCTGACCTGTGGCAGCGTCCTCGTTAAAAGATTTTTTATGCCGTTGGCGCAGCGTTTGTTGCAGCTTCGCCACCGGCGGCGCGTAAAGAAATCCGAAAGAGACGCAGTCTTCCTTGCCTCGCACCGCATGATGCAGCTTGTGCGCCATGTACAGACGTTTTAGATAACCTTTGCGCGGAATATAACGAAACGGCCAACGCTGGTGAACCAGCCCGTCGTGGACAATAAAATAGAGCGCGCCGTAAGTCGTCATGCCGGTACCAATCCATTGCAGCGGCCAATAACCTACGCTGCCAAGATAAATCAGCAAAATCGCCAGTCCCGCAAACACCACGGCGTACATATCGTTTAACTCAAGGCCGCCTTCGTGAGGCTCGTGATGCGAGTGATGCCAGCCCCATCCCCAACGGTGCATAATGTACTTGTGCGCCAGCGCCGCGATGACTTCCATGGCGATAACGGTGAGTAAAACGATAAAAGCGTTCACTAACAGATGCATAAAGGTTCGCTTATTGGTTGCAAGTGGTCAACGTGTACCAGTCTAAAAAGTGTAGCCGTGCTCAAAGCTTAATAGAAAATCTCTGTTTTAACAGTCTGTAACGGCAAAAAGACGGCTTCCCGAGGCAGTGAGTTTTTCATTGAGCAATTTCAGGACGGCGCGCACCTTGGGTTGCGCCTCACGGCTCTTGATCCATACGACGTTCATCGGCAGGCCGTCCATCGCCAGTTCGGGCAACACTTCCACCAGCTCGCCCGTGTCCAACTTATCTTTAACCAGCCACAGCGGCAGCTGCGCAATTCCGTAACCCTGCAACACCGCCATCATTTCCCCTTCGCCATCGCCCACGGCAATGCGCGGCAGAATAACGCGTCGTTCAATATCAGCCTGCTGGCGACCGGTAAAATACCACGGACTAACCCGCCCGTCGGTATCGCCATATCCCACGCAAGCATGCTGCTCCAACTCCTCGGCATTTTGCGGCGTGCCGTGCTGGGCGACATACTGAGGCGAAGCGCAAAACACCAGCCGCTGGGCGCCAAAAAAGCGATGACCCAACATGGCGGACCAGGCATCCGAACCGCCAATGCGCACTACAATATCGATACCTTCCTGAATCGGATCGACAAAGCGGTCGGAAAACGAAACGTGTGGCTGAAGCAGCGGATATTGTTTGGCGAATTCTAAAATCAGTGGCAAAACGTGCAGGCGACCATAGGAGGCTGGCAAATCGATACGCACTTTTCCATGCGGCTCTTTATCTTCCGTTAGCAGCGCCAGCTCGGTCTCTTCCAATTCTCCCAGCACGGCGGCGCAGGTTCGATAATAACGCTCGCCCGCTTCGGTTAGCGCAAGCGTGCGGGTAGTGCGAGTAAACAGTTTTTTGCCTAATCGCGCTTCAAGCCGCGCTACGTTTTTACTGACCGCCGAGTTGGTTAAGTTGAGCTTTTCTGCCGCCGCCGAAAAACTTCCGGCGTCGGCAACGCTCACAAAGACGCTGATGCCCTTAAGGTTCTCTTCCGTAAACATCGCCCGTTCCTTTAGTGAATTAAATTCCGATCATTCGGTAGTAAATGGCAATTATAGGCGTGAAATTCTCTAATACACTTAGTGGAAGGCAAAAAAGCACTATCCCAATTCATAAGACAAGGATTTTTCATGACTGACTTATTTGGCAAATTTACACTAGGTAATATCGACCTCACCAATCGCGTTGTGATGGCCCCGATGACCCGCTCTCGCGCGCCGCACGATATCGCCAACGAACAAATCGCGCTTTATTACACCCAGCGCGCTACGGCAGGCCTGATCGTTTCCGAAGGCACACCGATTTCTCGCGAAGGTCAGGGTTATTTGTTTAATCCGGGCATCTTCGGTGAAGAGCAGATTGCCGGCTGGAAACTGACTACCGATTCCGTTCACAGCGTGGGTGGCAAAATCTTCGCCCAGCTGTGGCACGTGGGCCGCGTTTCCCATACTTCTTTGCAAAAAGAGGGCGCCGCGCCAGTAAGTTCATCAAACAAACCGGCGGCGAAAGCCAAAGCGTTTGCCTATGACGAACAGGGCGAGCCGGGTTTTGTTGACACCTCGACCCCGCGCCCATTAAGCACCGAAGAAGTGGGTCGCGTGGTGAATGACTTCGCGCAGGCGGCAGAAAACGCTATCAAGGCGGGCTTCGACGGCGTTGAAATTCACGGCGCGAACGGCTATTTAGTCGAGCAGTTTATCAATCCAAAAGTAAACGATCGCGATGACAAATACGGAGCAAAAACGGTTGAAGATCGCCTGCGTTTCGTCTTTGAAGTGGTCGACGCTGTTTCTGCGAAAATTGGTAAAGAGCGCGTCGGCATTCGCATCTCGCCTTACGGCCAACTCTTTGATATGCCGCTATATGATGACATCGACGCAACCTATTCAGCCCTGTGCGAAGGTCTCGGCGAGCGCGGTATTGCTTACGTTCACGTGATGGATCAGACCAACTTTTTCTTCAGCGCAGACGATGCCGAAGCCAAAGACGAGGCGATTCAGAACCTGCTGAAAATCTGTCGTAAAGGCTTAAAACAGACCGCACTGATTCTGGCGGGTGATTTGACACGCGAACGCGCGCAGGCGTTTCTCGACTCCGACCTGATTGACCTTGCGGCATTCGGCCAGCCGTTTATTGCCAATCCAGACTTGGTTTATCGACTGGAAAATGATTTGCCACTCACCGAACCCGACCGCGACACTTACTACGGCGGCGATGGCGAAGGTTACATTGACTATCCACCTTATAAATCGGCATAACTTTAGCCATAATCTATCGAAAAAAACTCAAAAAAGCCGCACCCAAATGCGGCTTTATTTATGAAAAAGTAATGAGCAACTCACTTAAAACTCGCATCCTCAATCAGCGTTAACTCCCTGCCGCGCGTTTTGGCGTAAAGAATGTCGTAATCAGAAATCAACTACATCTAAGTTGTCCCTGACCCACTTGCCGGGCTGATAGGTTTAACGTTCGCGATATAACTTTAGGTTTTACTTTCAAGGCGTTGTAAGAAAACTCCATTTTAATGAACATAGTTAAGCCAAAAATGAAGAACTTAAAACACCCTGCTTCTTAATTTGCTCTGTCCATTCGCCAAACTCTTCTAGTAAAGCGTCATAAAGCTGTTCATCACTCATTTTTGCGAAATCATCGATGGCAAAAAAGTGTGTATTATCAATTCGCCGGTCGCTGAAGTTATCCAAGTTTTCTAAAATGCCGTAGTTATCTCCACCGAGACCGACAAATTTCCAGAAAATCGGATAATGCGCCGAGCGCCGAATCGCATCTTTGATAGCTTTTGTTTTGCTGATCCCACCATCGGTAATCATCACCACAAAAACGGGTAAGGTGCTACTTTTAAAGGTATCGATGATTTCTTCCATTACCGGCGGTTCGTTATTAGTACCGCCGAGGGAAGGTAAAATCTCAAAGCCACCTCTTCTTCCGCTTTGCTGGATGCTCTTTATATAGTCGTCGAGATTATCGAGGGTGACGTCGGGATATTTACGGTGCCTTTCGGCAAAGCCCCACATATCCATGCTGCCGTCGTCGTCAAACTGCACGGCTAACACGGCGATTCTGTCTAAAACGGCCTGCACGTTGCCCCATTTGAACTGATTCTTCATCGACCCTGAGGCATCAAGTACAAACGCAACTCTGGCTTTTACATGTTCGAGACGATGTTTGGTTAAGCTCACCGTGGCGTTTTTTGCCAGGCTGACCAGTCGCGGCGCTTTATCTTCCAAACGTTTCTCTAAGCTCACGGTGGCGGTGATCGTTTTAGGCGCTTCGGCCTTGGCTGGCGCGGAGACATCCACACCAAAATGAATCGCGAGCGGTGCTAATCCGCCATTAAAACCTTGCCCCAAGGCGCGGAACTTCCAGCCGCCGTTATGCCGATAAATCTCGCCTAAAATCAGGGCTTTCTCACTGAGTCCGGCCGTTGTAAGGGTAAAGGAGGCGATGCCTGCAATGCTCAGCTGGATATGCTGCAAACCCGAAACAGAATCAGCGCCGTCGACCACCAGTGTGATCGCGATTTTACTCAACTCGCTGTCTATTTTGCCGAGATCGATGGTAAACAGGCTGCCGCTGGCAGAGGGTTCGAATATCACGCTTCGGTTAGGTGTGATGGGCTGATTAAAGAAGATAAAGTCGGCATCGCCGCGCACTTTGTTTTGAGCATTAAGCAAGAAAGCGGAGGCATCTACCTCGCCTTTAAAGCCTGAACTTTGAGGATATTTAACGTTGATCGTTAACACACTTTGGTTAAGCGCAATATTCCGTCCGGACTGTAGCTCCATAACAAGGCCCTTTTTTGATAAAAAAAAGCCCCGATGCATCAACATCAGGGCTTTGAAAACTTATACGTTTTAGATATTTACGCCGTGCTGAGAAGCCAGCGCAGACAAGCCACCGGCAAAGCCCTGGCCTACTGCCTTGAATTTCCACTCAGCGTTGTGGCGATACAGTTCGCCGAACACCATGGCGGTTTCAGTTGAGGCATCTTCAGAGAGATCGAAACGAGCGATTTCTGTGTTGTTGTCATTGTTGAACACGCGCATGAAGCTGTTGCTCACCATGCCGAAGTTCTGTTTGCGGGTTTCTGCGTCGTAAATAGTGACGGCGAAAACCAGTTTCTTCACGTCGGCTGGCACTTTCGCCAAGTCGATTTTAACCTGCTCATCGTCGCCTTCGCCTTCGCCGGTGCGGTTGTCACCCATGTGAGTTACCGATCCGCAGGCGCTGGTTTTATTGTTGAAGAAGATGAAACCGGCATCGGAAAGCACTTTGCCGCTGTCGCCAACCATAAATACAGAAGCGTCGAGGTCAAACTCTGCGCCGTCGGTGACGCGCGAATCCCAGCCCAGACCTACCATTGCGATGTTCATGGTCGGTGCTTCTTTCGTTAACGAGACGTTGCCGCCCTTAGTCAGAGAAACTGCCATTTGAAAACTCCTGTATTGTTAGATTTTCCAATCATGTCGGGATAGGCTCGGCAGAAAGAATGCCTACCGAGCCGCAATATCATGTAAATAAACGCTTTATTATGAGGCGTTGATGCCGTACTGCGCGCAAACGGAGTTCAGGCCGCCAGCATAACCCTGACCTACCGCGCGGAATTTCCACTCGGCATTGTGACGATAAAGCTCGCCGAACAGCATTGCGGTTTCGGTTGAGGCATCTTCGGTCAGGTCGTAACGGGCCACTTCCTGCTGGTTTTCGTCGTTGACCAGGCGGATAAACGCGCCGGAAACCTGACCAAAACTCTGGCGACGCACTGTGCCATCGTGAATTGTCACCACGAAGACAATTTTATCGACGTCGGCCGGAATAGCGTCGAGCTTGATTTTCAAGGCTTCGTCATCGCCATCACCCGCGCCGGTACGGTTGTCGCCGGTATGTTGAACGGAACCTTCTGCCGATTTCAGATTGTTGTAGAAGATGAAGTCGGCATCGCTGCGAACCTTGCCATTGCTGGCTAACAGGAAGGCAGACGCGTCAAGGTCAAAATCTTGCCCGTCGGTAGAGCGGGCATCCCACCCCAGACCAACAAGCACATTTTTCATGGTCGGTGCTTCTTTGCTTAAAGAAACATTGCCGCCTTTAGAAAGAGAAACGCCCATAGTGATATCCTTAATTGTTACGTTGTTTAAAAATTTAGGCACGGGCCTTAGCCCTGTTTGCCTTGTTCGGTATCGTTTTTAGCCGGGAACATCACGCTAAGGACTGTTCCGACTGCCAACACGCCCAGAACCACCAGCAGGCTTGCATTGGCCGAAATATTGTAACCGTGATGCCAAATGTGGTCGGTTGCGTTCAGACCCAGCTTCACCGCGATGAAGAACAGCAGCACGATAACCGCTTTTTCAAGGTGAACCAGATACTGTTTCAGCGCTTCGAGCACGAAATACATGGTACGCAGACCCAGTATCGCAAACATCATGGCGCTGTACACGATCAACGGTTCACGGCTTACCGCGATAACCGCAGGCACGGAGTCGAAGGCAAACATCACGTCAGAGAGTTCGACCACGGCAAGACAGAGCATCAATGGCGTCGCGTAACGCGCTGCCTTACTGACGCGACCCACGGTCACATCTTTGTTCTCGGGCTTGGCTAATTCAACATCCACCTCTTTTTGGCTCAGCAAGAACGCGTTGCCGCGCAGCTTGGGCCAAATCGGGAAGAATCGTTTTACGCCGCGATAGGCAATGTGCTGAGAATAGTCTTCGATTTCATCATCATCACCGCCGCCTTTCAGCATCATCACGGCGGTCCAGCCGACGATAAGTGCGAAGACGATTTCAACCCACGGGCCGAGCGTTAACAGGCTGGCACCGATAGCGACGAAGATTCCACGGAACACAATCGCGCCGATTACGCCCCAATAGAGCACGCGGTGGCGGTAATTATCCGGCACGGCGAACCACGAGAAGATAGCCATCATGACAAACAGGTTATCGACCGACAGGACTTTCTCAAGCGCATAACCGGTGATAAACAGGCTGGCAACTTCCGCCCCATGATGAATATAAAGGAAGCCGGCAAAAGCCATGGCGACCACAATCCAGAAAACGGTCCATAACGCGGCACTTTTCAGCGAAATCGCCTGATCTTTGCGGTGCATGAACAGGTCAATCAAAATGGCCCCGACGGCCAGAACAACAAACACGATCACGGTTTCGGTAGGAAAACCGATGTGTGTATCTTCCATAGATGACCCTCAGAACATGACGTTGACGATTACGCCAACATCATGCTCATCATATTGATATTAAAGGCCGAACTCGGCAGGAGTGAAACCCAGTGCCAGCGCGATTTCACGCACGGCGGTCTGTTCGTCCTGATCGAAATCACCGTCACTTTTTGCAACCGCAATGCCAACGCGCAGTGCAAGCTGGGCCGCTTCTGGCTGATCTTTTAGTGCCAGAATGTATTTCATGGTTTCGCCTTTGCCGATTTCGTAATCGAAACTGAAATTAGCGACTAATTCGTTGAAGAAATCGATCACCTCTTTGGTTTCAAACACTTTTAACTCGGGAGAAGTTTGCAGAAAGCCGATCATTTTCTGCTTCTCTTCACTGCTCACGCCATTGCTGGAAACTGCAATACGCGCGCAGACGGCTACCGTGCCGTGCATGAATTTCTTGTTTTTGTAACGCCCGACCTGTTTGGTCAGCTCGCTGCGCCCAGAATTAATCGCATCTTTAACTCGATCGAAAATACCCATTGTATGCCTCTGATTATTAGAATTATTTGGATCCAGCTGTCCAGCGAAAGCCCCATCCCAGCGCGTTGTCCATCTCCTTATGGCCGGTGAAGAACTGGTTGATACGCTCTACTTTGATGGCTCCGTTTTCATTGACCAAACGGGCAATGGCGCACATGTTGTGGCGGTTAGAGCCTTCGGTTAAACGGGTTTCAATAGGCGGCTGGTCGGGAACGTGCAGCGTGACGACGCCGTCCGTTTTGTCCCAGCTCGCCGCACCTTCGTAAATAAAGGCGAAGATCAGTACCTGACGAATGTTTTTCCATTCGCGACCGTTAATGTGCATCCACTCGCCGCCGCTGACCTGGCCCGTGCGGTCATCGCCTTTCAGCTCGACAAAAGGTTCGTTGTTATAGTTGCCAAAACGATTACCCAGCGCCTGAATGACATCTTTTACGCCGTCTTGCTGCTCAACGAAGGCGCCCAAGTCGAGATCTACACCTTTGGATTTACTGAACATACCGAGCACGCCACCCGTGGAGCCGCTGCTGCCCTGATTCCAGTTGAGATTGATACGAATCTCGCCAAAGTTATCGCGCTTGGTGAGACTGATGGCCGGTTTTTCCTTGGTCAGCGTCACCTTGCTTAAACTGATTTTTGCAGGCTCTGGCGTAGGCGGAACCGGCGGTGCGGCAGCTGGCGTTGGCGCTGGATTGGCCGTTGATGAAGAAGCGGGTTCGGAAATATCAACGCCGAAATGCTCGGCCAGCGGCTGCAATCCACCGTTAAAACCCTGCGCTACAAAGCGGAATTTCCACTCTGCATTGCGACGGTAAATTTCGCCCAGAATCAGCGCGGCTTCCTGACGCCCGGTGATATCCACGTTGCCCGTCATTAATACCGTGCCGTTTTGCTCGACCTGAATCGACAGATTACGCAGGCCCGCGAGCGTGCCGTTATTGTCGCAGGTAGCGGTAAACGCCAGCTTTTGCACCTCTGGACGCAGGCGGTTAATGTCTACGGTAAACGCCGTATCCGTGCCCGCGCCGGTGAGTTTCACAGAGGAATCGTCATTAACCGGCTGGCCGTAAAACACCATATCGGCATCGCCCTGCACTTTGCCGGAGGCATATAAACGAAACGCGGAGGCGTCGATGGATACGCCGGAAAGCACGCGCACCGTCAGGAGTTGTGAAGGAATAGCGGCATTGCTGCCCGGCGTCATGGTCATTAGCGCACCACCGCCGCGACGATGTCGCTGTTCATGTCATCAATGGTGCGGCCGGTTGAGGCTTTGCCGTGCGCGGTGAAATCCCAGCTGCCGTTGTTGCGAGCCAGAGAGGCGATGATAATGCCGGTATGTGAACCCTGCTCGGTCAGCTTGTAACGCGCCAATTCGGCTTTGCTCGACTGGTCAACCACGCGACAAAAGGCGTTGTCGACTTCATTAAAAGTTTGTCCACGGAAGCTATTGACGGTGAACGCCAAATATTCGACCTGCGCAGGTAAACGGCCTAAATCGACGTTGATGACTTCATCGTCGCCGTCGCCTTCACCCGTCAGATTATCGCCCTGATGAATAACAGAACCACAGTTTGACTTTAATTTTCTAAACCAAATCGTGTCGAGCGTTTTACCGGATTTATCCAATAAGACACAACCCGCATCTAAATCTATGGAATCTTTACCACCACCGAACAGACCACCAAATAATCCTTTCTTTTTTAATGGATCCCACCCTAAACCAAATTGAAGATGATTTAAGGAAGAAGTTTGCTTGCTAAGTGAAACAGTTTGGTTTTTGGTTAAAGAAACCATTATTTAATTCCTCAGAGACGTCCCCAGAGACGTATTGATTGATTATTTTGTTAGAACATAATCCATGCTTTAAAAAATCATATCATGAGGGTGTTATCGCACAACCCTCTTTTTTTAGTAACAGCTGGAAATATATATAACTCACTGTTTTTAATGAAGAGTACTATTAATACTTTACATATACTGACGTTACTATACAGATTAAAAGCCAGATTTACTTTTCCAAAAAAGGTGATTTTATTTTAATCATAATATGATTGACATGTTGCAAGGCTCAACCTAGACTCGCGTTAATCCCTCCTTCGCTTGTCATTATTGGAAAATAAAAACAATGAGTCTGACCCTTTGGCTAATGGAAGGTTTGTCATCACAGCGTGACATTATTTCGAGCATTAAAACTTTCTGGGAAAAATCCTTTTGTAATAAAACCTTCATTAATAAAACGAGTAAATCTTTAACATTAATCGCGTCACACCGTAATCAGAGAAATGAAATACTTTCTTTGGCCGATATTGCACTTATTGAACCTCGGGAAGATGCGCAGCGTTTTCAATTTATTGTCGACACGGTTGAAGAATACGGTGTCAACGCGATTCACGCCGGACGTAATCCGCAGTGGTTCGAATCTCATCGTGCCGCCATCGAGGCGCTGGGCGTTTCACTGACTACCGGCGCAACCGACGCAAACTCTTTCGAACTTGCCGACGATAAAGTCGAATTTGCTGCCTATATGCAGCAACACGCGCTACCCGTGGTGGCTTCCGTGCAGATAAACAGTGCCGATCAACTGCGTGATGAGATTGCGCAAAATCGCCAGTTGCCGCAGCCCGCGAGGCTCTGTGTGAAACCCGTTACGGGTATTTATGGCATGGGATTTTGGCGTTTTGATGACAGCGCCAATCCGATGGCGGCGTTTACTCATCCAGATAATCGCAAAGTGCATCCCGATTTATATCTGCACGCTCTTGCGCAACAGGGTGAATTCGCGCCGTTGGTACTGATGCCTTATTTACCGGGGCCAGAATATTCGGTCGATATGCTGGTGAGTAAAGGAAAGGTGCTTGCCGCCGTCGCGCGTCGAAAAGAGGGTTCGTTGCAATATCTTGAGCAATCTGGCGAGGCTTACCAGCTGGCATTACGCTGCGCCGAGGTGATGCAGGGCGATGGATTGATCAACGTTCAAACGCGCCATAACGACGACGGCGTACCCGTGCTGCTCGAGATAAACATGCGTCCTTCAGGCGGCATTGGTTATACGCGTCATAGCGGCGTTAATCTGCCCGGCCTGTTTGCGTTATTTACTCTCGGCGTGTTGAGCGCAGCAGAAGTCACTGAAATAGCCAAAAACAGCTTTAGTCCTGCCGTGGTGCGTCCGCTAACCGAGGCCGTGCTTTACTCTGCCACGCTGGAAAACAGCCCGTCGAACAAGGTGAATGCATGAGCGAGATAATTTCACCGGTTATTTATCGCCGCGAGTTGGCTGGTGGCACGCTCACCGTCACGCCTACGGGCGGCTCGCTGGCGTTAGAGGCACTGTTTGATATCGCTGAACGACAGAATCCGAAACGCGCCTTCTTGTTTGTCAGCAAGGTTTTAGGCCGCCACATTCCCGTTTCTCCGGCCATCATGCGTAATGCCTACCGCCAGCTTGCCCAGCAAATTCCTGCCGATTTGCCACAGCCCGTGCTGTTTATAGGTATGGCTGAAACCGCGGTGGGCCTTGGTGCGGGCGTGTTTGACGAAGCAAAGGCCGCCTTTGCCGATGCCGTTTATCTCACCTCGACGCGTCATCCGGTGGACGGCGAGCTACTGTGCGAATTCAAAGAAAATCACAGTCACGCCACCGATCACCTACTTTATCGCCCTACCGATCCCGTTTTGCGTGACCGCGTGTTGCAGGCTCGTAGCGTGGTGCTAATCGACGACGAAGCCACCACCGGCAATACCTTTGTGAATTTGCTGCACGCGCTTCGGGTTGACGGCAATCTCCACCAGCTTGAGCGCGTGGTTACGGTAACGCTCACCGATTGGAGTGGTGACGCGCTGGCAACAACCTGCCCTTTACCCGTTAACGCCGTGTCGCTCGTGCAGGGTGATTGGCACTGGGAGAAAAATCCGCTCGCGCCTATCCCCTTGATGCCCAACGTGAATATCACCGCCAGTGGCAGCGTCAAGATTACCGGCAAGCAAAGCTGGGGACGTCTCGGCATGGCAACTTCCGCTGCCGATCTAGGCGCTGAGGTTCACGCCTTGCCCGATGAAAATATTCTGGTACTTGGCTCGGGAGAGTTCGTGTGGGAGCCGTTATTGCTGGCCGAAAGGCTCGAAAAGTCAGGCGCGAAAGTTAAATTCAGCTGCACCACGCGCTCACCGATTGCCCTCGGCTTCGCCATCGAATCAGCGTTGGCATTTAAAGACAATTACGGCCTCGGCATTCCAAATTTTGTTTATAACATCGCGCACCAGCAGTTCGACCGCATCCTGTTATGCGTCGAAACCGAAGCGAACAGCGTCGATCCACTGTTAATCGATGCCTTACAGCGCGTCGCCCCCGCCGTCGAGGTTATCTATTATGCTTAATTCCGCCAATGCCCCTGTCGTTTTTACCGACCTTGACGACACGCTGTTTCAAACGCGGCGTAAAATGGTCGACGAACTGGCGCTGCAGCCTTTTCGCACTGGCGCGCTTGACCGTTCCCTGTCGCCGCGCAGCTTCATGACCGAAGAGCAGTCGATGCTGGTCGATTGGCTGCTCGATCACGCCGACCTGATTCCTGTTACCGCGCGCGGCACCGAAGAGATAAGCCGCGTCGCGATCCCGTTTAAATCCTGGTCGATCACCACGCACGGCGCGGTAATTCTTGATGCGCATAAGCAGCCCGATCCCGTCTGGCGCGCGCTGATGCTCGACAAACTGACGCCCTATCGCGCGCGTTTGTTGCAGCTTCAGCAAGATATTACCCAATTAATGCATGAGCGTGATATCAACGGCTGGGCGCGCATTAACTATGAATACGGCGACACGCCGATTTACTTGGTGATGAAGCACACCGACAGCACGCGCCTAGACGAACTGAACGCCTTTGGTGATGAAATCGAACAGAAATTTTCTACAGCAGGTTTCTATATTCACCGCAACAGCAACAATATTGCGTGGCTTCCCGACCCCGTCGAAAAAGGCCTCGCCACCCGCTATCTGCTCGATAAATTGCGGGCCGAACGCGGCGTGTTTCCGGTTATCGGTTTAGGCGATAGCCTGAGCGATCACCGCTTTATGAAGCTTTGCACCTGGTTTGGCATCCCCAATCAAAGCCAGTTTGCCCAGCACATCAACGCCCGCCTATTTGGAGAATCTTAAGATGAGCGATTTTGTGCCTTTCTCCGGATCCTATCTGCCCCACGACGTACATTTTTTGCTTAAACCTGTCGAGCTGGAGATGACGCCCGTTGAAGAAAAAGAGCAACTGATTCAATCGGGTGCGCGGCACTATTCCGAGATGCTGAGTCAGGAACCCGAGCCGACCGCGTGGCATCTGGATCTCTTCGCGCGCGCATTGGCGGGCGGTGCCGAACGTCTGGCGATTGAAGTCGTGATGCTGGCAAAAGCGCTGGCAGCGCAGTTTGGCAGCACGCCCATTGTGCTGGTTAGTTTAGTGCGCGCGGGTGTGCCACTGGGCGTAATGTTGCAGCAAACGCTGCGGGAAATGGGCGTTGAATCTCATCATTACGGCATCAGTATTATCCGCGATCGCGGTATCGATGAAACGGCGCTCGGCTGGATTGAAGCGCGGCACGGCACCGAAGGCATCGTGTTTGTCGACGGCTGGACCGGCAAGGGCGCGATCACTGGCCAGCTGCAACGCTCGCTCGCCGGACGCGCAGGTTATTCATTTTCTTCTGTAAATTCAGGCTTTTTTACGCAACAGCTTGAGCAACCTCGACTCGTGGTACTGGCTGATCCGTGCGGCTGTTCATGGCTCGCCGCCAGCGACGACGACTGGCTAATCCCGTTTGGCATCATGGGCGCACCGGTTTCTGGGCTAATATCGCGCTCCATCTGGTCCGCAGACGGACTGCATGGCTGCGTAAAGTGCGATCATCTTAGTGAATTCGAATGCAGCAGGCTGCTGGTCGATACCGTCGCCGAATGCCGTCAACGCCTTGATCTCAATAAGATTGTCGCGAGTGCATGGCAGCCGAAGGATTATGCTCATCTTAAGGCGTTGAGCGAAAAAGTGATCGCTCAGCTTGCCGAAGACTATGACATTTCCAGCATCAATCGAATCAAGCCCGGTATCGCCGAAGCCACGCGCGCCGTATTACGTCGTGTACCGGAGCACGTTTTGGTGCGTTCCGTCGACGATCCCGACGTGGCGCTGCTAGTTTATCTGGCACGAGAAAAAGGCATCGCGATTGTAGAAGTCGGCGATCGCCTCGGCCAATATCGCGCCGTCACCATTATCAAGAAGGTGCATTGATGACAACGAGACTTTCACCTTACCGCCTCGGCGCAACGCTTTATATGCCCGCAACGCGCAATGACATCGCCGATATCGTGTTAAATAATCGCATTGAAGGCCTGCGTTCCCTAGTTATCGACTTAGAAGACGCCATCAGCGAGGCCGAAATTCCTATCGCCCTGACTCATCTCAGGCGCGTGCTGCAAAGGCTTTCTGCCGCAAAAAATGTGGCAAGCGGCAGCGAACGGCCGCTGGTGTTTATTCGTCCGCGCCATTTGGCGATGAGCAAACAGCTGATTGAACGCGAGGATTTAGGCTCGATCGACGGGCTGGTGCTGCCCAAATTTACCCTCGCCTCGCTGCCGGCGTGGTGGGAGATTATTCAGCACACGTCCCTGAATATTATGCCGACGCTGGAAACCGAAGAGGTGTTCGACGTCGCAAAGATGCGCGAGCTGGCCGTTGCGCTTGCCGAGCACCCTTGCCATGAGCGGGTGATCGCGCTGCGCATCGGCGGTAATGATTTGATGAACGTGATTTCCCTGCGTCGTCCGCGCAATCTTACCCTGTACGACGGCCCGATGGGTTACGTGATTAAAATGCTGGTCGCGGTGTTTAGCGCGCGTGACTTTGCCCTCACTTCGCCGGTGTGTGAACATATTGACGAGCAAAACGTGTTGGAAAGAGAGCTGGCGCTGGATATTGCCCACGGATTAGTCGGCAAAACGGCGATTCATCCGAATCAAATTTCGACCATTGAACAGGCGTTAAGAGTCTCATCGGCGGATCATGAAGATGCGCTGCGCATTCTAAACTCGCGGCAGGCGGTTTTCAAATCGCAGGGCGCAATGTGCGAACCCGCTACCCATCGCCGTTGGGCGTTACGCGTGCTTGAACAAGCGCAAATTTATGGCATTTGGCAAGACGGCGGACAGGACGGCGTTAGGCTGGTCAATCTCACGCAAAAAAACTGACTTTCTGAATTTTACGCTGTTTTAGAAAGCTGCCATAAAACTGAGCTTAAGGTTAATAGAGTGAACATCACGTTGATTTAACTCAACTTGATTTAACCAAGGTTGAAACTCACCTTGTTAACATTTGTCATTTACTAGAAACGCTAATGAACGGATTCAGAAATAACGGATTTAAAAGCGGCCGATTTAGAGATAAATCACTGTGGCAGCGCGGTCAGTTTCTGTTTAATCGTTATCAGAAATCGAACTTGTGCTTATCCGTTGGTGCAATTATCCGTTGGTGCAATAGCAGCCGTCCGTGCATTAGCGGCAACTCAACCCTTTTCGGGCGTTTGATAAATATGCAAATTAGTACACGACAAGCCCGAATTTTTCGCCTGGCGCTGTTATTGTCTTCTGGACATCCGGTGTCGGCAGCGAAAATTATCTCCCAGCTTGCCTGTTCCGAGCCGACGCTGACCCGCGCGCTGAAAGAGCTGCGCGACACTTACACGGCTGAAATTAAATACAGCAAGGCGGCGCACACCTATCAGCTGGTTGAGCAAGGTCAGCTGGATAAAAAAGCGCTTCGCTGGATGAGTGAGGCGCTCTCTGCAAACTCGGCGGCGCTCTCTTCCACTAGCGAGAAAGGCGTGTCGCTAAGCAAGGTCAAAAAGAAAGCCGTGTCGTTGTCACTCAGAACCTCGGTTTTGCGAAAAATCGACCAGCTTGCCATGCTTGCCAACACGACCCGCAGCGACGCCGTCGAACTGCTCGCCGACCGCTACATTGCCGAGTTGGCCGACGCTATCAAGGCCAACGCGGTCACCGTGCGAAAATAACTGCCTGTCTAAAAGCGATCGAATCGATAAGGCGCAGGGTCGATAAGCCAGGAATCTTATTAATCGGCCCGATCACCGCATTTGAATCTGGCGTCACATCAATGGTTCCGGCCCACGCATCGGCAATTTCTGCCTGCTGAAAAATCGGCCAAAAGTCCTAAGCCCCTGCCCGTCTGCCCCTTTAACCGGGCGGACAGGTTTTACCTTCAATTCAAGAAGTGCCAATCATGAAGTGCCAATAAATAACTGCCAATCAAGAAGTTTCCTTCGTTAACTTGCCATCCATAGCTTCCCATCCGATAGTTTTCCATCCGATAGTTTTCCATCGGTAACACCCTTATTCTTTCTACTACACTCAATGAAACACGTTATTGCGTAGACAAATTATCAAAGCACTGGTGATGGAAAGCACAAAGAGGGAGCGAGACGGAATGAAGAAAGAATTTGATTACGAACAGGATTTCAACACTATCGATTTTCGCAAAAATCCCGAGCTTTATCAGGTTGGGCGCGGCGAGCAAGGCGTGTTGATGGTTGAACCTTACAAGTCTGAAATCTTGCCCCATTGGCGTTTCAAAACGCCTGCGATTGCAGAAGTATCTGCGAAAGCCATCATGGCGCTGTTTGAGGAATACCGTAAAAAAGACGATTTTGTCGGCATGGACATGGCCAGAAAATTTATTCAGATGGGCTACACCCGCGCGCGCCGCTACGCCAACTATCCCGGCGGCCGAAAATATGCCGAAGACCGCAGCCTGCATCCACGCAATTTCGATGAAGAAAAAGCCGCCTCCGCCGCGATCTTCAAAGAATACTGGGACCGCCTGCGCGCCGACCAAGACTATCTAACCCGCAAAAAAGCGCACCAGAAAGAGTTTGGATGAAATTGCAACCGCCATAAAAAAACCCCGCCGAAGCGGGGTTTAAAGTTTACTAAACCAGACGATTAAGGTAATGCGTAGGCGATGACGTAGTCCCCACGGTTATCGTTGGTGCCGGTTCGGGTGGCGCCACCCGCGACAACGACGACGTACTGCTTGCCATCCTTATTCAGATAAGACATCGGTGCGCCCTGTCCGCCAACAGGCAGACGCCCGCGCCACAGCTCTTTACCGGTGGTGTTATCCAGCGCGCGAACATAATAGTCCAGCGTACCGTGGAAGAAGGTCAGGCCACCTTTGGTTACCAGCGGGCCGCCCATTGTCGGCATACCCAATGGAATGCGCACGCCCGGCACCACACCAGCAACCGGTGCATCTTGAATGCTGCCCATCGGCACCTGCCAGCGCGTTTTACCCGTCGTCAGATCAATGGCGGTCATTGAACCAAACGGCGGTTTAAAGCATGGAACACCCAGCGGTGAAACGAACATCGAACGCTCAACACCCCACGGCGTGCCGTTTTGAGCCGAGTATTCGCCTTCGGTGCTTGGCTTCAGGCCGACACGTACAGCATCTTCACGTTTAATGAAACGTCCCCACTGCGCCATGCGAATATCGTTCACAATCAGCGTGCCGGTAGACGCATCAATCGCGCCGCCGCCCCAGTTAAAGCCACCATAGTAGCCCGGATAAATCAGCGTACGTTTCTTGTCAGACAGCGGCGTAAATTCGCCTTCCCAACGCATCTCCTTGAATTGGATACGGCAATAGAGCTGGTCAAAGATAGACGCGCCCCACATATCCGACTCTTTAAAGGCCGTCGTACCCACAGAAAGCGCGGAATACGGCTGCGTCGGGGAGACTTTCATGCCCGGCATCGCATCGGTAGAAACTTTACGGTTTTCAACAGGGAAAACAGGTTTACCCGTGCGACGGTCGAGGACAAAAATCTGTCCGCGCTTGGTCAACTGGATAAGCACCGGCGTGGTGGTGCCATCTTTACCCGGCAAATCATACAGAATGGGCTGGGATGAGACGTCGTAGTCAAACTGGTCCTGATTGGCGGTACGGAAATGCCAGCGCTCTTTACCGGTTTTCAGTTCGATTGCAACCACGGAGTCGTTGTATTCATTAGAATACGGATGACGATTGCCCGTCCAGAAATCGGGAGTCTGGTTACCTGTAGGGAAATAAGCGAGACCCAGTTTTTCGTCGTAGGCCGCTGTTCCCCAGAAGTTTGGCGTTTCGATAGTATAAGTCTGGCCGTCGGGCAGAGGCGTACTGTCGCGCGGGCCACGGGAAGGATCCCACGCCCACAGCAGCTTACCGGTTTGCACGTCAAAGCCGCGCACAACGCCAGATGCTTCGCCCGTAGTCAGGTTGTCGTTTAACTTGCCGCCAACCATGATAACGCCATTGGCAACCAGTGGTGCCGAGGTCAGGAAGTAAGAATCTGGAGCCGTCGGGCCAAGGCCTTTCAACAGGTCAACATAGCCGTTGTCGCCAAAATCGGAACAGATTTTACCGGTTTCAGCATCCAGCTCGAACAAACGCGCGTCGATGGTAGTACTGATGATGCGTTTACGACAGGTCGCCGGAGCGGCATTCGCAGGAACGGCAGCACTTTGCTCAGCCGGTAACGTAGAAAGATCGGCGTAGCTGACGCCACGACAACGCTTCCAGTTTTTGTTGGCTGGCGTTTCTTTAACGCTCGGATTGTATTTCCATTTCTCTTGGCCCGTGGTTGGATCAAGCGCAATCACTTTGTTGATCGGCGTACAGAGATACACGGTATCGTCGATTTTAAGCGGCGTTACCTGATATTCGGCACCGTTGGTTGCCAAATCACCGGTACGATAGGTCCACGCGACTTTAAGGTCTTTGACGTTTTTGGTATTGATTTGATTAAACTGGGCAAAACGTTGTCCCATGGTGTTGCGACCATAGGCTGGCCAGTCGCTGCCGCTGTCATCACCTGCCGTATTCGCGATCACTGGCAAGGCGGCGTTATCACTGCCTTCGACTTCAGGATGCACGCGGAACATATTGGCAAAAATAGCGGCGATAGAAGCCACCAGCACCACGGAAAGCACGGCGCTGAATTTGCAATTAAGCACTTTGTTGCCGTTTGACTTTCTAAGCAGCGGCGCGCAAAGGGTCACTAATAGCGTGACGACCAGGAATGCCACGGTGCGCGGCACTAATTGCCAGAAATCGGTGCCGACTTCAGAGAAGGCCCAAATTAAGCTGACGATTAATAATCCCCATGTCAGCCATAATGTCCAGGCACGTTTTTTGATTAATCCCCATCCACTGCCTGCCATCGCAAGGCCTGCGAAAAGATAAAACCACGATCCACCTAATGTTATTAAATAAAGTCCTCCTGCTGCCAATATTAACCCTAGCAAGATGAGGACTACCCCGATTATATTAACCACAATACCTGTACTTCTTTTCATTATTGAAAAATGTCCTTAAAGAATTTCCCGTAATTGGGCCGTAGTTGCAGAAATAACGCACACTTCCGCCATCCTGTAATAGCAAATAGGAGAAATTGAGAAATTTAAGAAAATAACAGTTAACAATTCGGCACAATAGCAGATACATTTAGACAACAATAGAAACAGCAGACCTCAAAAAGACCTCAAATGAAATTCTCAATCAAGCAGATTGCCTTGCAAGCGGGTGTGAGCAAGGCCACGGTCGACCGCGCATTACATGGTCGAGGCGCAGTTCACGCGCAAACACAGCGTCGGATTGAGCAGGCAATCAAAGATCTGGAGTTGCAATTACACAACGGACTCGCCAGCGGCCGCACCATTATCATTGACGTCATCCTGCATACCCCGGCCCGTTTTAGTCAGATGGTGGTAGATTCGCTGCTGGGTGAAATGGGAAGTTTCGCGCCGTTTAAAATCTCGCTGCGCCTGCATATTTTTGAGGAAATTAGCGTCAAAGAAGTGACCAAACTCATGCTGCGCTGCGCAACCGACAGTCACGGCATCGTATTAAAAGCGTTGGATAATCAGGAAATTAAACACATTATCAGTCAGTTGCATCAGCAAAGGGTGCCGGTTATTACACTCGTCACGGATCAAAATCAGTGCGAACGTTTCCGTTATATCGGCATCGAAAACCGTTCTGCTGGCAGCACTGCGGCATATATGATGGCACGCTGGTTAAAAGAAGAGCAAATTTCGATTGCCGCCGTCATAGGTGCCGAACATTTTCACGGCGAAACCGAACGTGTTGAGGGTTTTTGTGAAACATTGAAGATAATGGCACCGCTTCTGGAAACAAAGCGTATCTATGGCGGCTTTGGCATAGATGCCCTTACCTACAACGTTGTTAAACATTCGTTAAAACTGAATCCGGATATTGCTGCCGTTTATAGCGTCGGTGGCGCAAATAACGCCATTCTTCGCGCATTTAGCGACCTTAATCGACCCGTAAAAATGTTTATCGGTCACGATCTCGACAGCGACAACCGTATTTTAATGGCGCAAGGAAAGCTAGATTTAATTATTCAACATGACTTAAAGCAGGATGCGAAAAACATATTTAAAAGCATTTTGGAATATCACGGATTTATACCGACGATGGCGACTGAACATAGCGAAGAGTTTTCCAGCGTAAGCGTAATCACGCCGTTTAATATGTCACTGTAACGGTGAGTTATCAGTAACGACTTTCAGCCTTAGATTTGAAATGGTGCTTAACATATCCCGAGCATGGGGGATTACTCCCCCACCTGACGTAAATAGTCAATATACTTGGCCATGCCTTCGCGCAAAGGCGTAAAGCTTGAGGTATAGCCCGCGGCACGTATCTTGCTGATATCAGCCTGGGTAAAGTATTGCGCGCTGTTTTTTAGCATTTCAGGAAAAGGCGCGAAGTCGATGTTCTGATGTTTTTCAGACAGTTCGAACGCCGTTTTGGCGATGGTCAAAAATGAATTAGCTTCACCCGTGCCGACATTATATATACCGGAGGGTGGTTTAGTCGCGAGCAACCATTTAATAACGTTAGTCACGTCATCGATATAAATAAAGTCACGCGACTGTTCGCCGTCGTCATATTCCGGCAAGTCAGATTTAAATAAGGTCACAGGTTTGTCATTTAAAACCGAATAACAAATTTTTCCGACAGAACTTTTTAAGGTTCCACCACGAAACTCGCCGGGGCCATAGACATTAAACAGTTTCAATCCGTACCAGTGTTCTGGCGTCTGAACATCTGGATTTTCAACATCGCGCGCCACGCGCAAATCGAACAGATTTTTGCTCCAGCTGTAGAGATTCTGTGGATTCAGCTTATTCAAAAAACGCGGCGATTGGTGATCTTTAAAGCCTCTGGAACCGTCGCCGTAGGTTGAAGACGAAGAGGCATAGATGAAGCTAACGCCGCGTTTAGCGCAAAATTCCCAAAGCTTAAGCGATCGCGAAACATTGTTTTCAAGAACGTCATCGGCATCCACCGCCGTGGTACAAGACTTAGCGCCTAAATGAATAATGGCATCAAGCTGCGGGCCTTTTTCAAGCTAGGATTCGAGTTTACCGAGGGGAATAAAGTCGCTGAACTCACAGTCTATTATATTGCGCCACTTATCGTCGCGGCCCATCGTGTCGCAAATAACCACGTCAGTAATACCGGCTTTATTTAACGCCAATAAGACGTTAGAACCAATAAATCCTGCCGCACCGGTTAATAAAATCATGCTAATTCCACATCGAGAATGACGTTATATGACTTTATAGGTTCATAATAAGTCAGAAGATTAAAAGGAAAGATATCACGACGCTTTTTTGGAAAAAATCAGCAATTTCTTAGAAAGACTCATTAATTATTCTAATCATTCCACGAATTGATCGAGATCAAGTTTTGTAGGTTAGGAACAAGATCCCCAGCGTCAAGCGTTTACGGCTCGAGGATCCTTTTGTGCGCTTATCCACCGACCCAGATCACAAACTGGTTACAATTAATAATCAGTACCTTGCCCATCCCTGTTGTTGTGCCCTATACCTCTCTTAGACCCCGATCCCTTTCACTAAATAGAGGCGGGCGGCGATTACAGGAGCTCGACATGGTTAATCAGTCACAGCAGGTTGACACCCAGCGTGAGCAGAAAATCGCGCGTATTCAAGGCTTAACCGAGACGCCAGTGGTTATTATTGGCGGCGGAATCAACGGCATCAGCACCTTTCGCGAGCTGGCACTGCAAGGCGTGCCGGTCATTATGGTCGAACAGGGCGATTGGTGTCAGGCGGCGAGCGGCGCACTCTCGCGGATGATCCACGGCGGCCTGCGCTACCTTGAAACCGGCGAGTTTTCACTGGTTAAAGAGTCGGTGGAAGAGCGTGACCGATTACTGAAAAACGCGCCGCATTACGTCGCCCCACTGCGAACCACCGTGCCCATCGACAGCTGGAGCGGCGGACTGGTCAACGCTGGCAAACGCTTCTTCCGTTTAACTGAACGCCCTTCACGACGCGGCGCGCTGATCATCAAAACCGGCCTGTCGATGTACGACCTTTATACTCGTCAATACGGCTCGATGCCGCGCCACCAGCTGAATGGCGAGCAGGCGACCCGCCAGAGCTGGCCTGATTTCGCCGAATGGGTCAAGTGCAGCGCCACCTATTATGACGGCTGGATCAGCGCGCCCGAACGGCTCGGCGTAGAGCTGGTGAATGACGCCGAGCAGGCCAATCCGCTTGCACTGGCGCTGAATTACACCCAGCTTATCGCCAGCGACGGCGAAACGCTGACCTTTAAAGATACCCTCGGCAATCAGACTTTCACCCTGCGCCCGCACGTGGTGGTGAATGCAACCGGCGCGTGGATCGACCGCGCCAACAGCACGCTCAGGCAAAATCCCGCCACTAGAAAGCTGATTGGTGGCACCAAAGGTTCACACCTGATTATCCGTCATCCCAAGCTGCTGGCGGCGCTTAACGGCGGAATGGTCTATTACGAAAATGAAGAAGGCCGCGTGTGCATTATGTTCCCGTGGTATGGCAACGTGCTGGTCGGCTCGACCGATATTCGTATCGACAACCCCGATGACGTGGTCTGCACCGACGAAGAACAGCGCTACATTCTGCAATCGCTGAAATTTGTCTTTCCCACTATCGACATTAAAGAAGAAGACGTGCTTTACACCTTCAGCGGCGTGCGCCCTCTTCCCTTCACCGACAGCGAAATCAATGGCCGCATCTCGCGTAATCACACGCTGGTGCTACTGCCTCCCGACGCCACGCGCTATTACTCGACACTTTGTCTGGTTGGCGGCAAGTGGACCACGTTCCGTAAATTTGGCGAACAGGCGGCGCATAAAGTGCTGAAACTGCTGGGCCGCACGCGCAAAATTTCAACCGAAGAGATGGCAATCGGCGGTGGCAAAGATTATCCGCAGCCGGAGAGAAAGGCCGCCTGGATCCAGCAAATCAGCAAGCAAAATAATTTGCCGATTGAACGTATCAGCCAACTGTTAACACGCTACGGCACGTTGGCGGCGCAGATCGCGGTTTACATTACTCAGCAACCCGACCAGCCGTTGAGTAGTTATGCCGAATACAGCCGCAACGAGCTGCGTTACCTGATTCATCACGAACAGGTGCAAACGCTGGAAGATTTGCTGGTGCGCCGCACGCCGATGGCGATCAGTGGGAACCTGACGATGCAAAGAATTGAAGAAATTGCCCAACTATTAGGTGAAGCATTGCATTGGGACGACGACCAGCGCGCGCAGCAGCTTGAAACGACTCTCTCGCGCCTCGCCAAACTGCACGGGTTAACCAGCATCAACGCACCCTCGCCGTCTAATTCATCACCTTCAGCGTCACCTCATTCGACGCTGGCGATTTCAGAAGGAGTCAGCCATGACAGCGCCTCATAAAGTCAGGCTCAACCGCCTGTTTAATAATGGAAAATGTCTCGACGTCGCGATTGACCACGGCATTGCTAATGAGCCGGACTTTCTCATCGGGCTGGAAGATATCGGCACGGTAATGAGCAATCTGATTGCCGCGCAGCCCGATGCGATTCAGGTCAATTACGGTCAGGCGGATTTGTTGCAAAATCAGCCGCAGAAAAAGCCGGCGCTGGTGCTGCGAACCGATGTTGGCAATGCCTATAACGCCGCGCGCCACCGCGAAATGTGGGCGGTGTTGCACAATCCCGATGCGCCAATCTTGGCCGCGCTGCAAATGGACGCCGCCGCCGTGGTGGTGAATTTATACATGATCCCCGACGAGCCCGGCATCTTCCGCCAGTGTGTCGAAAACATTGGTCGCCTGCGCCACGCCTGCGAAAAATACGCCATGCCGTTGATGATTGAGCCACTGGTCATGGCACCGGCGGGCGAAGGGGCGGCGTACGGTTCGCTCGGCGACGCGAGTAAAATCATTCCGTTAGTACGTTTGGCGCGCGAGCTGGGTGCAGACATTATCAAGGCGGATCCAACCGAAAACGTCGAGGATTTTCATCGGGTTGTTGAAGCGGCGCGCTGCCCGACGCTGGTACGTGGCGGCGGGAAAGGCGAGCTTTCCGCCGTGCTCGACAAAACGGCGGCGCTGATGGCACAGGGCGCTTCCGGCATGGTGTATGGCCGTAACGTGTATCAGCACAACAATCCGTCGCAGGTGGTCAAAGCGCTGATGGCGATAATCCATCAGGGCGCCAGCGGGCGCGACGCAATGGAGATTTACCACCAGTTCGGCGACTGAAAACGGAAGCGACCTATGAGCAAATGTTTACTCGGAATTGATGCCGGAAACACCATGATCAAAGCGGTGCTGTTCGACTTGGAGGGCAGCGTGCTCTCCGTCGCCGAATGCGCGGGGGAAACCCACCAGCCGCAGCCGGGCTACGCCGAACGGCCGATTGAAGATATTTATCACGGCGTGACGCAGGCCGTTCGCGCCTGTCTGGCTCAGGCTCCTCGACGGGATTTACAGGTGATTGCCGTCGGCGCGGCGGGTCACGGCAATGGGCTTTACGCGCTGGACAAACAGCGCCGCCCGCTGCTAGGCATTCAGTCGATCGACAGCCGCGCGACGGAACGCGTGCATCAACTCGAGCTGGACGGCAGCGATCGGCTGATTTATCAACGCTCACTGCAAAAACCGTGGCCCGCCGCGACGCCCATTTTGATCGGCTGGCTCAAACGCCACCAGCCCGAGGTTTATGCCAATATCGGCCATTTCTTGCTGGCTAAAGATGTGATCGCCCATTTTCTCAGCGGTGTTATCTCCACCGACTATTCCGACGCCGCCGGTGCCGGTTTACTTTATTACGCGTCGCGCGACTATGATCGCGAACTGATGGCGCTTTATGACATCGAAGACGCCCTGCCCCTGCTCGCGCCGCTTAACGAGTCATGCGACGTGGTCGGCAAAATCACCCCGCAGGCCGCCGCGCTAACGGGTTTACCCGTCGGCATTCCCGTGGTCGCAGGCATTTTTGACGTCGTCGCCAGCGCGGTCGGTTCCGGCGTGGTTAATACCGGCGAGGCCTCTATTGTGGCCGGAACCTGGAGCATCAATCAGGTGGTGGTCGACAGGCCAGACTATCTGCGCCCCGTGTTTATGAATTCGATAATCGAACGCGATCGCTACATGGCGATTGAGGCCAGCGCTACCTCGGCGGCCAATCTCGACTGGTTCCTGCGCGAGTTTGATGATGGCAGAGCCGGTCAAGGCGCGGCGCGCAGCAGCGATATCGTCGCCCACGTTGCCGCCAACGACCAGTTGCCGCTCTATCATCCGTATCTCTATTCAGGCCGAAAAGCGGGCGTATCCAAAGCCGGATTTTACGGTTTAGGCGGCTGGCACACTCGCGCCGACATGCTTTATGCGCTGTTTGAGGGCGTAACTTTCGCCCATCGCGCGCACATCGACAGGCTGCGCGCGGCGGGCATTGCCTTTGAACAGGCCACGCTTTCGGGCGGCGCGGCGCGCAGTTGCATCTGGCCGCAAATGTTCGCCGACGTATTAAACATTCCGATTAAGGTCACCGAATGCAAAGAGACCGGCGCACTCGGCGCAGCCATTTGCGCGGGCGTAGGCGTGGGTATTTGGCGCGACCTCGCGGCAGGCGTCAAGCAGGCGGTAAAGGTCACCGCCCAGCCGTTATTGCCGATTCCCGAGCAGGTCGCCTTCCACGAGCCGCGCTACCGATTGTTCAAAAAACTTGAAACCGCCATGTCGACTATTTGGGACGCCGACGAAGCTTTTCACTAGAGATTAAGTAAATATCAGTGAGATTTAAGGCAAAATCATTTGCATTTGGTTTGGGGAATTAGTCATGTTCAGCCACATTGTGTGGAATATAGGGCGCTTCAAGCTGGGCAATCTCTTCTGCGCTCAGCACCAAATCACTGGCCGCGACGGCGTCGTCGAGATGAGAAAATTTAGTCGCCCCAATGACTGGCGCAACCACCGATTTATGACGATAAAGCCACGCCAGCGCGACCTGCGCCTGTGAAACACCGCGTTCAGCGGCCACGGCGGTAACGGCTTCTATTACGCTGCGATCCGCTTCTGCCGTGGCGGAATAGAGCTGTTTCGCGAAGCGATCGTGCCCGTGGCGCAGAGAATCCGTCGGTTGCTGCCACGGACGCGCCAGTAAACCGCGCGCCAGCGGACTCCACGGCGTTACGCCAATCCCTTCACTTTCGCATAATCCCAGCATTTCGCGCTCTTCTTCGCGATAAAGCAGATTGAGGTGATTCTGCATGCAGATAAAACGCGTCCAGCCGTTATATTTCGCCACCTGTAGGGCTTTTGAAAATTGCCACGCAAACATCGATGACGCCCCCAAATAACGCACTTTTCCGGCTTTAACCAGGTCGTGCAGCGCCTCAAGCGTCTCCTCGAGCGGCGTGTCGTAATCCCAGCGATGAATTTGATAGAGGTCGATATAATCAGTACCGAGACGGCGCAGGCTGGCGTCACATTCGGTCATAATCGCCTTGCGCGACAATCCCTTACTGTTTGGTCCGCTGCGAATCGGATTATAAAGTTTGGTAGCAATTACCACGTTATCGCGGTTGGCAAAATCTTTAATCGCTCGCCCGAGAATCTCTTCACTGGCACCGTTTGAATACGAATTGGCGGTATCAAAAAAGTTAATGCCGAGCTCCAGCGCGTGACGAATAAAAGGCCGACTTTCTGCCTCATCCAGCGACCACGTATACCCGCTCGCCTCTTTCGGCGCATAGGTCAAACAGCCAAGACAAACCGCAGAGACTTCAAGGCCCGAATGGCCCAACTTCAACGTTCTCATCCTGTATCCCTTTCATTCGGCAACGAATATCGTTAATGACTCTCTCATCCCCGTTAACGGTGAATATCATCTACTCACCTCCCTTATTTTTAACAAGTTGCGTCTCTGCGGTGCAACTTTTTAAATCCCTGCTCCAAATAGGGCATTGCCTTGACTGAACCTTATCTGATTGATTCATGAATTTACAAAAGTTAAGCATATGAAAAATAGTGTTATTAAATTTTATTATCTGATTTTTTCCTGAACCATCGCGACATTGGTTCGATTTGTGCAATGCCTTGATGAGATCACGTTAACTACTAGGCGCACTGGATCATGTCTGCACCCTCTAAAGGCCAACATCGTGTCACCTCTTCCGCTAGCGCATTAGCGGCGGGCAATTCGCATTCGGCGCTGGAGCAACTGCGTCAGCTTATCGAGCAGCACCCGCACGAAGGTCAGCCGCTGCCGACCGAGCGTGACCTCGTTTTACGCCTCGGCGCGGGACGGCGCGAAATTCGTCGCGCGCTCGACGTGTTGGTTGAAGAAGGCCTTATCTGGCGCAAACAGGGAAAAGGCACCTTTATTGGTCCGAAAGCGCCCGCGCAGCCGCTGAGCCTGCAAGCAATGCCGAAGCAGTCGAACCTGCTGGAAGTGATGGAGGCGCGGCTGCAAATCGAGCCGGGTTTAGCGAAATACGCGGCCCTGCGCGCCACGCCCGAGCAGATTCAGCTGATGTGGCGACTGCTCGACAGAATGACCCAGCTTGACGCCGAAGATGCCGACCAGATTGAGCTGTGGGACAGCGCCTTTCACCGCGCGATTGCCGACGCCGCCGGAAATCGCCTGCTGCTCGGGCTGTTTGACGCCGTCGACGCGATTCGCCGCGACCCGAGCTGGCAGGCAGTGCGTGACAAAGCGCGCAATCAGGAGCGTCTCGATATTTACGACCATCACCATCGGCGCATTGTCGAGCACATCGCCGCGCGTCAGCCGCTCGAGGCCGCCAGGATGATGCGCGAGCACCTGCTGTTTTTGCAAAATGCATTTATCGCCACGTTGAATAATGACGATGAGGAACCCCTTTGATGATCGCCTCTAACATTGCGGCGCAGGCCGCACTCAAGACCACCGCCACGACAGCGACGCAGTCCGAGTTTGACTCTGCGTCGCAATCGGTACTGAAAATCGATGACCTCAAAGTGCAATTTCGCGGCAGTCCCGCCAGCGTGCTGGATGGCATTTCGCTAAACATTGCGGCGGGTAAAACGCTGGCGCTGGTTGGCGAATCGGGCTGTGGTAAAAGCGTGACTTCGCTGGCGCTGATGGGCCTGCTGCCGCAAAGCGCGCAGGTGCTACACGGCGAGGTAAATTTTGAGGGCCATTCGCTGCTGAAACTGACCGAGCGCCAGTACGCCGACCTGCGCGGACAGGAAATCGCGATGATCTTTCAGGAGCCGATGACCTCGCTCAATCCGGCCTTGACGCTGGGCGAGCAGATTAGCGAAGCCGTGATGCGTCATCAGGGCGTCGATAAAAACGAGGCGATGAAACAGACGCTGTCGATTCTGCAACAGGTGCAAATACCCGCGCCCGAACTCAGGATCAAGGCGTATCCGCATCAGCTTTCGGGCGGCATGCGCCAGCGCATCATGATTGCCATGGCGCTGGTTAATCGCCCGAAACTGCTGATTGCCGACGAGCCAACCACCGCGCTCGACGTGACGATTCAGGCGCAAATTCTGGCCCTGCTTAATCGCATGCAGGAGCAGAGCGATACCGCGATGCTGCTGATTACTCATGACTTGGGCGTGGTTGCCGAAGTGGCCGACAGCGTGGCGGTGATGTATGCCGGACAAATCGTCGAACAGGGCGAGGTGGCCGATCTGTTTAACGATCCGCAGCATCCCTACACCATCGGACTGATGGGGTCGATGCCGTCGCTGGCCTCGCGACAGGGAAAACTGTCGACGATTCCGGGTGCCGTGCCTTTGCCCGCCGATATGCCGAAAGGCTGTCGTTTCGCAACGCGCTGCCCGTTCGCTGACCTCAACTGTCATCAGCAGCGGCCAACACTCACCGCGCTTGATAGCGGCACGCATCAGGTTGCCTGTTTTAAAGCGCCGTTGGAGCAACATTTTTCTCTTCAAACCCATCAGGAGGCGCTGTCGTGAAGACTCCCCCACGCCCAATTCTCGAGGCCGTCGGCCTGAGCAAGGTGTTTAAAGGCCCCAGCTCGCTGTTTCGAAAAACCCCCGTCGTGCAGGCCGTCGACCGCGTGTCGCTGCGCGTTTATCAGGGCGAAACGCTGGCGATTGTCGGCGAATCCGGCTCAGGGAAATCGACCCTTGGACGCCTGCTGCTGCAACTTTTGCGCGCCTCGGAAGGCGACGTTTTTTATCAGGGCCAAAATATCAGCCATCTCTCTACCGCGCAGATGAAGCCGCTGCGTCGCGAGCTGCAAATCATTTTTCAAGACCCGTTTGCCTCTCTGAACCCGCGAATGACGGTCGAGCAAATCGTGGGGGAACCGCTGTGGCTGCACAACATGCTGCCTGACGCGGCGTCGCGTAAAGAGCGAGTGAGAGAGTTGCTGACTACCGTCGGCCTGCCCGCCGCCTTTAGCCAGCGCTATCCGCACGAGTTTTCAGGCGGTCAGCGGCAGCGTATCGGCATCGCCCGCGCGCTGGCTTCGGAGCCAAAACTGCTGCTTGGCGACGAGCCGGTTTCGGCGCTCGACGTCTCCGTGCAGGCGCAGGTGGTCAACCTGCTGGAAAGTCTCAAGCAGCAATTTGGTTTAACGATGATTGTTGTGGCGCACGGTTTGGCCGTTATTCGTCATATGAGCGACCGCGTGGCGGTGATGTATCTCGGGCAAATCGTTGAGCTGGCGAAGGTCGACGATATTTTTGACGCCCCGCTGCACCCCTATACGCAGGCGCTGATCGCCTCCGCGCCGCTGTTGACGCCGGGCGTAAAAAGGCCGGTGGATATGTTGCAGGGCGACATGCCGAATCCGGCCAATATGCCTACGGGCTGCCGTTTTCATACCCGCTGCGCGTACGCCAACGATCACTGTCGGCAGGTCGAACCTCGGCTGGAAAACGTCGACGAGTCGCGTCAGGTGGCCTGCCATCGCTGGTCTGAATTACTGCGTTCGCGCACGGCGGTATTGATCCCGCCCCCTTCTGCGGCTTTCACGCTGCGTCGCGCCCTCTTCGAGCAGGCCAGCACGCAGCTTGCGGCGACCAAAAATGCCGACGCTTTACTGAACGCGATAAAAATTACTTAACCAGCGCCTTATCTTAGAAAAATAGTCGTTATCAAAACATCAGTTAACAACGCATCAGTTAACAAAATTGATTAATGCCAATACCTTAAAAGGAATCACGCCATGAAATTTCGTCCTCGGCTCTCTGCTTCGTTAAGCGCTTTGCTGCTGTTAGGCACGGCCGGTTTTGCCCACGCCGAAAGCACCCTGCGCATTGGATTAGGTGCCGATCCCGATCAGCTCGATCCGGCCACCGCCCGCACCTATTATGGCCGCTTTGTGTTCAGCGCAATGTGCGATCGTTTAGTCGATGTCGACCAGCATCTGGCCATCGTGCCCGGCTTAGCCACTGACTGGAAATACAGCGACGACGGCAAAACGCTGAGCATGAATCTGCGTCAGGGCGTGGTGTTCCACGATGGCGAAAAGTTTGACGCCAACGCGGTGAAATATAACCTCGAGCGTTATCTGACGCTGCCCGGCTCGCTGCGTAAAAGTGAAATTTCTTCTATCGACTCGGTGGAAGTGACCGGCCCTTACAGCGTCAAGCTGCACCTGAAGAATCCAGACGCCGCGCTGTTAATGCAGCTGACCGACCGCGCTGGCGCGATGATGGCGCCTGAAGCGACCGCCAAGGGCAATGTCCCTGCGCATCCAGTCTGTTCAGGCCCGTATGAGTTCGTCAGCCGCGTGCAGCAGGACCGCATCGTGCTTAAGCGCTTCGAACAGTATTGGAATAAATCGGCCTATCATTTCGACAAAGTCGTGTTCCTGCCGATCCCTGACGCCTCCGTGCGCCTCGCCAATTTACAGGCGGGAGATCTGGATCTCACCGAAGGGATCGCCGCGACCGACGTCAATACTTTGCAAAGTAATCCGAAACTGGCGATGACCAAGGTCACCGGTTTGGGCTATATGGGCCTGACGGTGAATACCAATAACGGCACCGTAAATACCGGCTCGGCGCTGGCGAAAGAGGCCAAAGTGCGTCAGGCGCTGTCGCTGGCTATCGACCGTGACGCGCTGAATCAGGTGGTGTTCCAGGGGCAATATACGCCGTCAAATCAGGCATTTTCGCCGGTCAGCCCTTATCACGTCGACCTGCCGATTGCCGCGCGAAATATTGAAAAAGCCAAGGCGCTATTGGCCGAAGCCGGAGTGAAAACGCCGCTGAATATTGACCTGCTGGTCGCCAACAATCCGACCTCGCAGCAGGTGGCCCAGGTGCTACAGGCGATGGTGAGCGAAGCCGGCATCAATTTGAATCTGCAAATGACCGAGTTTGCGACCCTGCTCGATAAACAGCAGCGCGGCGATTTCCAGCTCTCCATGTCGGGCTGGTCGGGCCGTCCGGATCCTGATGGCAGCATTTATTCGTTCCTCGCCAGTAAAGGCGCGTTAAACGATGGGCGATACAGCAATCCACAGGTGGATCAGTGGTTGTTAAGCGCGCGTCAAACCAGCGACGTCGAGCAACGCAAGGCGCTGTATAAAAAAGTGGTCGAGCAGGAGAACATCGATCAGCCGCTGGTGTATCTCTATTTCGAGCCGCGCATTTTCGGCATGAGCAAGAAAGTTACCGGCTTTACGCCGTATCCAGACGGCCTGATTCGTTTGCAGGGCGTTTCGCTGACGCAGTAATAGGCGAGCGACAGGACTAAAAAGGGGCCACGATGCTTGAGTTAATAGTTAAACGTCTGATTTCTGCCGTGCCGACGCTGTTTCTGGTCACGCTGATGGTGTTTTCGCTGCAAAAATTGCTGCCGGGCGACCCGATTACCGCGATGGCCGGTGAAGAGCGCGATCCGGCGGTGATTGCCCAGCTGCGGGCGGAATATCATCTCGATGACCCGATCCCGAGCCAGTATTTTCACTGGGTCGGCAATGCGCTGCACGGCGATTTCGGTATTTCGCTGCGCACGCAGGAGCCAGTGTTGCAGCTGATCGCCAGCAAACTGCCGGTAACGCTGGAGCTGTCGCTGTGGGCGATGCTGATTGCGCTGATTATTGGCATCGGCATGGGCATCGTGGCGGCGGTAAATAAAGGCACCTGGATTGACAACGGGGCCAATTTTGTCGCGCTGTCAGGCATTTCGGTGCCGCATTTCTGGCTGGGCGTGTTGCTGATTATGTTCTTTTCGGTGAAATTGCAGTGGTTGCCCGCCTCCGGTTATGTGCCGTTTTCGGAAAATCCGCTGCAAAATTTGCGCACCATGATCCTGCCTGCCGCGGTGCTCGGGACCGGCCTCTCCGCCACGCTGATGCGCCACACGCGGGCGGCGATGATTGCGGTACTTAAAGCCGATTACATTCGCACGGCGCGCGCCAAAGGTCTGTTGCCGAAAAAGGTGATTTTTAAACACGCGTTACGCAACGCGCTGGTGCCGATTATCACCCTCACTACCCTGCTGTTCGGCGAGCTGCTGGGCGGAGCGGTGCTGTGCGAGCAGGTGTTCACGGTGCCCGGCTTCGGCAAGATGATCGTCGATTCCGTTTTTAATCGCGATTACGCCGTGGTTCAGGGCGTGGTGATGGTGGTGGCGGTCGGATTTTTGGTGATGAATCTGCTGGCCGACGTGCTGTACGTGCTGGTCAATCCACGTATGCGGAGGGGATAACATGAGCCAGGCTGTTTTACCGACCATTCAAACGCCGAGCGTTAGACAATCTAGTCGCGTCCTTAGCAAATTTTTGCGCAACAAAAGCGCGGTAATTGGCGCGGTGATTGTGATAGTTTTTGCGATACTCGCGCTGCTTGCGCCGTGGATTTCGCCGTTCGATCCGATCAAGGCTGATTTTATGGCGGTGCGTAAAGCGCCCTCTGCGCTGCATTGGCTAGGCACCGACGAGCTGGGCCGCGATATTCTGTCGCGTCTGTTTTGGGGCGCGCGCACCTCGCTGATGGCGGGCTGCGTGTCGGTGATTATCGCGATTGTCATTGGCGTGCCGCTTGGCCTGCTGGCCGGTTATTGGCAGGGCTGGATCGACAGCGTGATTTCGCGGGTAATAGAAGCGATGCTTTCCTGCCCGTTTCTGGTGCTGGCGATTGCGCTGGGTGCCTTCCTCGGCCCGAGTCTGGGCAATGCGATGATTGCTATCGGGCTCTCGGCGATGCCGATTTTTGCCCGCCTGACCCGTGCGCAGGTGATGAATATCCGCAACGAAGAGTATATAGAAGGCGCGCGGGCGATTGGTCTGCCCGATCGCTGGATTATTATTAAATACATTTTACCGAACGTGATGTCGCCGATCGTGGTGCAGGCGACGCTGGCGATTGCCTCGGCGATTATAACCGAAGCCAGCCTGTCGTTTTTAGGGCTTGGCCAGCAGCCGCCTTTCGCCTCGTGGGGCGCCATGCTAAACACGGCGCGCAGTTTCCTCGAGCAATCGCCGTGGATGTCACTGTTCCCGGGTTTGGCAATTTTTCTCGCCGTGCAGGGTTTTAACTTACTGGGCGATGGTCTGCGCGATGCGCTGGACCCGCGTGCCGATTAGCTTCGAGGCCGAAAAAGCCTTTACGTGATCAATGAATGACAGGGTTTTCATTTACAGGAGTGAGTATGTCCGAGTCTTACGATTTTAACGTGGGTTATCCGACTCTGCGTCCGAGCATGATGGGCGCGAACGCCGTTTCTGCCTCACAGCCGCTGGCCGCACAGGCTGGCATGAAGATGCTGATGCTGGGCGGCAACGCCGTGGATGCCGCCGTCGCCACCGCGATGGCACTGACCGTCGTTGAACCCAGCGGCAACGGCGTGGGCAGCGACGCGTTTGCGATTTTGTGGGACGGCAAAGAGATGCACGCGCTGAATGCCTCGGGCCGTTCTCCGGCGGCGTGGAACGCAGAATATTTTGCCGATAAAGACGCCATGCCGATGTACGGCTGGGATTCGGTCAGCGTGCCGGGCGCCGTCTCCGCGTGGGTTGAGCTAGCTAAAAAATTCGGCAGCCTGCCGCTTACCACGCTGGCTCAGCCCGCTATCGACTACGCGCGCCACGGGTTTCCGGTCTCGCCGCTGATTGGCCGTTTGTGGAAAATCGCCGTCGCCAAGCTTAAAGATCAGCCCGGATTTCTCGAATGTTTCGCCCCGCACGGCGTCGCACCGGAAGTCGGCGAAATCTTCCGTAATCCTGCGCTGGCCGACACGCTGGAACTGATCGCTAAAACCGAAGGCGAAGCCTTTTATCGCGGCGAGCTGGCAGAAAAAATCATTGCCCACTGCAAGGAAAATGGCGGCGCGATGATGCTGGATGACCTTGCGAATCACAAAGTCGACTGGATTGAAACTATGACCCAGTCGTTTGCGGGTGGCACAGTACACGAGCTGCCGCCAAACGGTCAGGGCATCGCGACGCTGATTGCGCTCGGCATCCTCGAAAAACTCGATTTTGGCTCGCAGCCGGTGGATTCAGTGCAGACAATTCACCTGTCGATCGAAGCGATGAAGCTGGCGCTCGCCGACCTCGACCAGCACATCGCCGACGTCGATCACATGCATTTCAGCCCCGAGCTGCTGTTAAGCGACGACTATTTGCAGCAGCGTGCCGATTTGATTGACCCGAAACGCGCCAGCGACGTGACCTACGGCTCGCCAAAACAGAGCGGCACCGTTTATCTGACCACCGCCGACGCCAGCGGCATGATGGTGTCGTTTATTCAATCGAATTACATGGGCTTCGGCTCGGGCGTAGTGGTGCCAGGCACGGGGATCAGCATGCAGAATCGTGGCTATGGCTTCGTGCTCGACCCCGCGCACGCCAACTGCGTTGCGCCGAACAAGCGCCCGCTGCACACCATTATTCCGGCCTTTGCCACCGACGCCGACGGCAAGCCGTTGATGTCATTTGGTTTAATGGGCGGGCCGATGCAGGCGCAGGGTCATTTGCAACTTGCCATCCGCGTGATGCTTTACGGACAAAATCCACAGGCCGCGATCGACGCGCCGCGCTGGCGGGTGATTGCGGGTCGTCAGGTTGCTATCGAATCGACGCTCGACACCAATACTCTCGCCGCACTGCGCGCCATGGGCCACGAACTGCTGGTGGAAGATCCGTTACAGGGTCACAACTTCGGCGGCGCGCAGGTGATTGTTCGTCATCCTGAAGGTCATTATCTGGCAGGCACTGAATCACGCAAAGACGGTCAGGCGCTGGTGATGTAAGCCGCAAGATGTGACAGCGCTTCAAGTTCTTGCGATAA
Source organism: Rouxiella sp. T17 (assembly GCF_036663475.1). Lineage (NCBI taxonomy): Bacteria > Pseudomonadati > Pseudomonadota > Gammaproteobacteria > Enterobacterales > Yersiniaceae > Rouxiella > Rouxiella sp. T17. The sequence goes on along the minus strand of NZ_JAWUEA010000010.1, from coordinate 19,350 downwards.
AGCGCTGTAATTCTCTCCCTGCTATTTATAAAAATGAAACGTCGTTCTATAAATGAACGACGTTTTTCTTTTGACCTCTTCCTAGCTACCCCGGAGAACGCCCATGACCACGACTTTGTTCCACGGCATCATCCCGCCGGTTCCGACTCTGCTCAATGCCGACGAACAGCTCGATAAAGAGGCGATGAAACGTCTGATCGATTTTACTATCGCCGGTGGCGTTAACGGCCTGTTTTTCCTTGGCAGCGCAGGAGAATTTGCCCATATGTCCGACGCGCTGCGTCATGAGGTCGCGACTTTCTGCACTGCCTACGTCGATAAACGCGTGCCGGTGCTGATTGGCGCGGCGCATTCCGGCACTGAAGCGACGTTGAGTTTTGCAAAGCATGCCAAAAGCGTGGGCGCCGACGGCGTGGTGGTGGTCAATCCGTTTTATAACCCGCTGGCCGAAGAAAATATCTATCTGCATTACAGCTATTTAGCCGAAAACTTGGCGCTGCCGATCATTATTTATAATTTCCCGGCGCTGACGGGCCAGTCGATTCCAGTGGATGTCATCAAACGTTTAGCCGAAAAATATCCGAATATTGTCGGATTAAAAGATACCGTCGACAGTTTAAATCATATACGCGAGACCATTCAGGCCGTGCTGCCGGTTCGCCCTGATTTCGCCGTGTTTGCCGGTTATGACGAATACCTGTTTGGCACGCTAATTTTAGGCGGCGCGGGTTCAATACCCGCTAGCGCCAATTTTGCGCCCGAGCTGACCTGCGGAATTTATCAGGCGTGGCAGGAGCAAAATCTGGAGCAGGCCGTGGCGTTGCAGCAGCGACTCTCTTGGTTGCCGCCGCTTTACGCGCTGGACACGCCGTTCTATAACGTCATCAAATACGCCATTCAGCTGGTCGGCGTTGACGTGCAGGTTCACTCTTTGCGCCCTGCCCAGCCGTTAGCGGAAGAGAAAAAAGCCAAGGTTAAACAGATTTTGCAGCAGGCCAATCTGCTCTAATCGGCTCTGTTTTTGTTATTTGACTGTTAAGTACCTTGTTACATGCCCAAATGCGATGCGCGCTTTCAACGTCGCGCATCGCCCGCCCGAATCATTCTTTCCGTTAATAATCGCTTAGCAATCGATGCCTCATTAAATAGAAATAATTATTATTTCGCTGCGGATTTGCTACTCTGACGCCTCTTCTGATTGGGCAACTTGTTTATTGATTCAAAGACCATTGAAATGATGCAAACACTCTTCGACAGTTTCCGCGATGGCCCGATCCCCTGGGTTGGCGATCAGTTTCGTCCAATGAGCGACACGATTACCGATGCGCTGCCGCTAAGCCTGCTCGCCACCGAAGAGGGCTGCGCCAGCCTGCTGCAACAGTATCTGCGCGTTCATGCCGATGACGCCAGCCAGCCTGAAAAACGCCGCGCGCGGATCTCGATGTGGTCGCAGTGGTATTTCGCTAACCTGTTGCCGAGCTGGGTGATTATTTCGCTGAGCCATAACTGGCAGTTGCCGATTCATCCAGACAAGCTGTTTTTGAGCCTGCAAGAAGAGGGATTGCCGTGCCAGATTTACCTGCAAGGTGAAGGCGAGGCTTTTATCGCGCAGCCAGATGCGCCCTTTTATCGTTTTGAAGAAATGATCGAAAGTCACCTACGGCCCGTGTGTCAGGCGATGGCGGCTGTTTCAGGCCTCAAACCCGGCATTTACTGGGGCAACGCGGCGGTGCGCGTCGGCTGGGGAATTCAGCAGGCGGAATTGATCAACGCCGATATTCGCGAAGGCACGGCGCTGGTTGAAGCCCGTGAACTGTCGGCCGGCCGCAAGAATCCGCTGTTTCAGCCTCTACGCCCCGAAAATCCGTGCGACCCCGAAAGCCCACTCTTTCGCCGCCAATGCTGTTTGCGCTACGAGCTGACGGACGTGGCAATGTGCTCCTCCTGCCCGCTGCTGCTGGCCGAAAAACGTCGGCGTGTCCCGTCTCGTTAAGCTTTTCTCCTTTAAAACCCCTGAAATTAGCGCTCGATAGCAGGCAAATCATCGGCGAAATGCCCTGCTTTGGCTTAACTTAGTCGAAAAAAAGATTGGACCTCAGCGACAGAAAAATATAGTTATAAGGGGTAGTGTTGAATTAGTTATAAAGAGAACGTTCTTATAACGACCTACATAAACGATACAGAGACCAACGAGACTGTCACGAGGTACATACATGACGACACGCAAAACTGACGATCGCACAGCCTGGTATTCAGCCTCCGCGCTGAAAACCAATCTAAACGATCTGAACTCGCTGGCCGCAGGCGTGCTGAACACCCTGTCGCAACCCGTCAACCAAGTCTGGAACCACATTACCGGCAAACAGCAGCCGCTGAGAGCGCAGATTATTCATCGCTACGCGGTGCCTTCTTCGCGCAATGTCTGCGTCGCTGAAGGGTTCTTCGGTTTTATCCCGATCGAAACCTATGATAATGAAAAATATATTCTGGAAGTTGCCTATGGCGACCAGCAATATCAGGTTGAAGTGCCGCGTGCTTATTACCAGAGCAGCAATATTGGCGATGGTATCGATATTCACACGCTTTAATATTGCCGCTTTAGCTATATTTCGACATTTATTTCAGCGCTTCCCCCGATTATCGCCACGGATTGGCGATAACGTGATTATTGATACAAAAGTCGTGTTTATAAAAAAGTCGTGGGTAAGACAAAATTATCCGGGATAATACGGATTGTTCGCCATCCAGTTACCGACATTCTGCTTCGCTTCAATACTCCCTGAATAGCCGCGATTCATCCCTAAATCAAATAGACTGCCATCATTAGGATGCAGCGCACTATCCGCAGCTGAAAGCGAATCCCTTGCTGAATGACTCGGGAAATCATAATGTTGGGTAAGCATCCACCCGGCCGTTAAGCTGCCTATCGCTAGAAATCCCAGACAGGCGTTGACCCAACGCTTGCGATTCAATGGCGTGAGGCAGGCCTGAGTTTCCTTATGCTGAACATCTTCCGTAACGTTAATAATAGTTTCTTTATTGAGGCCTTTGGTCATCGCCATTGGCAGGGAAATATCATTCTCTGAGGTTAGCCGCGTCATTTCTACTGGTGAGCTATTAATACCTTTTATCGATTCGATTATTTTTCGATTATTACTGTTTTGATTGGCATCATTCCCGTATACCCAGCCATATAAAGTATGACCCGCTGCTGTGACATTCAACATTCCACTCCTCCCTGTTTAGTAGAGAGAGGATAATAGTTTGGATTTGAGTATTTATTGACTTGTATCATCTGTAAGTATCACAAAACGATCATCCGCACTCAATTTGTCAACTCTTTCTATCGCGCTCCTTAGCTGCCGTTGAGTGATTTCAAACGGCATGTTCGCCATGTCAGCGACCTTAAGACTTTGCGCCACAATAAGTTGAATATCTGCTTCATTCAGCGACGGCGAGAGCTGCGCCAACGCCACGGGAATATCACAGGTGCGGGCCAATTCCAACGCGGCCAACAGTTCGTTATCCGGGCGGTTTTCCAGCGCCAACAAACAAAGATTTCCGTAACCCACCAGCAAACCGTGCGCCACCTGCCGCGTTTTTTCACAGGCGGTAAAGCCGCCATACAGCGCGTGAGCAGCGCCGGTATGCGCGCCGCTGCTCATAATTGAGGTCAGTCCGGCGTAGAGAAAAATGGCGTCAAGGACCTGCTCCAACGCCATATTGGCCTGACCTTGGCGCACGGCAAGACAGGCATCGGCGGCGTAATGTTGAATTAGCGTAAAACACAGCTCGCTGTTGGTGCGCGCCACGCCCGACAACCCCGAAAGCTGATTGATGTCACTAATCGCCCGATATTCGTACCACTTTGCCAGCGTGTCGCCCAACCCCGCGGAAAGTCCGTTCAGCGGCGCGGTCGCTAACAAATCGGCATCGATCACCACGGCGGCCGGGCCGTAAGCCAGTGGAAACATGTCGCGAAACTGTCCGTTTGGATGATAACGAAACGTCAGCGGCGTGACCGCAGAACAGGTGCTGGCGATACTTGGCAACGTGACGACAGGAATATTACAGCGCACGCCCGCCGCCTTGGCGGTATCCAGCGCTCTACCGCCGCCGGTGGCAATCAGCACCTCGACGCCGTGACGTTTAAGGCTCTCGGCGAGTTTGTTTATCGCCTCTTCACAGCAGGGTCCGTCCAGAACTTCATGGCCGAGATAGCTGACCATCTGCTGATCGAGCTGATCCGCGACCCGCGCCTCCACGCTGGCGATACCGCGTTTCCCGCCCACCAGCAGCGCGCGCTGCCCGAGGCGTCCGCACATCGCGCCCAAATGATTAATCGCGCCACGGCCGCGCAGCACGCTGGCCGGAAAGACGAGTCGATGGGTAAACATAGTGCTCCCGCTGTCGTTAAATACTGTGAATAGCAATAACCTTGTAAACAGTATGGACGACGGGGCAATTTCCTGCCGAAATCTCCTTATTGGGCCATTTATAGCGCTTTATTAGCCTTTTGCGCCCCCTTTTTGCGCCCATAGATGCAAAAAGTCACTGCCGCACAAACGAGATAAAACAGCAGAAAAACCTTCATCGCACCCGCCGGTGAACCCGTTAATGCGAGCGATAAACCAAACGCCTGCGGGATGAAAAAGCCGCCAATCGCCCCAATGGAAGAGATAAAACCAAGCGCCGCCGCCGTGTCCGTAACCGCCTCACGCTGCGCCTGCTCGGGCGATTTTCCCGCCGCCAACGCGCGTTCGGCCGTGGTCTGGCGGAAAATCAGCGCGATCATCTGATAGGTCGAGCCACTGCCCAGACCGGCGGTCAGGAACAGCGCCATAAACAGTCCGAAGAAGGCAATAAAGTTGCCGCCCTGCCCGTTAACCGGCAAGGTGAGAAACAGCAGCGCGGCGAATCCGGCCATCATCATATAGTTGACCAGCGTGACCCGTACGCCGCCGAGCTTGTCTGACAGCATCCCACCAAAGGATCGCGCCAGCGCGCCAATAAACGGGCCGAAGAAGGCGTAATGCATAATCTCCACCGCCGGAAACTGGGTTTTGGTTAACACCGCAAAACCCGCAGAAAAGCCGATAAATGACCCGAACGCCGCCAGATAAAGCAGGCTCATGATCCACAAATCCCCGCGCTTTAGGATGGGCAGCTGCTGGCGAATCGAGGCTTTCGACGAGGCAATGTCATTCATGCTGAACCATGCCGCGAGCGTCGCGACCAGCAGGAACGGCAGCCAGATCCAGGCCGCGTTTTGCAGCCAGAGCATTTTTCCGTCGGCCAGCAGCTGTCCGTTGCTCAGTGAATGGCCTTGGCTACCAAAGAAATCGAACAAGGCAAAAGCAATGGCTAACGGCGCTACCAGCTGCATCACGCTGACGCCCAGATTACCCAAACCGCCATTGATGCCGAGCGCTGCGCCCTGTCTGGCTTTGGGAAAAAAGAAGCTGATGTTTGACATACTCGAAGCAAAGTTTGCGCCGCCAAAGCCGCAGAGCAAGGCAATAATCAGAAAGGTCGAAAACGGCGTGGCGCTGTTTTGCACCACAAAGCCGAGCCACAGGCAGGGGATGACAAGAAACAGCGTGCTGATGGCGGTCCAGCGGCGTCCGCCAAACAGCGGGATCATGAACGAGTAAGGCACGCGGAGCAGTGCGCCCGACACCGACGGAATAGCGGTCAGCATAAAGAGTTGCTCGGTGGAAAACGCAAAGCCGACCTTGTTGAGGTTCACCGCGACGGCGCTAAACAGCATCCACACGCAGAATCCGAGCAGCAGGCAAGGCACCGAAATCCACAGATTACGGCGCGCAATCTTCTTGCCGCGCTGCTGCCAAAATTCGGCCTCTTCGGGCCGCCAATCTTTAATTACGCGTGGCGATTTTTGCCCGTGCGTGGCGAGTGAATCCGTCATTGTTGCCTCAACCTGTTAATGTCATCTTATGAGGCCTGCACCTTATGCAGCGCGGGCCAGACGGATGTTGATGTGCATCAACCGCTGTTCAACTATTTCTTTAACTAATACTTTATGGGTATAGGGTTCATCTCGTTGATGAGAAAGAATGCGTCACCCGTTTGGCGCGCCAAGAGGAATTCGCGATCAAAACTGCATTGAATCGACTGTCACTGGTTAAACAAATCACCCTGCTGATGCTGCTTTCCGGCCTGTTAGGCATCGGCGGCATGAGCATGGCCTCGTGGATGGCGCAAAGTATTCAGGGCAACGCGCACGCGATTAACAAGGCCGGATCGCTGCGCATGCAGAGCTATCGCCTGCTGGTCGAGCTGCCGTTGAACGCCTCGGATCAAGGCTATCTGCGGCAGATTGAAGATGAGCAAAACAGTCAGGAACTGCTCGACGCCGTGCGCCGCGAAGGGTTGCAGCCCCAGTATCGTGCGCTGCAAGATGACTGGCTACACATATTGAAACCGCTGTTATTACAAGCGGATAACGCTCAAAAGGCCAAGCCCGCCGTGGTCGAATTCGTCACGCGGCTCGACGAGCTGGTCGCCGCGTTGGACCAAAAAACCGAGCGCCATTTAACGTTGATCAGCGCGATTCAAATCATCGGCGTGGTGATGACGCTCCTGGTGCTGCTGCTGACGGTCTATTTTTTGCGTTTACGCCTGCACCAGCCTTGGCGTCAGCTGCTGTTGCAGGCCGAGGCGATTACTCAGGGCGATTTCAGCCAGCGTTACCGCCCGCACGCCACGGCGCAAAATGAGATGGACCGGCTCGGCGAATCGCTCGACACGCTGTCGCAGGCGCTGGCGCAACGGGTTGAAAACCTTGCAAAATTGGTCGATGAGAAAACTGCCAGTCTGAGCGATAAAAACCAGACTCTCGATTTTCTCTATCGTGCCAGCCAGCGGCTGCACACCAGCCAGCCTCTGGGTCAGAAATTGCCGCCCGTATTGCAGGAGTTGCAGCAGCTGACCCCTTTGCGCGAGGTGCAGCTGCGGCTGTATGACACGCAAAGTGATGAGGTTTTCCACGAAATTGCCTCTCAGCCAGCGCCTATCGATAAACCCACTGCCGGGCAACACGTTGACGCGCTAAGCTGGCGTTTACGCGATGGCGAGGAGTATTACGGTTTGCTGTTGGCGCAGCGTCCGCTGGAGCAGCCGCTCTCCGAAGATCACCAGCAGTTGGTCAGCATGCTGCTCGAACAGCTGGCCGGTGCGCTGACGCTGGAACGGCAAACGGATAACCAGCAGCAGTTGATGCTGATGGAGGAGCGTTCGACGATTGCCCGCGAGCTGCACGATTCGCTGGCGCAATCGCTCTCCTGCCTGAAAATTCAGGTTGCCTGCCTGCAAATGCAAAATCCGCCGTTGAACGACGAAAATAACCTGCTTATCAAGCAAATGCGCGAGGAGCTAAATACCGCCTATCGCCAGCTTCGCGAACTGTTGACCACCTTTAGGCTCAAGCTCGACACGCCCGGGCTACGCGCCGCATTACAAAATACGGTGGATGAATTCTCTCGCCGCATTGGCGTCTGCATCCATTTTGATTACCAGCTGCCGCCGGGTCTGGTTGCCGCCCATCAGGGCGTACATTTGCTGCAAATTGCCCGTGAAGCACTCAATAATATCTATAAACACGCGCAGGCCAGCCGCGTGAGCTTGAGTCTTAAAAATCACGATGGCGAGGTGGAAATGCAGATAATCGACAACGGTTGCGGCCTGCCTGAAAACGCGCTGCGGCAGAATCATTACGGACTGATGATTATGCAAGACCGCGCACGCAGCCTGCACGGCGAGTGTTCTGTTACCCCAGCCGCTGGCGGTGGCACCCGCCTTGGCGTGCGTTTTCACCCAAGTTTAGAGCCTCTCACCCCCAAGGAATCCGCATGAACGATGTGACGCCCGCGACCATTTTACTGATTGACGATCACCCGATGTTGCGCAACGGCGTTAAGCAGCTGATTGCCCTCGACCCGAGTCTAAAGGTCATTGGCGAAGCCAGCAGCGGCGAACAGGGTGTGGAATGGGCTAAACGGCTTGATCCTGACCTGATCCTGCTGGATCTCAACATGCCCGGTTTACACGGCCTCGATACGCTGGATATTTTGCGCCAAACGCCGCTCTCGGGTCGCGTGGTGGTGTTTAGCGTGTCAAATAATGAGCAGGATGTGGTGAACGCCTTTAAACGCGGGGCCGACGGCTATTTATTGAAGGATATGGAGCCGGAAGATTTGCTGGTGGCGCTGCGTCAGGCCGCGTCGGGCAAGATGGTGTTAAGTGCCGAACTCACGCCGCTTCTTGCCGCCAACCTGCGTGAAACCAAGCCCACGGGCGTTCGCACGCTTGAATCATTAACGCCGCGCGAGCGCGATATTATCAAGCTGATTGCCGAAGGTTTGCCCAACAAGATGATTGCTCGTCGGCTAAATATCACCGAAAGCACGGTAAAGGTTCACGTCAAACATCTATTGAAGAAGATGCAGCTGAAATCGCGGGTTGAAGCGGCCGTGTGGATGCTGCAAGGCCATCAGCGTTAACACCATTTACTGGAAAGTATCGGCAACAAAACTAAACCGTGCGTCACCTTTAAGCCGTTATCACAAATAACTCTGAAAACTTTCAGGTAAAAATCAGTTATTGGCGTCGTTTTCAGTAATTGGCATTCGGGGAAGTGTTAAAACTCAGCGCGGGTTGCTGGGGTTGTGCGTCAAGCGGCGCGGCGACGGTCAAGGTTATCCAGTTTGAAGTGACGTGTTGCTGCTTGCTGTCGACGGCGGTCACCGACAGGCGATAACTGTTGCTTGCGCCCGGCGTGTCGTCCCATTTCGGTACTATCACCGTCCAGCCATCCGGATCGTTATTATTTTTAGCCGAGGTTAAACTTAACGCCTGAGTATCGCCCTGCCAGCTCAGCGCATCGAGCTTGTTAACCGCGCGAACATCCAGCTTAAGCGGCAGACTTTCGCCCGGTTGCAGCGTCCACGGCGGCGTGGCCAAAAATACCGACAGCGTTTTGCGCTGACGATACTCAAGCACCGGAATATTGTTGCGGTCCACGGCATCAAAACGGCTGCCGCGCAGCGAATGGCTTTCGGCAACGTAATCAGACGACAGCTGCTGGCTCAGCGGCACGCCCAGCTTGTAGGTTAAAGAAAGTTGCACGACATCCTGATTGTCGCCGCTTTGTCCCTGCTGGCGCTCGGCACTGACGGTAAACAGCGGCACTGGCGTGTAGTTGACGCCCAAAGAGAGCGCGGAAGGATTGCTCTGGTAGTTGCCATCACCAAACAGGTCGACGCGATCGCCGCGATACTGTTCATAGCTCAGCGTCGCGCCAATTTGTCGATAGAAAGGTAAATAGGCGCGCGAGCGAATATCGTAGCCTGCCGCCATACGGCGCATAGTGGCCGAGCCGTAAGACTGCGGATGAAAACCGGAAATCGGCTGATAGTAGTTGGCCGAAAGGTGTAGATAATCGGTCCACGCTTCCGCGCCCACGCTGCCGCGCTTTAATTCGCTAACAAAATCATCGTCGAGAAACGCGTTGTAACCCAGCATCCACGCACCGCGCGACCAGCGCTGTCCCAGCCCAAAATTACCCACATCGGCATCATCAAGATGCTGAATGCCAATCTGGCTGTAAGTCAGCAATGAAGAGGTCGTGTACAGCGGGCTCAGCAGCGAGGCCGAACTGCCGTCGAGATTACGTCCCGTGACATCAAAATTCATCGTGGTCGTGCCAAGCGGCGACAGCAGCGTTGAGGTTTTCTGTTTCACCACTCGCGCGGCCTGTTGCAACGCCAACTCTTCGGCCTGATCACGCAGCGGATCGTCCGTGGTGCTTTCACCAAACTGTTTGAGGGTTGTCGCTACCTTGGTTTCCAGCGCCTGCGTCTGCGAGTTCTGTCCGTTATTCAACGAACTGCCCAAATCGGGCAAGGCGTTTGGATTATTCGTCGCTGGCGGGCTGTTAAATAGAGAATTGCTGGCCGAGGCAGAGGCCGAATAGTTGATTCCCGGATTCAGGGTGAGCGCAGCATCCGTGACCAGCGCGTGGGCATTATGCGAATAACAGGCACAGGCGAAGACCACACCTAAAGCGAGCGCTGAAGGATAAATCTTCTTAATACTTAAAATGGAAAATTTTTCTGTGACGTTCGTCATAATCCACACATTTTGCCATCGAAGTGTGATCTTACCGAACGAGAGTAGAATTTCAAGTTTTGGGGCAAATTAGCGTGGCAAGCTCGTTAAAAGACGTTGAAAGCTAGTTGAGGCCAATAGAAGACGCCAAATTTTGGTGCAATTCGTGTGCTTTTTAGCCGCATATTTAGGCAACAAGTAGGTAACTAAAACAGACGGTTTTCCGCTAAATCCTTATTCTCTTCACCTCACGTAACCCTATCATTAGCAGGGATTTTTACCGAGATTTCACCCTACACTCCCTATGGCTTTATACGAAAAATAGCGGATAAGACACCTTTAAAAAAACATTTTACTTACATATATTCAACAAACTATGAGTTTCATTTACATATCTTTATATTCTATGCTTGCTTGGCAACACTGAGATTTAACGCCATCCGACTGACTTCATTATCAAGTCAGGTCGTTAGATTTCGTTTCCACCTTTTGACGTCAACACTCGTGATCCCTATCTGAATGCGCCATTAAAACGAATTAAAATCAGGGGAGCTTTATGACTAAAAAACTTTTGCCTGAAAGCAAAAAGTCCCAGCTTGGGAACAAAAAGACTTTACCGGGCATCACTCGGCGACAAATTTTGTCGTTTTCTGCCGCCACGGCGGTGTTGGGCGCAGCCAAAGCCGCACAGGCCGTGAATTTAAAGGGCACGCCCGCGTGGAGTCCGTTCGACAGCAGCCCACCGCCGCAAATCGAGACCGAAGGCTGGGTATTTTTTAATGAAGCAGAAGCGGCGGCGATTGAAGCCATCGTTGACCGAATTGTCCCCGCCGATGACCTCTCCGTGGGTGGCAAAGACGCAGGTTGCGCGGTATTCATCGACCGCCAGCTGGCCGGCTTTTACGGCAACTATGACCGACTTTATATGCAGGGCCCTTTCCAGCCCGGCACGCCGGAACAGGGTGACCAATCGCCCTTGGTGCCGCGCCAGCGCTATCGCATCGGCCTCGCCGCGTTGGAAGAATATACCCAGCAAAGCTTTAAAAAATCGTTTAAGGATCTGACCGGCGACCAGCAGGACGAGATCTTGTCTGGCCTTGAGAGCGGCAAAATCGCGCTGGATTCACCCAGCTTTAAAAATCGCATCGATTCGAAAATGTTTTTCACTATTTTGCTGAAAAACACCCAGGAAGGTTTCTTCGCCGACCCGATTTATGGCGGTAATCGCAACATGGTGTCGTGGAGAATGCTCGGTTTTCCGGGCGCGCGTTACGACTACCGCGAGCACATTGGCAAGCACAACCAGAAACTGGATCTCGAACCTCTCAGCATCTCCGGTGGCGATGCGTGGAAGATGTCAAAAAGCTAAGGGCTGATTTAACATGGCGAAGAAACTCCCCAAGACCGACGTGGTCGTGATTGGTCTCGGCTGGGCCGGATCAATTATTGCCCATGAACTGACCGAAGCCGGACTCGACGTGGTGGCGATTGAACGCGGACCGTGGCGCGATACGGCGCGTGATTTCAACGTGGCAACCGTTACCGACGAGCTGCGTTATAACACCCGCGAAGAGCTGATGTTACGCAACCGGCAAAATACTATCACTATCCGCAACAATCCGTCGCAAACCGCCCTGCCCATGCGCGAATGGGGCTCTTTCCACCCCGGAAACGGCACCGGCGGCGCGGGCAATCACTGGGCGGGGATCACCTTCCGCTTCCAGCCTAACGAGTTCCGCCTGCGCAGTTATCTGCTTGAAAAATATGGTGCGAAAGAGATGCCTGAAGAGCTGGTGCTGCAAGACTGGGGCACTGACTGGAGTGAAATGGAGCCGCATTACGCCTCTTTCGAGCGGCTGGCAGGCGTTTCGGGCAGAGCTTCAAATGTTAACGGCGAGCATCGTGAAGGCGGCAATCCGTTCGAAGGCATGCGCTCGATTGAATATCCAACCCGCCCGCTTGATCAACCTTACGGCCCGACGCTGTTTGCCGAAGCTGCGCGCAACATGGGCTACAAGGCGTTTCCGGTGCCGTCTTCGCTGATTTCCGAAGCCTATACCAATGCGCTGGGCATCAAAATGGGCCCGTGCACCTTCTGCGGCTTTTGCACCAACTACGGCTGTGCCAACTATTCCAAAGCCAGCGCCATTACCACTGTCCTTCCCGTGTTGATTCGCAAGGATAATTTCGAAGCCCGCACCAGCTGTGAAGTGATGAAAGTGGTGATGGACTCAACGGGGAAACGCGCCACCGGCGTGATTTACATCGACTCCTCCGGCGACGAATGGGAGCAACCGGCCGATCTGGTGGTCGTCAGTGCCTACACCTTTGAAAATGTGCGCCTGATGCTGCTCTCGGGCATCGGCAAACCCTACGATCCGGTCAGCAACACCGGCACCACGGGCCGAAATTACGCCTACCAGACCGCCAACGGCGTTCAGCTGTTCTTCGACGATAAAAACTTCAACCCGTTTATCGGCGCAGGCGCGGTCGGCATGGGGATCGACGAATATAACAATGACAACTTCGACCACAGCGGGCTAGGTTTCTTCGGCGGCGGCAGTATTCGCGTCACGCCAATCGGTGCCGCGCCCATCGGCTATCGTCCAGTGCCGCCCGGCACGCCGAAGTGGGGCAAGGAGTGGAAACAGGCGACGGTTAAAAATTATTTGAGCAGCATGTCGATTGGCTGCGAGGCTAGCAGCTACACGATTCGCACCAACTATCTCTCGCTGGACCCGACCTATAAAGATCCGCTTGGCCGCCCGCTGCTGCGCGTCACCTTTGATTTCCCACAGAATGATTTGAAGATGGCGGCCTATTGCACCGGCAAAGTGGGCGAAATCGCCAAGGCGATGAATCCGCGTCAGTATGTCGAAAATCCGACCAAAGGGCACTGGAACGGCACGCCTTATCAGTCTTCGCACGTGTGCGGCGGCTTTGTGATGGGCGCGGATCCTTCCACCAGCTCGGTTAATAAATATCTTCAGGTCTGGGACGTGCCGAATCTGTTTGTAGTTGGCGCCTCCGCCTTTCCGCAAAATCCGGGCTATAACCCGACCGGCACCGTGGGCGCGCTGGCGTTCAAGGCCGCAGAAGCCATTCGCGAACGTTACATGAAAAACCCGGGGGAGATGATCGTATGAAAAAACTGACCTCATTTTCGCTCGGATTACTGGCGCTGGCGGTCAGTTCGCTGGCCCACGCGGGTGGCGACGGCGACTACTCTTCTATCGAACGCGGGCGTTATCTCGCGACGCTCGGCGATTGCGCGGCCTGCCACACGTCGGGCGTGCAGGGCAGCAAACCTTACGCGGGCGGCGTAGCCATTGAAACGCCGTTTGGCCTGTTGATGGGGGCGAACATCACGCCGGATCCCGACACGGGGATCGGTAAATGGACCTTCGACGACTTCCAGCGCGCGATGTCGCAGGGCGTCGGCCACGAAGGCGTGAGGCTTTACGGCGCGATGCCGTTTACTGCCTACACCAAGGTCACCAAAGAGGACAATCGGGCGATTTGGGAATATTTACAGAGTTTGCAGCCGGTGCATAACACGGTGCAATCCAACCAGCTGCCCTTCCCGTTCAATATTCGTACCAGCTTAATTGGCTGGAACTGGATAAACTTTACCCAGGGCGAATATCAGCCGGATCCTAAAAAGTCGGTGGAATGGAATCACGGCGCCTATATTGTGGCCGGTTTGGGGCACTGCGGCACCTGCCATACCCCGAAAAATCTGCTGGGCGGCGATAAAAACAGTGAGTTTCTGCAAGGCGGCGTGGTGGAAGGCTGGATGGCACCGGATATCACCACCAATAATCACACTGGCCTCGGCAAATGGACGCTTGAAGATATTACCTCTTACCTGAAAACGGGCAGTAATCGCTATGACATGGCGACCGGCCCGATGGCGGAAGAGGTGAAAAATTCGTCGCAGCGCTGGACCGATGCTGACCTGAAAGCCGTGGCGGTATATTTAAAAGAGAGCGGTCACGACAGCGGCGCGCAGGCACCGGAGCCGATAAAAGCCGATGACAGCAGCATGAAGGCCGGCAAGGCGATTTATGCCGACCGGTGTTCCGCCTGTCATACGCCAAACGGTACGGGTCAACAGGGCCTGTTCCCACGACTCGCCGATTCGCCGTTGATTAATAGCGCAAATGCGACCTCACTGATTCACGTGGTGCTGGCGGGCAGTCGTCCGGTCGATACCGACGCCGCGCCAACCGCGCCGGGCATGCCGTCATTTGGTGGCAATCTCAGCGACGCCGACGTAGCTAACGTGGTGACTTTTATTCGCAACAGCTGGGGCAACGCGGCTACGGCGGTTTCAGCCGAAGATGTTAAAGATCTGAGGGAAAAACTGCGGCAGTAAAAGCGGGTAGCGTTATTAATCAGATTCAAAAGACTGACAAGGGCGCTTCCGAGCGCCCTTTGTTTTAAAATATTTGGCGAACATCAGCGCCCTTTCCACACGGGCAGACGCTTTTGCTGAAAGGCCAGCGCGCTTTCTTTTATATCATCGCTTTGTTGCAGCGTGTTTAATTCCCTTTCAGCGGCCACGGTAAAATCTTGCGCATCGCCATAAATCGCCTGATCAATCAGCGCGTTGGCGGCCTGCACCGCCAGCGGCGCACTGCGGTTAATTCGGGCGGCCAGATTTATCGCGGCGGGTAAGAGTTCTGCGCGTTCGACCACCTGATTGATCACCCCAAGGCTGGCCGCACGCTGCGCTGTCAGTGGGGCGGCGGTAAAAATAAGCTCTTTGATTAGCGGCGCGGGCAGCATTTTCGCTAGCTGGCTGATACCACCGCCGACGGGTAGTAAGCTGTGGCGCGTTTCGGGTAACGAGAGGCATACGCCAGATTCAGCAATAATCAGATCACAGTGCAGCGCCATCTCGAAACCTCCGCCGTAAGCGTGACCATTGAGCGCGGCGATCCACACTTTGCGGCGCGGCACTAAATGAAGCGGATTAAAGCCGCCGTGGCGATTACGCAAACCGCTTCCGCCATCGACCCACGCCTCCTGCAAATCGGCCCCTGCGCAAAAGGTTTTTTCGCCTGCCCCCGTTAGAATCACGACATTAATGTGAGGCGTTTGTTCTATCGATTCAATCACCTGCCCCAACTCGGCCACCATGTCGGCATTATAGGCGTTGTGCGCCTGCGGACGATTTAACGTCACCTGCGCCACGCCGCCTTCCCGTTGCTCGACAATCAGGGTGTCAAAAACGGTAGCAAAGAGATTGTCTGTTGGAGACATGATTTATCCATAGGTTAGGTTTTGAAATGAAAAGAGCGCTTAAGCCGAATCGACTAGCGATCCCGCCAGCCAGGCGCACAGTGAAAATACCGTCAGCAGCCCGAATGCGCAAGTGAAGCCCTCGCCGAGAGGAGCCCGACTGAAAATAATCGCCACGATACCCAATGAGCCAGTAAACCCGCTAACTAGCATGATAACACTGACTTTTCTGGCGGTTTTACGCCACGCTGGCGCAGTGACTTTATGCAGCGTTTGCCACAGCGTGGAGAGGATCACGCCATGATTCAGGCCCATTAAAACGGTGGTCAAATACGCCGATGCGGCCGCGTCATGATATTGCAGGCCAAGCCCCGCCACGCCGCTGATTAAGCCAAATTGTAAAACGTATCCAAGCGCTGTTTCATTACCTCTGGATAATTTCGTGCCAGCCCAAAAGGCCAGCGCCGCCGTCAAAAACAGCATTGTTAAGCCATAAAACGGATGCTGCATCATCAGTAAAATCAGCCCGCAGCCACTGCTGGCAGCATAAAAAGTGGCAATAAACTCGGCGGCGATGGTCTGAGGTTGAACGCGTAATCCCTTTGCCAGCAGTGGCGTAGGGCTATATTTTTCATTAATTATCAACAGGGTTATCAATACGGCAGCCACGCCGTTAGCGGTATGCGTTAATGGATTATCCAACCCCTTTCTCGCACAGCTTGCCAGTGCACACAGCAAACTTATCAACGCCAAACTTCCTAACGCGGCCGAAATTTTACTCAGCCATGACGCATTATCCCGCGCTTTTTCCTGCATCCGCGTTTTTGACTTAACTATCTTTGGTTCAATGAAGAGACTCATATCGGCTCCAACGGTTGTGAACGTCGAAGGCGGATAACTTAAATTCATCGCCTCGACATGATAGAGTCAGCTTAACGCCGCCCTATCAGGGCTGGCAAAGTCATAGATTTCAGCCAAGGATGAAAATAACTCATCATGCACGATAAACGCCTGCCGCCGCTCGGATCCTTAAAAGCCTTTGACGCCGTCGCCCGCTGTGGCAGTTTCAAACGTGCCGCCGAGGAGATTGGCGTGACGCCGACGGCCATTAGTCACCAAATCAGAGTGCTAGAAGAGGCTTTAAACACCGCCGTATTCATCCGCAGCGCGCGTGAAGTTATTTTAACTGAAGCGGGCGCGCGGCTTCAGCAGTCGACCCAGCGCGCTTTTGGCGAGCTACAGCAGGCGGTTAACGCCATTCACCGCGCCCAACTGCCGCCTGCGCTGACCTTGAGTACCACCTCAAACTTCCTGACCCATTGGCTTGTGCCTCGGCTCGCGGCATTGAAAACGGCGCTGCCCACGCTGGATTTACGGCTGCATACCAGCGTCGAGCTGGTGGATTTGGAGCGGGATTCGGTTGATGTCGCGATTCGCTACAGCATGACGCCGGATAAGCGGCTGGACTCAACGCTGCTGTTTGAAGACAGCTTTGTGCTGGTCGCCAGCCCGAGCTTGGAATTGACGCAGCGAGAAGATTTGCCCCTGATGACTCTGTTCCACGTCGAAAATCGCCACGTGCCACAGCCTGCGCCAGACTGGGCACACTGGCAGCGATTGCATGGTCCGACGGACTTGAATATTGGCGCGGGGCTGCGATTTACCGATGAAACCCACGCTATTCAGGCGGCGATTGCGGGTCAAGGCGTGGCGATCGTCAGCCGTTTACTGGCCGCCGATTTTATCGAAAAAGGCATGCTGACCGTGCCTTTTGAGCCACAGCTGCCCGGCGGAAACTACTACTTTGTGACCCCTCACGACAAGGCGATGGACCCGAACGTGCAGGCTTTAAGAGACTGGATTGCAGAGCGCATGCCGCGGGATTAATTGCCCCGCCCTAACTCGGTGCGCATGTAAAAGCCGGCAAGCAGGTAAAAGCCGGTGAGGATTTGCCAGCAGGTGATCGGGTAAACCGAGGCGCGTTCGATGAGGCCAATCGGGAAATATCCGCTGTTAATCAACGCCATGCTGACCAGTCCGAAAATCCCCGCCAGCAGGCTTAACGACCCGTAAATTCGTCGATGGCGTAAAATCCAGCCCGCGCTGATTAAGCAAAGGTTGCCCCCGGCAATCGCCATCACGGCGCCAACTTGATGCAGCGTGATGCCCGAACTTGCGCCGCCGCTGTGGAACAGCGCGATCATCACGCCACCGACGGCGTGAATCAGGCCGGTTGCCAAAAACACGCCGCGCAATGCGCCGCTAAAGAGCGAACGCAGCAGCCAGCAGGCGATGAAAAACAGCACGCCTTCTATCGCGAAGCCTAAATTCATTACCGCGTGCAGCGGCGAGCAAATTTCCCGCCCGTCCGCCGTCGCGCCGCACAGGGCAATGCCGAGGTCGCTGATGTAATTTTGACTGTAACGATAAACCGGCGCTTGCCAGCCGAGCGCGGTGATTTTCTCGGCCAGCAAATATTGCAATCCGCCGAGGCTGAAACAGCCCGCACCCAGCATTTTCAGGCGGCTGTTGTTCATTAACTTATAAGTCTTCATTAACTTAAAGGTGTTCAAGCGATCACGCTGCTTTTTCGGCAATCGGCGGATCGTTTTCCAAACGCTGACGACGACGCAGCCCCGGGAACATTTTCATCCATAGCGCGACAACCACCAGCGTCCCGATACCCCCCAGCGCGGCGGCTGGAACGGCACCCATCCACGCGGCCAGCATTCCCGACTCGAACTCGCCAAGCTGGTTGGAGGTATTGATAAAGATGGAGTTTACGGCGCTAACGCGACCGCGCATGTCGTCTGGCGTATCGAGCTGCACCAGCGAGCCGCGAATAACCATGCTGACCATATCAAAGCCGCCGAGCGCGAACAGCGCCAGAATCGACAGCCACAGGGTGCTGGAAAGCGCAAATACCAATGTTGCGACGCCAAAACCGGCCACGGAAGCGAACATGATCATCCCGACATTGCGGGTCAGTGCGCGGCGTGAGAGCCAGAAGCCGACTAACAGCGCACCGACGGCAGGCGCACCGCGCAGAATGCCGAGACCCCAGGGGCCGGTGTGCAGAATATCGTGGGCAAAAATCGGCAGCAGCGCCGTGGCACCACCGAGCAGCACGGCGAAGAGATCCAGAGAGATTACGCCGAGCACGTCGGGGCGATTACGAATAAAACTGATGCCCGCGAACAGCGTTTTGAAGGTTGCCGGTACGCGGCGCGGCGGAGCCTGCTCGTAACGTAGACGACTGACCATGATTACGGAGGTCAA
Organism: Rouxiella sp. T17; assembly: GCF_036663475.1. Classification (NCBI taxonomy): domain Bacteria; kingdom Pseudomonadati; phylum Pseudomonadota; class Gammaproteobacteria; order Enterobacterales; family Yersiniaceae; genus Rouxiella; species Rouxiella sp. T17. Next base: position 696 of record NZ_JAWUEA010000010.1, on the reverse strand, counting down.
ATAGAGCAAGGCGCAGATAGCATAAACCACGTCGGCACCGGCAATGTACAGCACGCCGCCAAGCGCGGGTCCGACCATCGCGGCAGCCTGTCCAGCAACGCTGTTGGCCGCCATCGCGCGTGGCAAAACCTTCGGCGGCACCAACGCGGGCAGCATTGAGAGCAGCGACGGCCCTTCCATCGCCTTCGCTACGGAGGTGATAAACACCAGCCCGAGCACCACCAGCTCGTTGACATTGCCCGTGAGGGTTAACACGGCAAGCGCGGCAACGCCCAGCACTTCAACAAATTGCGCAATCACCACCACGCGGCGGCGATCGTACTGGTCGGCAATGTGTCCGGCAACCAGCGCCAGCGTGACGGAAGGCAGAAACTGCACCAGCCCGATCAGCCCGAGGTCGAAGGCGCTGCCCGTCAGTGAGTAGATTTGCCAGCTCACGGCGATGGTGATCATCTGGAAAGCAAAGCTTGAGGTCGCGCGAGCTATCCAGAAGGCGACAAATGAGCGGTGTTGTAAAAGCGAGTCCGTGCTTGCGGAGGTAGACGGCATAAAAATCCCTGAAAATCATTCTATGTAATAATAGTTACACAACTATACAAAACGGCGGGGATACGATAAATGCACTGAACCCCAAAACTTGGACACCTGTTTTTATTACAACTTTTCACTATGAACCCGGTATTCCACCGGGCTCAT
>NZ_JAWUEA010000009.1:0-19735 GCF_036663475.1 Rouxiella sp. T17 | reverse complement strand
CACCCATAGCTCAGCTGGATAGAGTACTCGGCTACGAACCGAGCGGTCGGAAGTTCGAATCTTCCTGGGTGCACCATATTCAAATGCTTCGAGACTTTGTTAAGTCCCGGAGTCAAAGAAACCCGCTTCGGCGGGTTTTTTGCATTCTGCGCTCCGCAAAAATATTCCTTTCTTTCGATCCCTCTCGCAAGACTAATCCCTGTGTGCTTTCCAGCCTGACAAAAAGCGACAATTTCCTATCTTTACGCTAAAGTAGTTTCCCCATATTGGTTAAGAGTAGGCGGTGTTATGGACTACAAGCTATACGAAGGCTATGAAGGATTAATCTTTGATATGGACGGTACCATTCTGGACACCGAGCCGACGCACCGCAAAGCCTGGGATCAGGTATTGACCAAATATAATTTGCACTATGACCTGGCCGCCATGGTTGCGCTTAACGGTTCTCCCACCTGGCGCATTGCCCAGTCTATAATTCACAGTAACAACGTGGAACTCGACCCGCATCATCTCGCCGCCGAGAAAACATCGGCCGTACAGGAGATGTTGCTAGACACGGTTCAGCCGTTGCCACTCATTGAGGTGGTGAAGGCGTTTCACGGGCGTCGCCCTATGGCGGTCGGCACGGGCAGCGAGCACTGGATGGCGGACGCGTTGCTGCGTCATCTCGGGTTGCGCGAGTGCTTCGACGCGATAGTCGGCGCAAATGACGTAGAAAATCACAAGCCGGCGCCTGACACCTTCCTGCGCTGCGCCGAACTTATTGGCGTGCCGCCCGAGAAGTGTGTGGTATTTGAAGACGCCGATTTCGGTATTGAAGCAGCTAAACGGGCCAATATGGCTTTTGTCGACGTACGCACGCTGTGAGCTAGACCCGTGCTACGCCGTTGGCAGTTGGCACATCAGGGCAAGTTCACGACGCGGTAAGATTGGTATCGGTTATCTATGATGGTCACCTCTATGCAGATTCAGAAAATTTACGCGTTAACTTTTGCACACAGCGGGAGGTCAAATTGATCCCGGATGTATCACAGGCGCTTTCCTGGCTGGAAGCTCATCCCCATTCCGTGAAAGGGATCCGCCGCGGCATTGAGCGTGAAACGCTTCGTGTTAATCCCAATGGTTCGCTGGCGAAAACGGCTCACCCTGAATCGCTTGGCGCAGCCTTGACGCATAATTGGGTCACCACTGATTTTGCCGAATCGCTTCTTGAGTTCATTACGCCCGTCGACGACAGCGTTGAGCATACGTTGAGTGTTCTGCGAGACATTCATCGCCACGTCGCGAAAGAGCTGGGCGATGAAAGAATGTGGCCGTTCAGCATGCCGTGCTTTATCGATGCCGCCGACGATATCGAGCTGGCGCAGTACGGCACTTCAAACGTCGGGCAGATGAAAACGCTGTATCGTCAGGGGCTGAAAAGCCGTTACGGCGCGCTGATGCAGATTATTTCGGGCATTCATTACAACTTTTCGCTGCCTCTTGAATTCTGGCAGGCGCGGCTGGGCATTGAAGATGCTCAGAGCGGCAAAGAAGAAATTTCTGCCGGCTATTTCAAACTGATCCGTAATTACTACCGTTTTGGCTGGGTTATTCCTTATCTGTTCGGTGCGTCGCCCGCGATTTGCTCTTCATTCCTTAAAGGGCGTGAAACGAATCTGCCGTTCGAATACGCCGAAAACGGGTTATGTTATCTGCCTTACGCGACCTCGCTGCGTCTGAGCGATTTGGGTTATACCAATAAATCGCAAAGCAATTTGGGGATTACCTTTAACGATCTCGAAACCTACGTGGCGGGCGTTAAACGGGCAATTCGCACGCCGTCGGCCGAATATGCCGCGATGGGCGTGAAGAAAGACGGTAAATATCTGCAGCTGAACACGAATGTGTTACAGATTGAGAACGAGCTTTATGCTCCGATTCGCCCGAAGCGGGTGACTAAATCGGGCGAAACGCCTTCCGACGCGCTGATGCGCAGTGGAATCGAATACATTGAGGTGCGTTCACTCGACATCAATCCGTTCACTCCGACCGGTTTCGATGCCTCGCAGGCACGTTTCCTCGATCTATTTTTGATATGGTGTGCATTGGCCGACGCGCCGGAAATGAGCAGCGAAGAGATCCTCTGCACCCGTCAAAACTGGAATCGCGTGATTCTTGAAGGCCGCAAGCCGGGCCAGACCATCGGTATTGGCTGTGATGACGTGCGTGAGCCGTTGAATAAAGTCGGTAATTCTTTGTTTGCCGACTTACGTCGCGTCGCGGAAGTGCTGGATAGCCAAAACGGCAATGATGAGTATAAAGAAGTGTGCAGCGAACTGGTTGCCGCTTTCGATAATCCTGAACTGACCTATTCTGCCCGGATTCTGAAAATGATGAAGGAAGAGGGCGAAGGCAATCTGGGACTCAAGCTGGCCGAGAAATATCGTCAGATGCTGATTGAAGAGCCGATGGAGGTTCTGACCGAGAAGCAGCTGGCTGAAGAGCACGATGCATCCTGGCAGCGTCAGCGCAGTCTGGAAGCGGGTGATAAGTTAAGCTTGGAAGAGTATCTGGCCTCTCTCGCCGCGAAATAGGGCAGGGAGCCAAAAAAGAAAATGGCCACATCACTGTGGCCAAAACAAACATCTCTGTTTCAGGGATGATGATAACAAATGCGCGTCTTTCATATATTCAGACTCGTGTTTTGGGAAAAGGTTTCCCAAGTTCGATAAAAAATTCATTTTTTTTAGGAGAGGTGACGATATGCCACTGTTGGATAGCTTTACCGTAGACCATACAATCATGGCTGCCCCTGCCGTTCGCGTTGCAAAAACCATGAAAACCCCAAGTGGGGATACGCTTACCGTATTTGATCTGCGCTTCTGTCGCCCAAATATCGAAGTGATGACCGAGCGCGGTACTCACACTCTGGAGCACCTGTTCGCGGGTTTCATGCGTAATCACTTAAATGGTGAAGGCGTCGAAATTATCGATATTTCTCCGATGGGTTGCCGTACCGGTTTCTACATGAGCCTGATTGGCGCGCCAGACGAAAAACGCGTTGCTGTGGCATGGAAAGCGGCGATGGCCGACATTCTGAAAGTTAAAGATCAGAATCAGATCCCTGAACTGAACATCTATCAGTGCGGTACCTGTGAAATGCACTCGCTGAAAGAAGCTCAGGAAATTGCCCAGCATATCGTCGACAGCGAAATTGGTGTTAACCGCAACGAAGATTTGGCGTTGCCACCAGAAAAGCTGACTGAACTGCACATCTAGTTCACGTCATCTTGAGAGTTAGCCGTTTGGCTGATGGCATAAAAAAAGACGCGAGAGAATCGCGTCTTTTCTTTTAAGCAGGTTTTGAATTCAGGTAAGCAAAGTTTGAACTCAGATAAAAAGAGTTTGAATTCAGGATCAGCGTTTAATGATCGGTGCTGCTTTTCAACGTTTTCAACGGCCTGACTCGCACCTGTTTGATCATGTTGTCCTGCACGTCGAGAATTTCCACTTCGTAGCTTTCAATGCGCAGGCTAGTGCCAATCTTCGGAATATCTTCCAGCACTTCAAGCAGAATGCCGTTAATCGTGCGCGGCCCTTCAATCGGTAGATTCCAGTTGAACGCCTTGTTCAGCTCACGCACGTTGGCGCTACCTTCAATCAGCACGGTGCCGTCGCTCTGTGGCGTGACTTCTTCCGCCAACGTTGGCGACATTGACGTGGTAAAGTCACCGACTATCTCTTCCAGAATATCTTCGACCGTCACCAATCCCTGAATATCGCCGTATTCGTCAACGACAATGCCGACCTTTTTCTTGTTGCGCTGGAACTTCACCAGCTGAATGTTCAGCGGCGTGCCTTCCGGAATATAGTAAATCTCGTCGGCGGCGCGCAGCAGGTTCTCTTTGGTAAACTCTTTCTTCTCGGTCATCATGCGATAGGCTTCGCGCAGGCGGAGCATGCCGATAGCGTCGTCGAGAGAGCCGCGGTACAGCACGATGCGGCCGTGAGGCGAATGGGTGAGCTGACGGCTGATCGATTTCCAGTCGTCGTTGATGTCGATACCGAGAATTTCGTTGCGCGGCACCATGATGTCATCGACGGTGACTTTTTCGAGATCCAGCACGGAAAGCAGCATGTCCTGATTACGGCGCGAGATCTGCGAGCGCGATTCGTTAACGATCGTCCGCAGCTCTTCTTTACTGACCGCGTCGCTAATACCAACGTTGGTTTTGATACCAAACATGCGCATCAAAATCTTCGAGAGGCTGTTCAGTAGCCACACCAGTGGCATCATGATGGTTTGCAGCGGACGAAGAAGCAGGCTGCTCGGGAAGGCAATGCGCTCAGGATAAAGCGCCGCAAAAGTTTTTGGCAGTACTTCGGCGAACAGCAGAACCACAAAAGTCAGCACGCCGGTCGCAATCGCCACGCCCGCATCGCCATAAAGACGCATGCCGACGATGGTTGCCAGCGCAGAGGCGAGAATATTCACCAGGTTATTGCCGATCAACACCAGGCTAATCAGCTGATCGGGCTTCTTCAGAAGTTTTTCAACGCGACGCGCAGCACGGTTTCCATGCTTGGCAAGATGGCGTAAACGATAGCGGTTGAGGGTCATCATTCCGGTTTCGGAAGCCGAAAAATAGCCGGAAACTACCACCATGATAACCAGGATGATAATGAGGGTAGTTGTTGAGACGTGCTCCAACGGGTAATTCCTTAATGTTTTATGAATGAATGCGTAATAAATGCATGTGCTTGATCAATGCATGCGCTTGATCAATGCACAGCAAAGAGAGCGGGCCCGGCAAGGTCAAGCAGTCGGTGTTAACCCACCATGACCTGCTGAATCAGGCGGCTGCCGAAATAGGCCAGCGTCAACAGAATGGCGCCCGCCATGCTGAACCACACCACGCGGCGTCCACGCCAGCCTTCGTGATAATGTCCCCACAGCAGAACGATGTAAACCAGCCACGCCAAAATAGACAGGACGGCTTTATCGATATTCTCGCGGCTAAACAGGTTTTCCATGTACAGCAAACCGGTGCAAAGCGTCAGCGTTAACAGGATCACACCGCCTTGGGTGATGTGAAAAAGTTTGCGCTCGATACTCATTAAAGGCGGCATGTCGGCGGAAAACGTCAGCTTTTTGTTCTTCAACTGATAATCGAGCCACGCCAGCTGGAGGGCATAAAGCGCGGCAATAATCAGCGTTGCGTAGGAGAACAGGGCTAATCCTATATGGACCAGCAGCCCTTTGCTTGCCTCAAGGTGCGTTATGAACTCACCCGGCAGGAAAGCGACCAGCGCGAGATTGATCAGCGCAAAGCAGTAGACGATCGGCAAAATAAACCAGCCGCGACTGCGCGAGGCGACGCCGGTCATTACGGTGCAGATAATCAGGCTGACTATCGAGCCAATATTGACCAGGCTAAGATTTTGACCGGTACTGACATCAAACACCCGCTGCTCAAGCGTTACCGCATGGCAAATCAGGGCGACCACAGCCGAAAGTAACGCGATGCGCCGATAGGTACCATTCTTGCGGATCAGGCTCGGAATGATCAAAGAAAGGCTAAGCAGATAGGCGAACATGGCGACAAGAGCGAAAGCTGGCATATTGTGTCATTTGCGTCGAAAAATGAATGAGAAAGCCAGTATAGCGTTACCTGCGTATTGCTCCAACAACTCTCCCGATTTTACCTTTATCCAACGGGCAGAGATTGTGCGGACTTCTCGTGTTATAATCCCGCAATTGTGTCGCAAAAGCGGCCTGTCATTACGTTGAGCAAGAGACGATGTTTGATAATTTAACCGATCGATTGTCGCGCACACTGCGCAATATCAGCGGCCGTGGGCGGCTGACCGAAGAAAATGTAAAAGAAACCCTGCGTGAAGTTCGCATGGCATTGCTGGAGGCTGACGTTGCCTTGCCGGTAGTGCGTGACTTCATTAACCGCGTGAAAGAGGCGGCCGTTGGCACTGAAGTCAACAAAAGCCTGACGCCGGGGCAGGAGTTCATCAAAATTGTCCAGAAAGAGCTGGAAATGGCGATGGGCGAAGCGAACTCCGAGCTGAACCTTGCGGCCCAGCCGCCAGCCGTCGTATTGATGGCCGGTTTGCAGGGTGCGGGTAAAACGACCAGCGTCGCAAAACTCGGTAAGTTTCTGAAAGAAAAGCGCAAGAAGAAAGTTCTTGTGGTGTCCGCCGACGTTTATCGTCCTGCGGCAATTAAACAGCTTGAAACCTTGGCCGAGCAGGTTGGCGTTGAGTTCTTCGCGTCCGATGTTAGTCAAAAACCTATCGACATCGTTAACGCGGCGTTGCAACACGCGAAGCTGAAATTCTTCGACGTTCTGCTGGTGGATACCGCCGGTCGTTTGCACGTCGACGAAGCGATGATGGACGAAATCAAGCAGGTTCACGCGGCTATCAAGCCGGTTGAAACCCTGTTTGTGGTCGATGCCATGACCGGTCAGGATGCGGCAAATACCGCAAAAGCCTTCAACGAAGCGCTGCCGTTAACCGGCGTGATCCTGACTAAAGTCGACGGTGATGCGCGAGGTGGTGCGGCACTCTCCATTCGTCATATCACGGGCAAACCGATTAAATTCCTGGGCATGGGCGAAAAAATCGATGCCCTCGAGCCTTTCCATCCCGATCGCGTGGCGTCACGTATCTTGGGCATGGGCGATGTGCTTTCCCTTATCGAAGATATCGAAAGCAAGGTAGACCGTGCGCAGGCCGAGAAGCTGGCCGCCAAGATGAAAAAGGGCAACGGTTTCGACCTGACCGATTTCCTCGACCAGCTGAAGCAAATGCGCAACATGGGCGGCATGGCGAGCATGATGAGCAAGCTGCCGGGCGTGGGTCAATTGCCTGACAACGTTAAATCGCAGATGGACGACAAAGTGCTGGTGCGTATGGAAGCTATCATCAACTCGATGACGCTGAAAGAGCGCGCCAAGCCAGAGATCATCAAAGGTTCCCGCAAGCGTCGTATCGCTTTGGGTGCCGGAATGCAGGTGCAGGATGTCAACAGGCTGCTCAAGCAGTTTGACGACATGCAGCGCATGATGAAGAAAATGAAGAACGGCGGCATGGCCAAGATGATGCGTGGCATGAAAGGCATGATGCCACCGGGTTTCCCGGGCCGCTAAGCTGCTGTTCGACATGATAATGAGTATCGGAAATTAACCATCGGTCAAAAGTAGTTTGAGGTTATAGACGCTTTCGATTGCTTTTTGCGCCAAAATGAGTAAAATTTTCGGGCTTTTTATATTGCAGCCAGACCCCGTTCCCCGATGGGCTCTGGCTGTTTTATTCACTAAAGAGGATGTTATGGTAACAATTCGTTTGGCACGTGGCGGCGCAAAAAAGCGTCCGTTCTATCAAGTAGTAGTGACCGACAGCCGCAATGCTCGTGATGGTCGCTTCATCGAGCGCGTAGGCTTCTTCAACCCATTGGCTTCTGGCCAGGCTGAAGCACTGCGTCTGGACCTGGATCGTATTGCCCACTGGCAAGATCTGGGTGCAACCGTTTCTGATCGCGTAGCTTCGCTGATCAAAGACGCTAAGAAAGCAGCTTAATCTGTCGCGGTGGTGGCAATGAGCAAGCAACTCAATCCAGTGACGCCCGCTGAGCCGATTGTTCTCGGCAAAATGGGCTCAACTTACGGTATTCGTGGTTGGCTCAGAGTGTTTTCATCCACCGAAGACGCCGAAAGCATTTTCGAATACCAGCCCTGGTTTATCCAGCAGGCAGGTAAGTGGCAAGCTGTCGAGCTGGAAAGCTGGAAGCGCCACAATCAGGACCTGATCATCAAAGTCAAAGGCGTTGACGATCGGGATGCGGCTAACCTACTGACCAATCGCGAGATTGTCGTAGATTCAAGCCAGCTGCCAGACCTCGGCGAGGGTGATTACTACTGGAAAGACCTTTTCGGTTGCCAGGTAGTGACCACCACCGGTTACGAGCTCGGTAAAATCATCGATATGATGGAAACCGGTTCGAACGATGTGATGGTAGTCAAAGCAAACCTGAAAGATGCGTTTGGCATCAAGGAGCGGTTGATTCCGTTCCTCGATGGGCAGGTTATCAAGAAAGTCGATCTCGCTACTCGCACTGTTGAAGTAGATTGGGATCCTGGTTTTTGACCTCCGTAATGTCTACTCGCGTAGATAACCGTGGGCTGAGTGAAATGTCGTTATGAGGATTAGGCTATGTGGATTGGTATAATTAGCCTATTCCCCGAGATGTTCCGCGCAATCACCGAATACGGGGTAACTGGCCGGGCAGTAAAGAATGGCCTGTTGAGCGTAGAGTGCTGGAGTCCACGTGACTTCGCCTACGATCGACACCGCACCGTGGACGAACGCCCTTATGGCGGCGGACCGGGCATGCTGATGATGGTGCAACCCTTGCGGGAAGCGATTCATACAGCTAAAGCAGCGGCAGGCGAAGGCGTGAAAGTGATTTATCTTTCACCACAGGGGCGCAAACTTGACCAGCAAGGCGTTTGCGAACTGGCGACCAATCAGAAGATAATTCTGGTGTGCGGTCGTTATGAGGGCATCGATGAGCGCGTGATCAAAACCGAAATTGACGAAGAATGGTCAATCGGCGATTACGTACTTAGCGGTGGGGAACTTCCCGCTATGACGTTGATTGATTCAGTTTCTCGGTTTATTCCGGGCGTGCTGGGTCATCATGCTTCGGCAGAAGAGGACTCTTTTGCCGATGGATTACTGGATTGTCCCCATTATACCCGCCCTGAAGTGTTGGAAGGCATGGAGGTACCGCCGGTTCTACTGTCGGGAAATCATGCAGAAATTCGTCGCTGGCGTTTGAAGCAGTCGCTGGGCCGTACCTGGCTTAGAAGACCTGAACTTCTGGAAAACCTAGCTCTGACTGACGAGCAAGAGGTGTTGCTGAAAGAGTTCCAACGGGAACATCGGATCAGCTAACAAAACTATCAAGAGAGTATTGAAGCCTTGTGCTGCAAGATTCTCTGAACTATCAGTTTACCTAGGGTAAGAGATATATTATGAGCAATATCATTAAGCAAATCGAACAAGAGCAGATGAAGCAAGACGTACCTTCATTCCGTCCGGGTGACTCGGTCGAAGTGAAAGTATGGGTCGTTGAAGGAAGCAAGAAACGTCTGCAGGCATTCGAGGGCGTGGTTATCGCTATCCGTAACCGCGGTCTGCACTCTGCATTCACTGTTCGTAAAATTTCTAACGGCGAAGGTGTTGAGCGTGTATTCCAGACTCACTCACCTGTAATTGACAGCATCGCTGTTAAACGTCGTGGTGCCGTTCGTCAAGCGAAACTGTACTACCTGCGCGAACGTACTGGTAAGTCTGCTCGTATCAAAGAGCGTCTTAACCGCGTTAACGCACGATAACATTCTCAAGTGTTATATAAACGGCCCCGTGTGGGCCGTTTTTTTTTGCCTTTTTTCTGGCGCCCGCAAGAGAGTATTAAGGCGCACCAAGCTAGAGTGTAATCTATTGTTTACGATATTTGGCCTTTATTAGCTATTGGTAATTTATAGTTTACACCATCCGCTTGAAAACTTTACAGCCTGTGGTATCGTTGTTGGCAGTGCTGGTAACAGCAAATATCTTCTAAATTTACCCTGGATAGCCGCCATGCAAAAAGATGCCCTGAACAACGTGCACATCAGTGCCGAAGAAGTGCTGATTACACCTGAAGAGTTAAAGAATAAGTTTCCGCTGAGCCAAGAGAACGAGGCGAGCATCGAGCAGTCTCGACAAACTATCGCCGACATCATTCACGGCCGCGACCCGCGCCTGCTGATTGTTTGCGGACCTTGCTCGGTACATGATCTGGATGCAGCAATAGAATACGCACGTCACCTGAAAACTTTGTCGGAAGAACTCAGCGATCGCCTGTACATCGTGATGCGCGTGTACTTTGAAAAACCGCGTACTACGGTGGGTTGGAAGGGGCTTATCAACGATCCGCACATGGATGGCACTTTCGACGTTGAAGGCGGTTTACATATCGCGCGTAATCTCTTGCTGCAACTGGTAAGCATGGGTCTGCCTATCGCTACCGAAGCACTGGACCCTAACAGCCCGCAATACCTGGGTGACCTGTTCAGCTGGTCCGCTATCGGCGCGCGTACCACCGAATCACAAACCCACCGCGAAATGGCGTCTGGCCTGTCGATGCCGGTTGGTTTCAAAAACGGCACTGACGGTAGCCTCGGCACGGCGATTAACGCCATGCGCGCCGCTGCAATGCCGCACCGTTTTGTGGGTATTAATCAGGCGGGGCAGGTTTGTCTGCTGCAAACGCAGGGTAATCCAGACGGTCACGTGATCCTGCGCGGTGGTAAAACGCCAAATTACAGCGCCGAAGATGTATCGGACTGTGAAAAACAGATGCTCGGCGCGGGACTCCGTCCATCCTTGATGATAGATTGCAGCCATGGTAATTCAAACAAAGACTATCGTCGCCAGCCGCTGGTTGCCGAATCGGCTATCAGCCAGATCAAGGCAGGTAATCGTTCAATCACCGGCCTGATGCTGGAAAGTCATTTGAACGAAGGTAACCAGTCTTCCGAGCAGCCGCGTTCCGACATGCGTTACGGCGTATCGGTTACGGATGCCTGCATTAACTGGGAAACCACCGAAGCCCTGCTGCGTAACATGCATCAGGAGCTAGGCGACTCGCTGGCAGCACGAATTTCAGGAGAATAGACGTTTTATGGTGGCCGAACTCAACGCATTGCGTGACCAGATTGATGAAGTCGATAAAGCATTACTAGATCTTTTAGCCAGACGTTTACATCTGGTGGCGGAAGTTGGCGAAGTAAAGAGCCGCTATGGTCTGCCAATTTATGTTCCGGAGCGCGAAGCCGCCATGCTGGCCTCGCGTCGTCAGGAAGCCGTTAATCTGGGGGTTCCGGCCGACCTTATTGAAGACGTTTTGCGCCGGGTGATGCGCGAATCTTATACCAGCGAAAACGACAAAGGCTTTAAAACGCTGCATCCCGCGCTGCGTCCGGTGGTGATTGTCGGCGGCAAAGGGCAAATGGGCCGTCTGTTTACCCGTATGCTTGAGCTCTCTGGCTATCAGGTTAAATCGCTGGAGCAGGAGGACTGGCCTCAGGCAGAAACGCTGCTGGCCGACGCGGGCATGGTAATTGTAAGCGTGCCGATTCACCTGACCGAAGAGGTGATCGCTCGCCTGCCTGCGCTGCCGGCCGACTGTATTCTGGTCGATCTGGCTTCCATCAAGAACAAACCGTTGCAGGCGATGTTGGCCGCGCACGAAGGTCCGGTAGTCGGCTTGCATCCGATGTTTGGCCCTGACGTCGGCAGTTTGGCCAAGCAGGTCGTTGTTTACTGCGATGGTCGTGAACCCGAGGCCTACCAGTGGCTGCTCGAGCAGCTGCAAGTGTGGGGCGCGCGTTTACATAAGATCAGTGCCGTCGAGCACGATCAGAATATGTCGTTTGTGCAGGCTTTGCGCCACTTTGCGACTTTCGCCTACGGCATGCATCTGTCAGAAGAAAACGTCGATATTGAACAGCTGCTGGCGTTGTCTTCGCCTATTTATCGTCTTGAGTTGGCGATGGTCGGTCGCCTGTTTGCGCAAGATCCTCAACTTTACGCAGACATTATTATGTCGTCAGAGAACAATATTTCGCTGATTAAACGTTACTACCAGCGATTTGGCGACGCTCTGGCCCTGCTGGAAACCGGCGATAAGCAGGCGTTTATCGCGAAGTTCCGCAAGGTTGAAGCGTGGTTTGGCGATTATGCGCCTCGTTTCCTGAAAGAAAGTGGTTCACTGCTGCGTCAGGCAAACGACAGCCGCAAATAGCTTCCGGAACACACAGGGACTCTACTCCCGAAAATGTAAAAGGCCAGACGTAAAAACGTGCTGGCCTTTTTTTAACCTATTTTTGCGAGCTTTATTCCGGATTTACGGCAACAACGTTTTCACTTGGGTAACAGCCGAGTACTTTCAGCGAACGGGTGATCGGGCTCAGATTACGCAGTGCGTTTTCCATGGCTTCCGAACGCAGGTTGGCCTGTACGTCGACATAAAACATCTCTTCCCACGGGTTACCATTGATTGGACGCGATTCCAGTTTGGTCATGATGATGCCCTGCTCGCGGAACACCATAAGCGCATCAACCAGCGCACCTGATTGCTGGCCGGTCGCCATAATAAGCGTAGTTTTAGCCGGAACCTGCTCGGTTACGTCGATAGCCTTGCGGGCGAGCACGATAAAGCGCGTGATGTTTTGCTTTTGGTTCGCCAGATTATGTTCCAAGACTTGCAAACCATACAGCGCGCCGCCCGCTTCACTTCCCAACGCGGCTACGTTAGGGGATTTTGAAGCAGCGACTTTTTCCATTGCGGCGGCTGTGCTTTCACAATATTCAATTTTCCACTGCGGGAAACGATTAATGAACTGGCTGCACTGCTGGAAAGGCTGAGGATGGCTATAAACCGTGTCGATTTTTGACAGGTCCGTCTCGGCGGCAACTAAAACACAATGATTGATGACATTAGTCAGCTCGCCAACGATAGACAGGCTGGTGTGTTGCAGCAAATCGTAAACGTCGTTGATAGAGCCTGAGCTGGTGTTTTCAATGGGCAGCACAGCGTAATCTGCCTGGCCCGTTTCGACCTGGGTAAAGATGTCTTGAAACTTCAGGCAGCCCGATTCGATAAATTGGTCGAAATGTCGCGCGGCGTATTGGCGTGCAGCAAGGTGAGAGTAAGACCCTTTTGGACCCAGGAAGGCAATACGCGCCGAACCCGAAGCCGTCTGATTCAGATGCTGTTGCAGCAGTGCCTGCTGGGTCAGCACCGAATCTTCAATAATCAGCTGGTATACGCGAGTGATGTAATGGCCATCAAGGTTATGCTTTTTACCTTCGACAATCAGACGGTTAAGCAGCTCGCGCTCGCGCTCGATATCACGAATAGGGCGATGGCTGTGCATTTTAGTCTGCGCAACTTCAATTGCCAGTCCACGACGCTCAGCCAGCAGGGCAAGCAGTTTAACGTCCAGAGCGCTGATACGCTCGCGCAGGTCCAATAACGGGTTATCACTCATCGGTTATGCCTTTTTAATTGTTGGTGCCGAAAACGAGGACGCTTCGGTTTTTTATTTTATGTTAAAAAAAAAGCCTCCTGAGTTAGGAGGCTTTCTATTCGTCTTCGCATTCTTTCTTATACGACGAAACGCCTCCCAGTTAGGGGAAGGTAAAAAAGAATGCGAAGAAAAACGGTTTACGGAACATGTTGGACAGTGTGCTCGTCAAAAGTAAGTCATTAAAGTAACCCTTGGCTTTTGACTCGTCAATAAGATTTGCCATTCAAAGTGTTTCGTTAGGAATTTCGCAAGGAAAACTGATTATTAAAGTGATCATTGAAGAGAAGAAGGGAAGGGGATTAAAAACAAATGCGCCCCTAAGAGCGCATTGTTATGGATTGTAGCTGTTGAGCAATAGGGTCAGGTTTAAAGGTTCAGCGTGGTGCTGAATCATGACCACTGGGAAAGCAGGTGACTATTCTTCTTCTTCGATAGGCTGAAGATTAATGTCTTTAACACAACTTTCTGCCCTACGTGCTTCACCCTTATGCTGAACTTTATTCAGCTGACGCTCCAGTTTGGCAATCAAATCATTCACTGCGACATACATGTCGTGATTTGAGGCGCTGGCGACCAGAGGGCCATTAGCAGTACCGATTGTCGCATCGGCGACGAAACCTTGAGGTTCTTTAGAAAGAACAATGTGTGGAGTAATTAACTGAGTCTGCCACTTTTCCAGTTTTTTTAGACGGTCTTCGACGTGTTCCCGAATCGCGGTCGTGATGTCCATGTGCTTGCTGGTAATGTTTACGATCATATTAACTTACCTCTCTGTCTTTCCGTCTAGGTAGGTCCAGCATACCGTCCCACACGACAATTTATGTGATCTGTGTCACACTTTTTTGTCACTGTTTGTCAGGAGCCTATTAATTGTGATGAATGCTGATTAAGTGAACAAAAGCGTTTGCAAAGAGTAGAAGAACGCAAAATTATCAATAAGATAAATATAAAAATATTGAAGGATTAGTCTTGTTTCAGGCAAAAAAAACGGCAGCCGAGGCCACCGTTTTAAACATCCAGGCTGTAAAGCTATCAGGCAGGGTTCTGCGCGATAATTTTAGCGACCTTGTCTGCTTCATTATTTAATTGCAGTTCTTTGTAAGCATTTTCCATCAGAGGCAGCGCATCACGCGTTGCTTTAGTATCAGGATAATCCTTCATCATTTGCTCAACACGATTAACTACGGCGACGTAAGCCCCGCGTTTAGTGTAGTATTGCACCACTGACAGTTCATATTTAGACAAACGGTCTTTCAGGAAGACCAGACGCTTGTTGGCATCGGTCGCATACTGACTGTTTGGATAAGAATGAAGCAGCTGGCTGAAATCGCGAAACGCAGCGCGTGCATGCTGTGGATCACGGTCCGAGCGATCGACACCAAAGAATCCTTGCAGTGCACTATCATCCAACGCCATATCGGTCAGGCCACGCATATACATGACGTAGTCGATGTTTGGATGAGTCGGATTCAAACGCATGAAGCGATCGATTGATGCTTGAGCAAGCGGCAAATCTGCCGACTTGTAATAGGCATAAATCAGATCCAACTGCACTTGCTGTGAGTACGGCCCAAACGGGTAGCGGTTATCTAACGCTTCCAGTTGCGCAATCGCGCCTTTGAAGTTACCGTCCTGCAGTTTTTGCTGGGCAGTCGCATAAAGGACGTTTGGCGGGTTATCGGGGACCGTTTCTTTGGAACTGGAGCAACCTACCAGCGCCAGACTCAACGTGGCTGCTGCCACCAGATATTTCACACGCGTCATGACGTTTTGATTATCCTCAGGTGTTATTCTGGGAGACTGTCCGTTAAGCTCCCGACTTAGACCAGCTACAATAGCACATTATTTTAAACGGCATCGCCGTGAAAACCCAAGGTTACCCAAGAGCAGCATATGGCACAACAAGTACAACTCACGGCGACGGTTGCCGAAACACAACTCGGTCAACGGTTAGATCAGGCTTTGGCCGAATTGTTCCCTGATTATTCAAGATCTCGTATAAAAGATTGGATTCTTGACGAAAGGGTTACAGTAAACGGTAAAAAAGTCGCCAAACCGAAAGAAAAAGTGCTGGGTGGCGAAGCAATTGCTATCGATGCGCAGATAGAAGAGGAAGCTCGCTGGCTTGCTCAAGACATCGCGCTGTCCATCGTTTATGAAGATGACGACATTCTGGTCATCAATAAACCGCGCGATTTAGTGGTTCACCCAGGCGCCGGTAATCCCGATGGCACCGTGCTGAATGCCTTGCTGCACCATTATCCAGAAATTATCGACGTTCCGCGCTGCGGCATTGTGCACCGTCTCGATAAAGACACTACCGGTTTGATGGTGGTTGCCAAAACCGTTCCTGCACAGACTCACCTGGTTGACGCGCTGCAACGCCGTGAAATTACACGTGAATATGAAGCGGTGGCTATCGGCAATATGACAGCGGGTGGCACGGTCAACGAGCCAATTTCGCGTCACAGCACCAAACGTACTCACATGGCCGTTCACCCAATGGGTAAACCCGCGACCACGCACTATCGCATTATGGAGCATTTCCGTGCCCATACGCGTCTGCGTTTGCGTCTGGAAACGGGCCGTACCCACCAGATCCGCGTTCACATGGCGCACATCAACCATCCGCTGGTGGGTGATCAGCTTTACGGTGGTCGTCCGCGTCCGCCAAAAGGCGCGTCAGACGTGTTCATCAATCAGCTGCGTACCTTTGATCGTCAGGCGCTGCATGCAACTATGCTGCGTTTGTTCCATCCGGTAACTGGTATCCAGATGGAGTGGCATGCGCCGCTGCCTCAGGACATGGTCGATTTGATCAACGCCATGAAAGCCGATACTGAAGAGTTCAAGGACCAGATGCATTGGTAATGCCTGCATTAATCCTGCCACAGTGGCCGCAACCGGAAACGGTGCGGTCCTGTTCTTCAACTCGTCAGGGTGGCGTAAGTTTGCCGCCCTACGCGTCGCTTAATCTCGGTTCCCACGTTTCCGACCTGCCTGAACACGTCGCCTCCAATCGACAACGTTTACAGCAAATTGCCTCACTGCCCGCCGCGCCTCACTGGCTGGATCAGGTACACGGCACCGATGTTGCTCGTCTTACGCAAAAAACGCCTCACCAGACTATTCGCGCCGATGCGGCGTATACCGATGAGCCAGGTGTGGTTTGTGCGGCGATGAGTGCCGACTGTTTACCCGTGCTGTTTTGCAGCAGGGCAGGGGATGAAGTCGCAGCGGCGCATGCCGGATGGCGTGGCCTCAATGCCGGGATTCTTGAGAACACGTTGTCGGCTTTCCGCGCTGATCCGCAGGATGTCATGGTCTGGTTCGGACCGGCAATTGGCCCGCAGCAGTTTGAAGTCGGCGCCGAAGTGCGTGAAGCCTTTATGGATAACGACGCGCAGGCCGCCACCGCATTTACGCCTTTCATTAATAGTCCTTCTTTCGATAATAATACTTCTCTTGTTAGTAATAAGTACCTCGCCGACATCTATCAGCTTGCCCGCCTGAGATTACAGGCCGCCGGCGTCCGCCATTTCTACGGTGGCGATCGTTGCACGGTGAGTGAGCCTGCCTCTTTTTTCTCTTATCGACGCGATGGTATCACCGGACGGCTGGCAAGTTTGATCTGGCTGATATAACCTATCAAATCAAGACGATCCACGTACGCATAACGTTGTACTCATAATATACTGACAAGATAACCTTGAAATCGTGAGGCTTGACCTCATTTAATCTCCAGTAGCAATTTTGTTCAGTATTGGAGGTGTTATGCGTCTGGATCGTCTTACCAGTAAATTCCAGCTTGCCCTCGCCGATGCCCAGTCACTCGCACTTGGCCGCGACAACAACTTTATCGAACCCGTCCACCTGATGAGCGCCTTGCTCACGCAGGAAGGGGGAACCGTGCGTCCTTTATTAACTTCTGCGGGCATTGATGCGCAGCGAGTACGTGCGGACGTCGATCAGGCATTGGGGCGTTTACCGCAAGTTGAAGGAACCGGAGGGGATGTTCAACCATCCAGTGAACTGGTTCGCGTTTTAAATCTTTGTGACAAATTGGCCCAACAGCGCGCCGACAAGTTTATTTCGTCGGAACTTTTCATTCTGGCGGTGTTGAAAGATCGCGGCGTACTGACTGACCTGCTTAAGGCCACTGGCGCGACCGTTGAAAAAATCAGTGTAGCTATCGATCAAATGCGAGGTGGTGACAAAGTGGATGATCAGGGAGCCGAAGACGCACGTCAGGCTTTGAAAAAATTCACCATTGATCTGACTGAGCGTGCCGAACAAGGCAAGCTTGACCCGGTAATCGGCCGCGATGAAGAGATTCGCCGGACGATTCAGGTTCTGCAACGTCGTACCAAAAACAATCCGGTATTAATTGGTGAACCCGGCGTCGGTAAAACGGCCATCGCCGAAGGCCTTGCGCAGCGCATCATTAATGGTGAAGTGCCGGAAGGTTTGAAAAACAAGCGCGTGCTGTCTCTTGATATGGGCGCGCTGGTGGCGGGTGCCAAATATCGTGGTGAGTTCGAAGAGCGGCTGAAAGGCGTGCTTAACGATTTGGCCAAGCAGGAAGGCAACGTCATTCTCTTTATTGACGAGCTGCATACCATGGTTGGCGCAGGCAAGGCCGACGGCGCGATGGACGCGGGCAACATGCTGAAGCCAGCCTTGGCGCGCGGCGAATTACACTGCGTTGGTGCAACAACATTAAACGAGTATCGTCAGTTTATCGAGAAAGATGCCGCGCTGGAACGTCGTTTCCAGAAGGTGTTTGTTGCCGAGCCATCCGTTGAAGATACCATCGCGATTTTACGTGGACTGAAAGAGCGTTACGAGCTTCACCACCACGTGCAGATTACCGATCCGGCTATCGTTGCGGCGGCGACTTTGTCTCATCGTTACATTTCCGATCGCCAGTTACCCGATAAAGCTATCGACCTTATAGATGAAGCGGCGTCGAGCATTCGTATGCAGATGGACTCCAAGCCAGAATCTCTCGACCGTCTCGATCGCCGTATCATTCAGTTGAAGCTTGAACAGCAGGCATTAAAGAAAGAGTCGGATGATGCCAGCATCAAACGTCTTGAAATGCTGACGACCGAGCTTGACCAGAAAGAGCGCGAGTATTCCGAGCTGGAAGAAGAGTGGAAAGCAGAAAAAGCGTCGTTGACCGGCACGCAAAACATCAAGGCCGAGTTGGAGCAGGCAAAAATCACGCTTGAGCAGGCACGCCGCGTCGGTGACTTGGGGCGGATGTCCGAATTGCAGTACGGCAAAATTCCAGAGCTCGAAAAACAGCTCGCGTCGGCCACGCAGGCTGAAGGTAAAACCATGAAGCTGCTTCGTAACCGCGTAACTGACGTCGAGATTGCTGACGTACTGGCGCGCTGGACCGGAATTCCCGTTGCCAGAATGCTGGAAAGCGAGCGCGAAAAACTGCTGCGAATGGAAGATGAGCTGCATCATCGGGTCATTGGCCAGAACGAGGCGGTGGATGCCGTATCGAATGCGATTCGCCGCAGCCGCGCCGGATTGTCTGATCCTAATCGTCCGATTGGTTCTTTCCTGTTCCTCGGCCCAACGGGTGTGGGTAAAACGGAGCTCTGTAAAGCGCTTGCAACGTTTCTATTTAATAGTGACGACGCAATGGTGCGTATCGACATGTCGGAGTTTATGGAGAAACACTCTGTTTCCCGGCTGGTGGGCGCGCCTCCAGGTTATGTCGGCTATGAAGAGGGCGGTTATCTGACCGAGGCGGTCCGTCGTCGTCCTTATTCTGTCATCCTGCTCGATGAAGTAGAGAAGGCGCATCCCGATGTGTTCAACATTCTGCTGCAGGTTCTGGATGATGGACGTCTGACCGATGGGCAAGGTCGTACCGTCGATTTCCGCAATACCGTGGTAATCATGACCTCGAATCTGGGGTCGGACGTGATTCAGCAGTATTTCGGTGAAGCAAGTTATGCGCAGATGAAAGAATCGGTAATGGAAGTCGTCACTCAAAACTTCCGTCCGGAGTTTATCAACCGTATAGATGAAGTCGTGGTCTTCCATCCACTGGCTCACGCGCATATCAAACATATTGCCGAGATCCAGCTGCAGCGTTTGTATAAACGTCTGGAAGAGCGGGGATACAGTGCACATCTTACTGATGCAGCGCTTGAACTGCTGGGTAACACCGGTTTTGATCCAGTATATGGTGCGCGACCTCTGAAACGCGCCATCCAGCAGGAGATTGAAAACCCGCTGGCGCAGCAAATTCTGTCAGGCAAGCTGATTCCGGGTAAGCCGATTACTATAGATGTAGAAAACGATCACATCGTTGCTAAACAATAAGGCAACAATGAGGAAAACTCAGGTCAGTTAACCTGAGTAAATTCTGAGTAAGTTGTGATAATGAGGGGCTAGAGCTGATTCTGGCCCCTTTTTTGTTGCTTAATTGCCCAAAAAGCTCAATATCGTTTATTAAATGAGCGGTCAGTAATTTATTTCGAATTAAGGGTTGCGGCCCTTCAGAAACTCCCTATAATGCCGCTCCAACGACAGGGAACAACGCAGCAGCAACGCGGTGTGAACGAGTCGGGAAG
>NZ_JAWUEA010000008.1:0-104733 GCF_036663475.1 Rouxiella sp. T17 | reverse complement strand
GGTGTTCGCTTAGGAACATCCTTGAGGCGGTCTGCGCCGCCGCGCAGTAAGCGAAGCGCATGCAGTTGAACTTGAACCTAAAGACTTTGCCCCTAAAGACTTTGAATCAAAAAGATTAAAAGTCAAAATCCATTGACCATCAGAATTTGAATCTAAAAGATTAAAGGTCAAAATCCATTGACCATCAGATTTTGACCTTAAAAAAATTGCCTTTAGATTCCAAATCTAAATCTAAATCTACGAGCTTAGTGGTTCCCTAAGTCCCTTATACTTGGCCCTCGCCTTCGAGTACTGATCCGCTAGGGCGATAGCTTTTGCCCCAGGCACAAGGGCAATATCACACTCTTTCGGTAACAGCGCGGTAACCAGCGCAGCGATTAGCAATGAACCAGAAAGCGCGTAAATAGCCGTGTTTTGACCATACAAACTTACTAATACGCCGACCAGATAAGGGCCGCAGAAACCACCAAGATTACCTAAGCCATTGATAACGCCACGCGCGCGACCGGCGGCTTCGGGAGTGGTGACCTTGCCGGGAATAGTCCAGAAGGCGCTGGTCGCAGCCTGCAGGAAGAAGCCCGCGCACACTAGGAAGCAGTAAGAACCGATCACGTTGCCTTTAAAGGTGACCGAAAGTGCCAGACTCGCGGCGAATCCGACCAGCGGCAGGATGATGAACATCCGACGTTTACCGGTTTTATCGGAAAGGATCGACATGGTCAAAATACCCAGCATCGTGCCCACGTAAGGAATAATAGCCAGCATACCGACAGAACTCATGTCGCCGCCGGTCAGCGATTTCAGGATAGTCGGCAGCCAAAGGGTGTAGCCATAAATCCCGGTCTGATAGAAAAAGTTAATCACAATCAGTTTAAGAATCGATTTATTACGGAACACTTCCTTAAGCGGCGCATCTTTCACGGTGGCCAATTCTTGCAACGCTTCACGCTCGCGTTTCAATTCGGTAACCAGATAGTCGCGTTCACGATCCGACAGCCATTTCGCCTCTTCCGGACGGTCGCTAATGGTAAACCACCAGAACGCCATCACTACCACAGACAGCATACCTTCGAGGATGAAC
Source organism: Rouxiella sp. T17 (assembly GCF_036663475.1). Classification (NCBI taxonomy): domain Bacteria; kingdom Pseudomonadati; phylum Pseudomonadota; class Gammaproteobacteria; order Enterobacterales; family Yersiniaceae; genus Rouxiella; species Rouxiella sp. T17. Next base: position 103,652 of record NZ_JAWUEA010000008.1, on the reverse strand, counting down.
AACCAGCGCCAGTCAAGGGCGTCAAGAATAAAGCCGGACAGGGGAGCAGTAATCATGCCGCCGATAGGGGCAAACATCAGCACGTAAGCATTGGCCCGACCACGTTCCGCATCTGGGAACCAATTACTGACCATGGTCAGCACCACGGGCAGCATCCCACCTTCCGCGACACCCAACGCAAAGCGCAGGAACAGCAGTTGATACTGATTGGTAACCAAACCGGTCAGCACTGAGATAATCGCCCACGCGGCCAGTGACCAGGCGATGAATTTACGCCCGCTGCCGTTGACCGCAATACTGCCGCCCGGCACCTGTAAAAACAGATAACCGATAAAGAAAATACCGGCTGCGAGTCCGGCCATGGAAGAGGTAATACCTAATGCACTGTCCATTCCGCCCGGCATCGCGAAGCTGATATTAACCCTGTCCATGAAAGAAATAATGCAGGCGATCAATATTGGCGTAATTACGCGTAACCAGCGGGCCTTTGGTATTGTTTTATCCATGGGTACACCTCGTTTATTCACAGAAGCATTCCAGCAAGAGGAATGAATTAATACGCGAATTCGGTTGGTATATGAAATAAGGCATTGGGAATAATGTTCTTATTAACCTGATCCGACGATGTCCTAATAAAAGCATTTCTACCATTATATTATGAGACGTAAGTCACATTAGGCCATGTTAAAAAAGGATGTTACTGGTAACGTGATCCTGCCCATAATGTTTGGGCAGGTATTTTAGAGGGGGATAAAGCTAGATAGTGCCGCCAAGAGAAATACGATAATGTAAGTCAACTCGTTCAATTGTCGGGATTTTATTGATTTTTTTCAGCATGATTTCGGCGGCGACTTTGCCAATTTCGAAGCGTGGGGTGATAACGCTGGCGAGCGGCGGCGTAGTGGCAAGGCCAATATCCAGCCCGTGAAAGCCCGATATTGCCAGCTGCTGCGGCACCTGAATGCCAAGGCGCAGACACTCTTGCAGCACGCCGACGGCAATATCGTCGTTAGTGCAAAGGACAGCATCTACCTCGGGATTAAGCTGACGAGCCATGGTTAACATACCCGCGCCAATAGAGACTGACGACACCTTATTCGGCGTAATATGCTGCGGAGAAAGCTGGTTATTTTCCATCGCCTTGCTGTAGCCTTCGTAGCGTTTCATATCACGTGGATCTGACATCGAACCGAAATAAACCACATGACGTTTTCCACTGGCAATTAACGCCGTAGCCATATCAAATCCGGCCTGGAAATTATCGAAACCCACGGCGATGCGCCCGTGATTGTCGTCGAGATCCATCACCTGCGCGACGGGAATATCCGCAGCGTTAAGGTATTTATCGGCTTTAAGCGTGTGCACCGAATCGGTCAGAATTAATCCGGCTAACCGGTAGGTGAGAAGGTTAATAATATGTTCTTCTTCACGCTCTTTGCTGTAGTCATAATTCACCACCAGCGTTTGATAACCCTGTGCCGAAGTCACCGATTCAATTCCGGCAAGTAAATCGGAAAATATTTGGTTATTAAACGAAGGAACAAGAATACCTATCTTTTTGCTTTGATTCTTTTTTTCGGTCTCTTCCAGCGGGAATCCGACTTCCTGCATCACCTTGGTAATACGTTCTCGCGTTTCGGGTGAAACTTTTTCTGGAGTGCGCAAAAAGCGGCTGACAGTCATTTTCGTGACGTCGGCGAGTAACGCGATATCTTGCAGGGTGACGCGTTGGTTTCTCATCCGGGAGTCCTGATGGTGCCAAAAGAAGAGGTAAATGATACGGCTTATGTTACCAAATTGCACAACGGTTAACAACGCAGCGAAACGGCGCAAAAAACTTTTACTTTCAGGATGATGACACATTCTGTTGCCGTTATTTTCTCCATGCCGGACCTATTATTTGACTTAGGTCAGGAAAGCGGATGACCCCGATCACGCTTGCTGTAACAGAGTTTACTAACACGGAATAAAGTGATCTTCATCACAGTTTTAAGCCGTATAAACCGCTTTGATGAAGCTATATCTCTTTGCCATGTTGTATTTGCCTCGCTCGTGGGTAATACGGACATTTTCATGTGTAACGTCAGGAAAAATATTATGACTAATCTGTTCTCGCTGGATAACAAAAAAATTCTGGTTACAGGCTCCTCACGAGGTCTAGGATTCTTGCTGGCTAAAGGGTTGGCCGAGCACGGCGCGGAAATTATTATTAATAGCACCACGCAGGAATCGGCCAATAAGGCGGCGGAAAGTCTGCGCGCAGAAGGTTATATTGCCTATCCGGTGGCTTTCGATGTGACGAATAGTCAGGCCGTACAGCAGGCTATCGATAACATCGAGAAAGAGATCGGACCAATTGACGTATTGGTCAACAATGCCGGTATTCAGCGCCGCCACAAGTTTACCGAATTTCCGGAAAAGGATTGGGATGACATCGTGGCCGTTAATCAGAAATCGGTGTTTCTGGTTTCTCAGGCCGTTGCCCGTTACATGATTACCCGCGAGCGCGGCAAGATTATCAACATCGGATCAATTCAAAGTGAGCTGGGTCGCGACACCATCACGCCTTACGCCGCGTCGAAAGGGGCCGTTAAAATGCTGACGCGCGGCATGTGCGTTGAGCTGGCCCGCTACAATATTCAGGTTAACGGCATCGCGCCGGGCTACTTCAAAACCGATATGACGCAGGCGTTGGTTGATAACAAAGAGTTTTCCGACTGGTTGTGCAAACGTACGCCGGCCGCGCGCTGGGGTAATCCGGAAGAACTCATCGGCGGCGCTGTCTATCTTTCATCCCGCGCTTCCGATTTCGTTAACGGCCATTTATTGTTCGTTGATGGCGGAATGATGGCCGCGGTCTAAGCTATTCATTTGTCATGCTTCTTTCCTCCACGACTTGGAAACTTTATGAGCTCGAATGAACAGAAAATTGCCCTGATCACGGGTGCAGGCAGCGGCATTGGATTAAGCGCCGCCAAATCATTAGTTGCCAGCGGATTTAAAGTTATTTTAACCGGGCGCAATCGGGATAAGTTGGAGAAAGTGGCCGCGCAGTTTGCCCCTGAGCAAACCCACGTGTTGACGGTAGACGTCGCCGATCCGCGTTCCGTCGCTGCACTGTTTGCCAGTGTTGAAGAGACTTTTGGTCGTCTTGACGTGCTATTTAACAATGCGGGCACCAATGTGGCGGATCAGCCGATTGAAGATCAGCCTTTCGAAGATTGGTTGACCGTTATCAATACCAATTTGAACGGTGCTTATTTATGCACGCAGGCCGCTGTTCGACTGATGAAACAGCAAACGCCAATGGGCGGGCGCATCATCAATAACGGATCGATTTCGGCGCACAGTCCGCGTCCGAACTCAGCGCCCTACACGGCAAGTAAGCACGCAATAACTGGCCTGACCAAAAGCACGGCGCTGGATGGCCGCAAATATAATATCGCCTGCGGGCAAATTGACGTCGGCAATGCGGCGACAGACATGGGCAATAAAGCGTTGGCTGGCAGAATGCAGGCCAATGGCGAAACCGCCGAGGAGCCGATAATGCCGGTAGAGCGCGTCGGCGAAGCGGTGGCGTTTATGGCAAATCAACCGGATGGCACCAACATTTTGAGCCTGACAGTGATGGCGACCGCCATGCCATTAGTAGGCCGTGGCTAAGTCTTGTCTTATCGACTATCAAATTCGTTAACGTCATTTTATTAACGTCATATTTGTTAACGTCATAAATGAAAAGGAGAATGCCTGATGCATTCTCCTTTTTTCACGTACGTGATTAAGTTACGAAAGCGTTATTTATCCGCGTGAGCCAATTTTTGTCGAGCCTGACGTCTTCTAAACAGCCAGAAAATCAGCGCCAGAACCACGATAACGCCTATCACCATAGCCGGAGCCATATAAGGCTGCAGTTTCGCCAGCAAAGTGACCGGACCGCCGCCGCGCAATACGGCAACATCCAAGGTGGTAACTTGAATTTGCGGATTGCCGAAATTGGTCAACACATAGTTGGAGATGTCGGCAATTTGCGCATCGGTAAGTTGCGCCACGTAAGAGCCTTCACCAAATTTCGGCATCAGCACGTGCTCATCGCCAACCTGTCTGTCCACGCCGTAAAGGATGGTGGAGATCAGGTTGGAGGCATTGGTCAGGCCAGTCGCGGTGTTGTTATACAACGACGGATAAGCCTGATTTTTACTGCCGCCGCCGTCTGGCTGGTGGCAGCTGGCGCAATAGCCGCTGAACAACGCCGCGCCACCGGTAATGGTGTTATTGGCATTGGATGGATGAACGCCGCGCAGGCCTTCTTCGACGTTAACCTTCCTTGAACCAAAGCTGTCAGCCGCCTGTTTATCTGCGGGGTCCCGCACCGCCGGAGCGTTTTTGAGGTAAAACGCGATAGCGTTGAGATCGGCATCCGGCAGATATTGCAGGCTGTTTTGTACGGCTTCCGCCATCGGACCTGCCGCCTGATTTTTGCCCACGGTCCGGCCAGTTTTCAAATATTCGACCAATTGCGCCTGCGACCAATTACCAATTCCACTCACGGGATCGGAACTGATGTTCGGTGCATACCAGGGTCCTACCATGCCGCCCGCTAAGGGTTGACCAATTACTGAACCCATCATCAGGTTACGCGGCGTATGACAGGTATCGCAGTGGCCCGCGCCGTTAACCAGATAGGCACCGCGATTCCACTCTGCGCTTTTAGTCGCATCAGGTTTGAAGGCCGCGCTGTCGAGATACATCATGTTCCAACCCGCCATCGCAATTCGCATGTTGAACGGGAAGGGCAGTGCGGTCTGCTTGGTCGGCTGTTCGACCGGCTTTACGCCGAGTTGGAAATAGGCATACATCGCCTGAATATCTTCATCACTCATATGGCTGTAAGAGGTATAAGGCATCGCAGGATAGAGGTTTTCGCCATCGGGACGCACGCCTTCACGTACTGCACGGCTAAACTGCTGCAAGGTGTAATTACCAATACCAAACTGCTTGGACGGGGTAATGTTGGTGGTATAAATCGTACCCATCGGCGAATGAATCGCGTAGTCACCCGAAAATGGTCGACCCCCTTCAGGATTGGTATGACAGGCCTGACAGTCGGCCGCCGTGGCAACCAATTTGCCTTTGGCAATCAGGTCCAACTGGCTTTCTTGTGCAACGGCCAGGCTGCTAAAAACGCTCAACGCCGCGCCGAGCAAGGCTACATTCAGGATATTTTTCATGCCTGACCTGCCAGAGATTTCGCCATGTCGTCCGCTGCTTTCAATGCCAATGCTGCCATCGTTAATGTGCTGTTAACCACGCTTGAAGAAGGAATCGCGCCGCCGCCCGGTAACCAGAGGTTTTCATGGTCGTGGGTGCGGCAGTTGCCGTTGACCACGGAATCCTTTGGATCATTACCCATAATGGTGCCGCCCATGATGTGGTTGTTGGCATTCAGGTTGGTCGTGATGTTGAAATCTTCGGCCATGAATAATTTACCGATATATTCCAGCTGCTTATGAGCGGCTACTGCCCCTTCACGCACATAATCACCCACGTCGTAATGAATGTCTGGACACGGTAAACCGTGCGGATCTTTACGCGTTTTACTTAACGTCAGGCGATTATTCGGATCTGGCAACGGCTCGAGGCTGATTGAAAGATCCACGCCGTAAATGGCCCGACGACGAATTTCGTTGTCCAGATCTTCGCCTACTAGCCCCATCTCCAACGCCTTGTTGGTCGCGGGGATCACCTGACTGATATTGTTGACGATCATTTTATTGGCAGAATATTGGCTGCGGAACTCGCCGTCGCGTGGTCCTACCAAACAGCTGCTTTGCGCCGGACCGCGACCAATCCACAGAGGTTCAGAGGCAATAAAGGTACAGTGGAAACCAGAGTGGTCCATCATGTTGCGGCCCACGTGGTCTGAAGAGTTGGCGATGCCGTTCGGGTTTTTTTCATTGGCGGCAATCAGCAGCAGTCGTGGCGTTTCGATGCCGTTACAGGCCAGCGCAAAAGTTTTGCCTGTCGCTTTGTGCGATTTTTTGTTGTTGTCCAACCAATGTACGGCGGTCACGCGATTGTTTTCGTCGGTATCAATCTTGTAAACCACGGCTTCGGCCAACACCACCGCGCCCTTGTTTTCAGCGCGTTCAACGTGGCTGATGCCGTTATACATCGCGCCAATCGGGCAAATAGGCTGGCAATTATTATTACCGCAGCAGGTTGGGCGCCCATTCCACGGACGCGTGCTGCGCCCTTGCGGGATCGGAACAGATTTAAAGCCGTGCGGGTTGACCACTTCTGCAAACCGGGTATCGCCGTAAGCATACGGAACCTGTTCCATCGGATACGGCTTGCTGCGTTCCGCGGGGGATTGCAGTTCTGGATCGTTTGGTCCGGCCACGCCAATTTCATCTTCGGCACGACAGTAGTAAGGCTCCAGCTCTTCATAAGAGATAGGCCAGTCGCGGCCCACGCCATACAGGGTTTTCATCTTGAAATCGTTAGGTAAATGCCGCCAGCAGGACGCTGCCCAGTGCCAGGTCGTGCCGCCGACGGTACGCAAATAGCCTTGCTGGAAACTGCTGGCACTCGGACCGGTCAGATTCACATAGTTATTTTTGGGGAAATAGAGCGGGGCAGGTGCCAGTTTTGATTGCGGATACAAACCCTGGAAATCAGAGCCGGCACGATTGGAAAACGGCATATTGCGCCAGTTCTCAACGGCCTGTGCGCGTTCGATTCGCAAGCCGGCTTCGAGCACTAAAACCGAATGCCCAAGGCTTACCATCTGATCGGCGATCATGCCGCCAACAATCCCGGAACCTACAACAATGACGTCGGCAGAAACGTCGCCGTTCGCGCTAAAAATGGGTTTATTCATCATGCTTTGCTCGCATTTACAGTATCTGGCGTCGCTTTCAAGCGCTCTTCTTTCATATATTCCGGCATCGGGGCGGCCGGAGGTGGGGCGGTAAACCATAACGGACCGTTGCCGCAGTATGTCGGAACGATTAAGCCGTCGCTCACAGGACGATACATCAGCGCATCTTTATAGGCGATTAGGATGGAATCGTTACCATTTTTAATCGTGCCGGTATACCAGCCAGTGATGATAGCGGTAAGGATTTCACCGAGATCGTGCTGCTTGGCCACTTCCTGAAACTGTTTGGCACGTTGACCTGGCGTTAACAAGCCGAACAGTTTGGCAACCTGCGCCGGGAACTGCGGATTACCCTGATAGAAGGCATTAAAAATGCGTGCCGACATGCCGGGGCTTAAATCTTGGTGTTCGGTAATCGCCTGTGAAACCCTAAAGAACTGGGTAAAAATGACAGGATCGCCGATTGCGGTCTCTTTTTCTGCCTGGGTTAAAAACGGAAAACCGAGCAGGGTAGCCGCAACCATCGCGGAGCCCACGCCTTTCAGCATGTCACGACGACTGAAACCGGTACCATTATTTCGGGGGTTTTCGTTAAAAAGTGAACGATTTTTGCTCATCTTAATTCTCTTGGAATGGGGTTCTCATGAAATGAGGAGTAAGCCAACGGCTTGGTAAAATTATTATTATTGTTTTGAGGTTACACGGAAGCGGATGCCCTCTTTGAAAGGGTCTAGCTTCTTCGATAGGGTAAACCAGTAAAAACGGTGTGGATGATAATCGTCAAATTGCAAAAAAGCGCTAACAAATCGTGCTAAAAAAATAACATTTTGTTTTCATTTGAAGGGCGGTTAACAAATTTATAACTACAGGTAGTCGAAAAAGGCAAAAACGTCCAACACGTTACGAACCTTGTGGTTCGTTTTATATTAAGCAAATGTGTCTTTTATAACTTTATGATTTAATAGTGATTAAAATTTTATATCGCCTCTTTTTGTGTGTTTTTTGTAGCATTTTGGCGTCCAAAAGGTAACGGCTATGCATGAAATTGGTTGAGAAATGGGTCTGAAAGGGTTACAAATAAGCCGAAATGAGAGCGGGATCGCAAAATGAGTCGCGAGCGGTCAAAAAAACGTCACAAAATAGCCTATCTGTACTTAAATGGTTAATGGCTTGTAAAATATTAGTTGTACTTAAGCTATTTATCAGGCAAAAAGGGCAGAACTGAGTTATAACTTGGTTCATGCGTTGCAACTTTGTAAGTTTCTTTGTGAATGTTATGTTGAATATTTCTGGGGTGTACTGTGAACAGTAACCATTTTTCCGTGGTGCATCGATTACCACAAAGTTATCGCTGGTCCTCAGGATTAGCGGGCATCAAAGTGGAAGCCATTCCACTGCCGATGAATGAAGAAGCAAACAATCTGATCGGACTCAAGCTATTGAGCCCTGAAGGCGACACCGCGCGTCAGGTATTGCAGGGGCTTAATTTATCGCTGCGTGAAATTCAGGTTGAGAGCAATATCATCGAATGTGACGGCGAGCTTTGCCTGTTCGTTAAACGCGACGATGAGAGCGCCACCATGTGCCGTCTCAAAAATATCGGAACGGCAATTGCCGAATCGGTTTCTGTTTCCGCTATTTACCCTTTCTAATGATAGTCGGCTATCGTTGCTGACCGTCATTTCCTGCCGCCAACGCCAATAACTTTTTCGTATACGCCTCCTGCGGATGGGAGAACAGCGTTTCACAGTCGCCCTGCTCGATAACATTCCCCCCTTTTAGCACAATTACCTGATGGCACAGGCTGCGTATTACCTGCAAGTCATGGCTGATAAACAGATAAGATAATCCGTGACGACGCTGTAAATTATGCAAAATTTCAAGTATTTGCGCCTGCACTGACTTATCGAGCGAAGAGGTCGGTTCGTCGAGAATCACTAATTCTGGCTGAAGGATCAGCGCGCGGGCGATGGCAATACGCTGGCGCTGGCCGCCCGAAAATTCGGTTGGATAACGATGGCGCGTTTCAGGATCCAGCCCAACCTCCTGCATGGCAGCAATAACCTGCTGCTCGCGCTGGGATTCGGTGAGTTTTTTATGGACTTTCAAACCTTCGGCGATGATCTGCAAGACGTTAAGTCGCGGATTTAATGCGGAATAGGGATCTTGGAAGACGACCTGAATACGGCTGCGATACGGCAGCATTTCGCGTCGTGAAAACTGGTGGAGCGGCTGACCATCAAATTCGATACGGCCAGAAGATTTCAGCAGTCGCAGCAGGGCCAGCCCGGTCGTACTTTTGCCAGACCCTGATTCGCCCACCAAGCCGATACTTTCACCGCGCCTTAAGGTAAAACTGAGCTGGTTCAACGCCTGTTTACTGCTCACTGTGCGGCGCAGCAGGCCGCGGCGCACCGGAAAACCGACGCCAAGATTTTCAACTTTCAGCAATAGCGGGCTGTTAGCAGGCACGGGCAGCGGACTGCCTTTAGGTTCGGCCTGCAACAGTTGGCGGGTGTAAGCGTGCTGCGGGGAAGCAAACAGAGCATCACGGCGATTATATTCCACGCAACGACCCGCCTGCATCACCGCAACGTTATCGGCAATGGAACGCACGATGCGCAGGTTGTGGGTGATAAACAGCATCGCCATGCCAAGCTCGTCTTTAAGCTCCTGTAACAGTTCAAGAATCTGCGCCTGCACGGAAACATCGAGCGCGGTAGTCGGTTCATCGGCGATCAACAGCTTTGGCTGGGTGAGAATCGCCATCGCAATCATCACCCTCTGACGTTCACCGCCCGAAAGCTGGTGCGGAAAATCGCCCAATCGCGAGGCGGCCTGCGCGATGCCCACGCGATCGAGACATTTAATGATTTCTGTCCGCGCGGCTTCTCGGCGCATGCCGCGATGTAACGCCAACACTTCCGCCAGCTGTTTTTCGATGCTGTGCAGCGGGTTAAGGGAGACCATCGGTTCCTGAAAAATCATCGCGATTCTGTCGCCACGAATTTTACGCAGCGCCGGTTCGCTGGCGTGCAGCAGGCTTTTTCCTTCGAAAATGATATCGCCCTGCGGATAGACCACCGATTGCGAACGCAAAAGCCGCAGTATCGACAGCGCCGTTACGCTTTTACCTGAACCCGATTCGCCCACCAGCGCCAGCGTTTCACCCGGCGCAATGTGTAATGACAAATCGCTGACCACTGTCGACAGCGCACCTTGCTGACGAAAGGCAATGTCCAGATTTTCGATTGAAAGCAGAGGCGCAGATGACATCGGCATTTACCTATCGTGATTGGCTTGGGTCAAAGGCATCGCGCACGGCTTCGCCTATAAAAATCAGCAGCGACAGCAGGATAGCGAGCACGAAGAAGGCGCTGATGCCGAGCCACGGCGCCTGAATGTTATTTTTGCCTTCAAGCAACAGCGAGCCGAGCGAGGGCGAGCCGATAGGCAAACCGAAACCCAGAAAATCCAGCGAGGCGAGGGTGGTTATCGAACCGCAAAGAATGAACGGCAAATAGGTCAGCGTGGCGACCATGGCGTTAGGCAACATATGGCGCAGCATGATGGTGCGATCGCCGACGCCCATCGCCTGCGCTGCGCGGATATAGTCGAAATTGCGGGTGCGCAAAAACTCGGCCCTGACTACGCCGACCAGCACCATCCAGCCGGAAAGCACGGTAATCAGCAGCAGCCACCAAAAATTCGGCTGGACCACGCTCGACAGCATAATAATCAGAAATAGCGTCGGCATGCCGGACCAGACTTCAATAAAACGCTGTCCCCAGAGGTCGACGCGGCCGCCGTAATAGCCCTGCGTCGCGCCAATCACGATGCCGATAATCGATGACATCAGTGTCAACATCAGGCCAAACAGCAGCGAAATACGCAGGCCGTAAAGAATTTCGGCCAGCACGTCATGGCCGTTGCTGTCGGTGCCGAGCAGATTTTGTCGCGAAGGCGGCGAGGGAAAAGGCTGAGTAGTCGAAAAGTTTATCGAGTTGTAGCTTTGCCGTAAGGGCGCCCACATCACCCAGCCGTGGCTTTCGAGCTGTTTAATCACAAACGGATCCTGATAATCGGTGACGGTTTGCATTTCGCCTCCGAAAGTCGATTCGCTGTAATCAATCATGAACGGCAGGTAAAACTGGCCCTGATAGCGCACCAGTAGCGGCTTTTCGTTAGCGATAACGTTGGAAAGCAGTGCCATCACCATTAGCACAACGAAAATCCACAGTGACCAAAAGCCGCGCGTGTTGTGTCGAAATCGCGCCCATCGCGCCTGATTAATCGGATTCAGCGGCATTATTGGCGGCCCTCGAAGTCAATTCTTGGGTCAACCAGCGTGTAGGTGATATCGCTGATGATATTAAGGAGCAGTCCAATGAGGGTGAAGATGTAAAGCGTGCCGAACATCACCGGGAAGTCGCGCTGCAAGGTGGCGTCGTAGCCCAGCAGGCCGAGCCCGTGCAGGGAAAACATCACTTCAATCAGCAGCGAGCCGGTGAAAAACATGCTGATAAAGGTCGCCGGAAAACCGGCAATCACCAGCAGCATGGCGTTGCGGAAAACATGGCGATAAAGAATTTTATTTTCATCCAGGCCTTTGGCTCGCGCGGTGACCACGTACTGTTTCTGCACTTCGTCGAGAAACGAATTTTTGGTCAGCATAGTGAGCGTTGCAAATCCGCCAATCACCGTCGCTAATACGGGCAAGGTAATGTGCCACAGATAATCGGTGATTTTGCTGTACCACGGCAGGGTATCGAAATTGGCCGAGGTCAGGCCACGCAGCGGGAACCAGTCAAGATAGTTGCCGCCGGTAAAGAAGACGATTAACAGGATTGCAAACAAAAACGAAGGCACGGCGTAGCCAATGATGATGACCGTGCTGCTCCAGGTGTCGAATGCACTGCCGTTTTTCACTGCCTTGCGGATGCCGAGCGGAATCGACACCAGATAGATAATCAGCGTGCTCCATAAACCTAAACTTATCGAAACCGGCAGGCTGGCTTTAACCAGCTGCATCACCGACGCGCCCTGAAACAGGCTATCGCCAAAATCAAACCGCGCGTATTGCCACAGCATGGTGAAGTAACGTTCGTGCAGCGGCTTGTCAAAACCGTAGCGTTTAGTGATTTCGGCGATGACTTCCGGGTCAAGCCCGCGCGCGCCGCGATACTGGCTGTCGCCAACCTGTCCGACTCCGCTAATCGCATGACCGGTGCCGCTGCCTCCGTTGCCGCCCGGTAAACCGCTGCTTTGGCCCATTTCAATCGACGCGATAGCTTGGTCGACCGGCCCGCCCGGCGCAATCTGCACGATAAAAAAGTTGATGGTAATAATCGCCCACAGCGTGGGAATGACCAGCAGGAGTCGACGGATCAGATAGGCGTTCAAGGTCGGCTCCTCACTTTTTCGCCGCTTGCAGGCGCGCGGCCTTGTTCATGTCAAACCACCAGGTGTCCAGCTCCAGCGAGTAGGGCGGGCGAATGGCGGGCATCGAAAACTTGTCCCAATAGGCGTAGCGATCGCGATTGGAGTACCACATCGGGATCATGTAATGGTGCCAGGTCAGTACGCGATCCAGCGCGCGGCCCAGCGACAGCAGCGCGTCGGGCTGTCCCTGATGGGCGACGATTTCATTGGTCAGCTGGTCGATCGCCGCATCACTAACGCCGGGCGTGTTATAGGTCGAATTCAGGTACTTTGAATTCCACATAATCTGCAAATCGGTACCGGGATAGGGCACGGCGCGATAGACGGTCGGGATCATGTCGTAATCACGTTTGCGTAATCGGCTGATAAACTGGGAATTATCGACCTGTCGAATACTCATGGTGATGCCTAGACGCTGCAAATTATGCTGGAACGGCAGCACATACTGCGCGTTGCCGCCGCTTGGCAGGAGTAATTCGAAGTTAAACGGCTTGCCGGTGGCGTTATTAATCAGCTGCTGATTCTTCACCGTCCAGCCCGCCTGTTTCAGCAAGGCCGTGGCTTTGAGCAAGTTGGTCCGATCATTGCCGCTGCCGTTGGTGCGCGGCGGCTGATAAAGCTGGCTAAAGACTTCGTCAGGCACCTTGCCTTTTAGCGGCGCCAGCCAGGCGAGCTCGGCGGCATCGGGATAATTACTGGCCGCGTAATCGGTATTCTGGAAATAACTGTCGGCACGGCGATAGGCACCGTAATAGAGCGCTTTGTTCATCCAGTCAAAATCAAACGCCAACGTCAGCGCCTCTCTGACGCGAACGTCTTTAAAAATCGGCCGCTGAATATTGAACGCCAGCCAGCGGGTATCCTGCGCGGCCTTGTTCTCGTCATCCTGCTTGATGATTAAATTGCGCGTAAAGTTGCTGCCCTGATACTGGGTGGTCCAGTTTTTGGGTGACGGCTCCATGCGAAAATCAAAAGCCCCGGATTTGAAGGCTTCTAGCGCCACGTTGTCATCGAGATAATAGTCGTAGCGAATAGTGTCAAAATTGTAGCGTCCTCGGTTAACCGGCAGATTGGCCGCCCAATAGTTTGTCACACGCGAATAGGTTACATATTGACCCAGCTTATAATCACTGATGCGGTAGGGCCCGCTGCCTAATGGCGGCTTAGAAAGCGGCTCATTGAATTTATGCTGGTTCCAGAACTTTTGCGGAATGACAGGTAGACCAAGCAGCCCGAGCATCTGCTCTTTGCTCGGCGTCGGAAATTCAAAACGCACGGTCAAACGAGAGATAGCTTTCACGACCACGCCTTTATAGACCACCCGAAACTGCGGCACGCCTTCGGTCATAAATTTTTGAAAGGTAAAGGCGACGTCGTTGGCGGTAATCGCGCTGCCGTCTTGAAATACGGCGTGCGGATTGATTTCGACTTCAACCCATTTGAAATTGCTGTCATAACGCGCCGAGTCGGCGATTAAAGGATAATAGCTGCCAATTTCGTCACTGGAAGGGGTAAACAGGCTGTCATACAGCGAATCGCTGCGAGCCGCCGCATTGCCCCGCGAGGCGTAACGATTAAAATTATCAAAGGTGCCAATCGCCGCGAGCGTGATGCTGCCGCCTTTTGGCGCGGCCGGATTAACGTAATCGAAATGGCTGAAGTTCGAGATGTATTTCGGATCGCCGAGAATGGCGAAGGCGTAACCGTCTTCAATGGAGGCCGCGTGGGCCAAGAATCCAGCGAACGACAGTAAAAGGGCAGTGATTGCGCGAAGAAACATTCCGAAAGTTAACTCCTGTTAAACACTGCTGACGCTGACTGATTCAATAATAGATTGTTTAGAGTAATAGTTTAATAAATTGAATAAGTTTACTCACTAAGTCGGCAGTTGTAACACAGCTAGGGGCAGAGTTGAAAGCAGAGGGCGGAATAAACAGAAAAAGGCGAGGTTTTTAAGAAAAGAGGCTTTTCTAGCAAGAGATTTAAGGGGAAGAACATTCATCAAAAAAGAGAGAGGTTGCAAAGAATTTTTGTTGGAAAGGGGAGAGAGCATAAAAGAAACGGCAATAAAAAAAGACCCTGTCGAGAGAGTCTTTTTCTATTCGCTTTATAAAAACATGTCGCTTTAAAAATACATGTCGCTTGGCTTGGACAGCAAGAGGTGGCGTTGTGTCGCTGCTATTGCAGCATCGCAGTCGCTAGACTCTCGGTATTGCTCGCAGGTCTTGAGCCAGACAATACGCGTCTTCCTTCACGATAACGCTTGGTCCAGTAGGCTTCAGTCAGGTTTGAAATCATTACGCCATTGCTGGTGGAAGCATGGACGAACTGATTGTTACCGAGATAAATACCTACGTGACGTCCGGTAGAACCTGCACCGAACAACACTAAATCACCGGGACGCAGCTTGTTACGCTGGATCTTCTTGCCTGTATCTTCCTGCTCGTAGGTGGAGCGAGGCAGATTCAGACCAAATTGTTCGCGGAATGTTAACTGTACGAAGGCTGAGCAATCAATACCACGCTTGCTGTCGCCGCCTAACCGATAACGAACGCCTTTCCAGTCTGCATATTGATCCATAATTTTGGATTTAATATCGACGTTGCGAACCATTGCTTCGAATTCATCCTGAGAGGCTTGAAGTAAAAGACCGTCTTGGTCCTTAACTGCATGCATCTCAGTTTGTGCGCTTTCTGTGTTCGAAGAATGTGTGCCACTACACGCGGAGAGAAGGATTGCCGCGCCAATCGCGGGTATTGCCCGCAATAAATATCTCAGAAACGGTTGAGACTTGACCATGTATGTTATTTTCCCTTGCTGTCCTTAACGATATAAATCGTTTTGCCTTACACAGTTAAATTTCAGGGGCGACGCGTTTTACGTTCATCCAAATAACCACATGACTGCTGTTAATTGGGAATCACTCATTGCTGCCGGACTGGTCATTTATCTATTTTGGGCAGGGTTGAGTGCCGAAACCAAGCGAGACTACCTGTTGCAATCAGCTTGGGCAAAGGCTCAGCCAGGAAATTGTGTAGTACCCCACACTTTTTATTGGAATCAAGCCAGTAATGCCACATTTCTGTGCAACGAGGTCGAGATTACCGCAATGATTAGGGGAATGCGAGATGTTTTAACGTTTTTTTAATAAGAAATAATGATGTAAGTCAGTGTAACTATTGGTGTTAAAAACGTTGATTAGGATTTATGCGAATTTGGTGTAAAAGCGCAGCAGAATGCGGCCTGCGAGCATATTTTCCGTTTATCCTATTTACAATGACGCAAAATAAAATGGCCCGAAAACAGTAAAATGCTGTTCGGGCCATAATAAAAACCGATAACTTCAAAAAGCTTTTTTTATCGTCGTAGTTTCGATAAACATTAACAAACGATTAATAATAAATTAGCGTGATAATAGTTTTGGCAATTTCTTATCGAGCCAATTGACTAAAATGTCGCTTGCAGGCGTCATTAACCACCAGCTTGCACCCACTAATACGACGGACAGCGAACCGACCATAATATCGGTGAACCAGTGCGCGCCAATCATTAAACGTGGCATTGAGAAAATAACCGTAATCAGCAGGGCGATGGCAAAGGCGCGCGCGCCGAGATAACGCAGCATAAAGACGGTGAAGACCATCAGCATCATGCCGTGATCGCCCGGGAAGCTGTCGCCGGAAGAATCTTTGGTTGGAATACCGGTCAGTTCGCTCACGCGATTAACGTGCGGGAAGCTTAATGACGGGCTTTTGTGGGATTCCGGCAGCAAATGCCCCAGCTGGTTAAGCACCACGGCGCTCAGTAACATCACGACGCCAATAATGATCAGTCGGCGGCGACCGACTCTGTCTTGCTTAAGGTAATAAGAAAGATAGAGCAGACCCATTGCCAGCAGCGAGCACAGGTCAAAGGCGCGATTGTTGGTGATCGCTACGACATGCAGAAACGTCTCGTTGGTGGCGAGATGACGATTAAAGAAGAAAAATACCGACGCGTCGATAGGAGCCCAAAAACCATGGTTTGCAGGCAGGTAATAAGACAAAAATAGTGCAATGCCGAGCACATTAAGCAGCAGTATCGCAGGGAGATTACGGCGAAGCATAGATTAAAACCTGTTTAAATTTGGATAGAGTAGTCAAACTGCCGAATACGGTAAGCCTGCTAAGTTAAACGAATCTTCAACAATTGTGATTGCAGCGCATTCCAGTCGCTGTTGTTACGTGAAATTAGCTCGATTCGGCTGTCTACGGGGGCCGACGGCAGAGTTTCGATATGGAGATCGTCGCCCTGACGGTTCACTCTCAACGTTCCTTCCTTTATATGTACCACCGCTTTTAACCGGTCGACGGGAGCCAAGCGCGCCCAATCGAGAAAACCGGCGGTGTCGAACAGCGTGTCGGCATCAAATATCCAGCCGCAGCTGGAATACTCGCCCGCCTGATTTAATGCACGACGCCAGCGTTGATGAGTCGGCAAGCTTAACGCCGCCAATCCTTGTGCCGCCAAACCCGGCTTTGCAGAATGCCCGTGATGATGTTTACCGTCCGGCAATTCACGCTGGTTTTTACGCGGCTGGTCGAGCAGGGCGTAATCAATCTGCCCTTGCGAGACCTGTTCGATAAGCAAATCGGCGTCCTGAGTCGCAATCCATTCAGCCAATTTATTTTTATCGTCTTCAGTATAGGCATCAATTTTATTAACGATCACAATATCTGCGGCGGCTAGCTGGTCACGGAAGTTTTCGTTGGCGACCACGCGCGCGTCGCCCAGCTGACGGGCGTCCAGTAGGCAAAACGAGGCGTTCAACGTGAGCCAGGATTGATACACTTCAGAGGTTAGCAAAGACAGAATCTGTTTCGGATGGCCCAGACCAGTTGGCTCGATCAGCAGGCGATCGGGTTTGGCCTGTTGCAGCAGCATGTTTAACCCGACCTGCATCGGCAAACCGTTGACGCAACACATGCAGCCGCCCGGGATCTCTTTTAATACCGCGCCCGTATCGGCCAGCAATGCGCCATCAATACCGACCTCGCCAAATTCGTTGACCAGCACCGCCCATTTTTCGTTTTCAGGCTTTTGGCTGAGCAGGTGGCGAATGGTGGTGGTTTTGCCACTGCCGAGAAAACCGGTGATCAGATTTGTTTTAGTCATGCTAAGTCCTTGCTTTCATGAAGAAGTCATTCACGGCCACGGCAAACGACCTCTCGATGATGAGTTAAAAATTCCGCCTATAAGATGCCGCCACGCGACAATAAAATCCAGTCAAAAGCGGCCATTGCGCACGTAATCATCCATTATCATCGAAACTAGGGAGAAGGATCGCAAAACCGCAATTTTGGTCCTACCAAATAGGCGACTTCACGCCGAGCTAACTGATTGCATGATAAACTGTTTCTCTTTGCATCAAGGCATAGGAGCAGGCGAATGCGACTGTATCAGGAAATTGGTAACCAGCTGCGTGAGGCGATTGATTCGGGGCTGCATCTGCCTGGTGAAAGGCTGCCGCCCGAGCGTGATATTGCGGAACAGTTTGCGGTGAGCCGCAGCGTGGTGCGCGAAGCGTTGATTATGCTAGAGCTTGAAAAGGTGGTTGAGGTGCGCAAAGGATCCGGCGTTTACGTGCTTGAGCCTAATGCTGAAACATCCGCGACAATCGCCGACAGCGGCTATGGCCCGTTTGAACTGTTGCAGGCGCGCCAGCTTTTAGAAAGCGAGGTCGCGGCCTTTGCGGCGGTACAGGCGACAAAATCCGACATCCTCAAGATGCGCGAAGCTATCGAGCTGGAAAAAAGCTTTGTTGCACAGGGGATTATCGACGAAAGTGCCGACGAGCTGTTTCACACCTTACTGGCGCAGGCGTCGCAAAACAGCGTGTTGGCTAACATGGTTTATGAACTGTGGCAGGTACGTAAAAATAGCCGCATGTGGCAGGGGCTGAATCAGCACGTTGGTAAGCGAAATTACAGTGAACTGTGGCTTAACGACCATCAGCAAATTCTGCGCGCAGTGCTGCGTCGCGAACCGAAAGCCGCAAAACAGGCCATGTGGCAGCATTTGGAAAATGTAAAAAGCAAACTGCTGGAAGTCTCCGACGCAGAAGATCCCGCTTTCGACGGCTTTCTGTTTAGCTCGGTGCCCGCCAGCCTTAACGACTGACGGGTCTGAAATCAAAAGTTTATACTCTCATTTTTTGATAAATAGTTCGGCTACGGTAGCTTTCGCGCCCTGACGTTGCAGGCTGAGATAGGCGCGGGTGATTGCCTCGACGGCTTCCGCGTTGGCAGGCAGTTCTTCGCCGAAAACATTTTTCAAGCCGAGCAGGGCGTGAACTCGCGCTTCGCCATCTTCACTGTTTTCAACAATAGCCTTTACCTTATCGGCCAGCGGATCTTTGATATCGATCGGCTGTCCCGCGTCGTCGACGCCGCCGACATAGCGCATCCACGCCGCCACGCCGAGCGCCAGACAGCTAAAATCACTGCCATGTTTCAGGTGCCAGCGAATAGAATCCAGCATACGCTGCGGCAGTTTCTGTGTGCCGTCCATCGCGATTTGCCAGGTGCGATGCTTCAAAGCCGTGTTGCTATAGCGTTCAATCAGGCTGTCGGCGTAAGCGGCCAGATCAATGCCGCTGACGCTTAATGTAGGGGCCTGCTCCTTTAACATCAGTTGATAAGCCGCCTGACGATAATGTTCATCCTCCATGCAGCTGTTAATGAAAGGATAACCCGCCAAATAGCCAAGATAGGCCAGAAACGAATGGCTACCGTTGAGCATTCGCAGCTTCATCTGCTCAAAAGGTAAAACGTCGGCGACTAATTGGGCGCCCACTTTTTCCCAGGCTGGACGACCGGCCACAAAATTGTCTTCGATGACCCACTGTAAAAATGGTTCGGCCGCAATCCCGCAGGGATCGTCAACGCCGCCAAGCGCCTCGCGGATCTCGCTTTCAAACTCGGGCGTCAGGGCCGGAACAATGCGGTCAACCATGGTGCTCGGGAAGCTGACAGATTCGTGGATCCAGCGCGCCAACTGCGGATCTTTCGCCTCCGCTAAACCCAGAATGGCGTTTTTTACCACGTGACCATTTTCGGGAATATTGTCGCAGGAGAGCACGCTAAATCCCGGCAATTGGCGCTGGTGGCGCACACGCAGGGCTTCAACCAGCAAACCGGGCACAGTAGCGGGCGGAAGTCCGCCGGCCAAATCTTTGACAATGTCAGGATGAGAGAAATCAAGCTTTCCGCTAACCGGTTCAATACAATAACCTTTCTCGGTGATAGTCAGAGAAACGATCGCCACCTGCGGTTCAGCCAATTTCTCTACGATCGCCTCGATCCCTTCGATTTTGCCGTGCATTGATTCACTTACTGCGCCCACGACGATCGCTTTATTGCCCGTCGCGCCTTTCTCCAGCACGGAAAAAAGATGATCCTGCTCCCGAAGCGCCCTGATCAACGTATCGCGTCCGAACAGCGACACTTCACAAATCCCCCAATCGCCGCCTTGCTGATTCAGCACTCGATCGGTCATTAAAGCCTGATGGGCGCGATGAAACGCACCAAAACCTATGTGTACAATCCGCGTTTTTAGCTGCTGACGATCGTACTGAGGCAGCTGAACATCGGCAGGCAGGGAGCAGGTGGAAATCTTATTCATGTTGACTCCATCATCTTCTGGTGAAATAAGTTTTTGTGAAATAAATGCTGGTGGAATAATTTCTAGTGAAATAAAAGAACTATAAATTGGTCAGGCCAAAATTGTAGGGAAAGGTTCTAAAACGGTCATTATTAGTCACAATAGCGGCTTTTAATGGCTTTCAGTGTAGAGATTTAGAGTGAAGATAGAAATTGGTAAGGCCAAATTTTGGCAGGCTTTGTGAAGAGGATCATAACTTCGGGGGCGAAAAGCGGCGTTTGCACCGGGATCGTAATAAGCGGGCAAAAAAAGAGCGCCGAAGCGCTCTCATCTGTTCATCGAAACGGCTAAAGCGTTATGCGCGACCCATATAGCGATGTTCCGCGATGTGGATCTGAATTTTGTCGCCTGCGCTCAGGTATTCTGGAACCTGAATCACTAAACCGGTACTCAGCGTTGCCGGTTTGTTGCGGGCGCTGGCCGATGCACCTTTGATGCCCGGCGCAGTTTCAACAATTTCAAGCTCGACGGTCTGCGGCATTTCCAGCGCCAGCAGCTGGCTGTCCAGCGTCAATACCTGCATGCCGGCCAAACCGCCTTCAGGAATGAACAGCAGCTCTTCTTCAATCTGAGATTTGTTGAAGGTGTAAGGGGTGAAATCTTCATCATCCATAAAGACGTATTCGTCGCCGTCAATATAAGAGAAGTTTACTTTGCGGCGGGTCAGGGTGACGGTATCTAAAATATCGTCGCCTTTGAAGCGCTCTTCTACCTTCATGCCGGTGCGCACATCGGAGAAACGCATTTTGTACAGAGTGCTTGCGCCACGTGCGCTTGGGCTCTGAACATCGATATCTTTTACCAGCAGCAATTTACCGTCGTAATTTACAACGAAGCCGCGTTTAATTTCGTTAGCACGTGCCATAAAATAACCTGTTTGCGATAAGTTTTGGATATTGGGCGACACGTTACTCGCGAGCGTGATTTCAGGCAAGTGGCTAACAGAAAAAGAGTGCTGAAAAGCCCGATTTTTAGGGGGATTGCTGCGAATTCGCTGGTGGGAATTTTGGCGTACTGCTATTGTCTGCCGCTGATGGGTCACCGACCCAATTCCCCCCTCAATCTGCAGCCCAAAGGGAGCTACCGATGGACTGTCGTTCAGATTGTGGCGCGTGTTGTATCGCGCCTTCAATATCCAGCCCCATTCCAGGCATGCCAAACGGCAAACCGGCCAATACGCGCTGCGTTCAGCTCGACGAATCCATGCGTTGCAAAATTTTTACCTCACCTCTGCGACCAAAAGTGTGCGGCGCGTTGGAGGCTAGACGCGATATGTGCCACTCCAATCGCGATGAAGCCTTCACCTATCTGTTGCAACTCGAGCGCGACACGGCACCGTAAGCCAAACTTTGCCCATCACAGTAAAAATCGTCAGCTATACTTCAGCTTTTTCCTGAGTCTCGTCCGTCGTTTAACGGGTGAAAAGGAAAAATGTGCGTAGCATCATAAAAATGCAACGCCAAAACAGGCAATGCTTGCAAATTAAGCGGCGCAGAATGAGACTCAGTGAAACGTTTCAGCGTTGTTCGATTATTTGATTTAATCCAACGGCGCTCCTTTTTTCTCAGTAAAGCTGAAACGATTCAAGTTCGGCGCGAGAGGAGAATTATGTTCCAGTTGTCACAGCAAGATATCCATTTAGGCGCAGCCGCCGGTACCAAGCAAGATGCTATTCGCCAGGTCGCCGCCGCGCTGACCGAAGCGGGTCGCGTAAGCGAAGGTTATGTCGACGGTATGCTGGCTCGCGAACTGCAAACCTCGACTTATCTTGGTAACGGGATTGCCATTCCGCACGGCACAACCGATACCCGTGATCTGGTGTTGAACACCGGCGTGCAGGTGTTCCAGTTTCCGCATGGCATTGAATGGGGCGAAGGCCAAACCGCCTACGTGGTGATCGGCATTGCCGCCAAGTCCGACGAACATCTCACCTTGCTTCGCCAGCTGACTCACGTGCTCAGTGACGACAGCGTGGCCGAACAACTGGCTAAAACTGACTCTGCCGAAGAGCTGCGCAGCCTGTTGATGGGCGAAAAAACCGCCGCCGAATTCCGTTTCGATACGCAGCTGATTTCTGTCGACGTCGCCGCTGACAGCCTGATTACCTTACAGGCGCTGAACGCCGGACGTTTGCAGCAGATTGGCGCGGTCGATACCTCGTTCGTCAGCGACGTTATCATTCGCAAGCCGCTGAGCTTGGGTCAGGGCATCTGGTTGAGCGACAGCGTAACGGGCAATCTGGCCAGTGCCGCCGCCGTGAGCCGTCCGGCTAAAGCTTTTGATCATGAAGGTGAAAAAGTCGCGCTGCTGTTAACGCTCGCCGCCGCTGACGACAAGCCGCTCGACGTGCTGAACTATTTGGGCGACCTGCTGCGCGCAGGCAAAGCAGAACGTCTGCTGAACGCCGACGCCGTGGGCGTTCTGGCGTTACTGACCAGCGAAGTTGAAGAACAAAGCGAAGTGTTGACCGCCGAATATGTGATCCGTAATGAACACGGCCTGCACGCGCGTCCGGGCACGGCGCTGGTCAACTGCATCAAAAAATTCAACAGCGACATTACTGTCACCAATCTCGACGGCAGCGGTAAACCCGCTAACGGCCGCAGCCTGATGAAAGTAGTCGCGCTGGGCGTTAAAAAAGGTCACCACCTGCGCTTTACCGCCAGCGGTGAAGATGCCGAAGTTGCATTGAAATCCATCGGCGAAGCGATTGCCGAAGGTCTCGGGGAGGGCGCATGAGCCGTCGAGTCGCCACCATCACGTTAAATCCTGCTTACGATTTAGTGGGCTTTTGCCCTGAAATCGAACGCGGTGAAGTCAATCTGGTTCAAACTGCGGGTCTGCACGCGGCAGGTAAAGGCATTAACGTCGCCAAGGTATTGAAAGATTTAGGTATTGACGTCACCGTCGGCGGCTTCCTGGGCAAAGAAAATCAGGACGGTTTCCAGCACCTGTTTAGCAGCCTCGGCATCGCCAACCGTTTTCAAGTGGTCGGAGGCCGCACCCGCATCAATGTGAAATTGACCGAAAAAGATGGCGAAGTCAGCGACTTTAACTTCTCCGGCTTTGAAGTCACGCCGCAGGATTGGGAACGTTTCGTCACCGATTCGCTGAGCTGGTTAGGCCAATTCGACATGGTCGCCGTCTGCGGCAGCTTGCCTGCGGGCGTCGCGCCGGAAGCCTTTACCGACTGGATGACCCGTCTTCGCAGCCAATGTCCGTGCATCATCTTCGACAGCAGCCGTGAAGCGCTCGTTGCCGGTTTGAAAGCCGCGCCGTGGTTGGTCAAGCCAAACCGCCGCGAGCTGGAAATCTGGGCAGGCCGTAAATTCAATGACTTGAGCGACGTCGTCGAAGCCGCTCATGCGTTGCGCGATCAGGGTATTGCGCACGTTGTAATCTCTCTCGGGGCAGAAGGCGCGCTGTGGGTCAATGCTTCGGGTGCATGGATAGCGAAGCCACCGGCTTGTGAAGTTGTCAGCACCGTAGGTGCGGGTGACTCCATGGTTGGCGGCCTGATTTACGGTTTGCTGATGAGAGAATCAAGCGAACACACGCTGCGTCTGGCTACCGCCGTCGCCGCATTAGCAGTAAGCCAAAGCAATGTTGGTGTCAAAGATCGCCCTCAGTTGGCGGCGATGATGGCCCGCGTTGATCTGAAACCCTTTAATTGACAGCAGGAGAGAAAGAATGAAAACGCTGCTGATTGTAGATAAATCAATTGGACAGGCAAGCGCGCAGCTGGCAAAAAACATGCTGGCGGCGGCTGCACAAAAAGCGGGACATCAGGTAGTGACGACGGCTGCCGAGGCTGACGTTGTACTGGCCGTAGGCGATGTTGTTCCTGAAGATGCTCAGCTCAACGGTAAAAATCTGTACCTGGGCCCATTGGCCGAATCAGTGCGTGCGCCGGACGAATTCGTTCAGCGCGGCGTGTCTGAGGCCAAGGCGTATCAGGCTCCGGTGCAAATTGCCAAAACGGCCACTGCTGCCCCTGCGGCGGCGGGTCCAAAACGTATTGTCGCGATTACCGCATGTCCAACCGGCGTTGCCCACACCTTTATGGCTGCCGAAGCCATTGAAAGTGAAGCAAAAAAACGCGGCTGGTGGGTGAAGGTCGAAACGCGCGGTTCCGTGGGCGCGGGTAACGCGATCACACCAGAAGAAGTGGCGGCGGCCGATCTGGTCATTGTCGCGGCAGATATCGAAGTTGACCTCGAGAAATTTGCCGGCAAACCGATGTACCGTACTTCTACCGGTTTGGCCTTGAAAAAGACTAAACAGGAGCTGGATAAGGCGTTAGTTGAAGCCGAACTCTACGAGCCGAAAAAGCTGGGTCATTCAGCGGGTAAAAGAAACGAAACCAGTGCGGGTCCTTATCGTCACCTGTTGACCGGCGTCTCTTACATGCTGCCGATGGTCGTGGCGGGTGGTTTGTGTATCGCGCTGTCATTTATCTTTGGTATCAAGGCCTTTGAAGTTAAAGGCACGCTGGCTGCGGCGCTGATGCAGATTGGTGGCGCGTCGGCCTTTGCGCTGATGGTGCCGGTACTGGCGGGCTTTATCGCCTTCTCCATCGCCGACCGTCCGGGTCTGACTCCGGGTTTGATCGGCGGTATGTTGGCCGTGAGCACGGGCGCAGGCTTTATCGGCGGTATTATTGCTGGTTTCCTCGCGGGTTACGTGGCGAAATTTATCAGTAACAAGCTGCGTTTGCCGCAAAGTATGGAAGCGCTGAAGCCGATCCTGATTATTCCGCTGGTCGCCAGTCTGATTACCGGTCTGATCATGATTTACGTGGTCGGTACGCCGGTCGCTAAAATCATGGCGGGTCTGACGGCGTGGCTGCAATCTTTGGGCACCACCAATGCGATTCTGCTGGGCGCGATTGTCGGTGCGATGATGTGTACTGACATGGGCGGTCCGGTTAACAAGGCGGCTTACGCGTTTGGTGTCGCACTGCTGAGTTCCTCTGTTTATGCGCCGATGGCGGCGATTATGGCGGCCGGTATGGTGCCACCGCTGGCGATGGGCGTCGCGACACTGCTGGCGCGTCACAAATTTGAACAGGGTGAACGAGAAGGGGGCAAGGCGGCGCTGGTTCTGGGCCTGTGCTTTATCTCCGAAGGTGCGATTCCGTTTGCTGCCCGTGACCCGATGCGCGTTCTGCCTTGCTGTATCGCAGGTGGCGCACTGACTGGCGCACTGTCGATGGCCTTTGGCGCGAAACTGATGGCACCACACGGCGGTCTGTTCGTGCTGCTGATTCCAGGCGCAATCACTCCAGTTCTGCTGTATCTGGTGGCAATCATCGCCGGTACGCTGCTGGCAGGCGTGTCATACGCTATCCTGAAACGCTCCGACGCCGCCGTTGCGGCCAAGATTGTGGCAAATAGCTAATATCTATAGGTTTATTTAAACCTCAAATGAAAACGCCCGATAATCATCGGGCGTTTTTTTTATTCTAGTTTACGAAACGATCATGCTGCCGCTTCGTCACCTTTTGCGTTTTGCTGTGATTTCAGCCAGGCGATTTCTTCGGCCCAGATGTCGGGGTTAACGGTTTCCAAAATCAGCGGGATATTATCGAAACGCGCGTCGCTCATGATGTAGCTGAACGGAACTTTGCCGATATTGCCTTCGCCCAAGCTGTGGTGGCGGTCAACGCGGCTGTTAAAGGCGCTTTTGGCGTCGTTTAAATGCATGCCGCGCAGGTACTGGAATCCGACCACGTCAGAGAAGTGTTTAAATGTCTGCTCGCAGCTCTCTTGCGTGCGCAGGTCATAACCGGCGGCAAAGGCGTGGCAGGTATCGATGCACACTCCGATTCGGCTTTTATCTTCAACGCCGTCAATGATTGCCGCCAGATGTTCGAAACGAAAGCCTAAATTGCTGCCCTGACCGGCGGTGTTTTCTATTACGGCCGTCACGCCCTGCGTTTTATCCAGCGCGATATTTACCGACTCGGCAATCTTGGCGAGACATTTGTCTTCATCGATTTGCATCAAATGGCTGCCCGGATGGAAGTTCAGCAGCGAAAGCCCCAACTGCTCGCAGCGCTGAAGCTCATCAACAAACGCCTCGCGGGATTTTTCCAGCGCTTCGTCAACCGGATGGCCGAGATTTATCAGAAAGCTGTCGTGTGGCAGGATCTGATTGCTGCTGTAACCGAATTGTTCACAGGCGGCTTTAAAACGTTCGATAACATCTTCTGCCAAAGGCGCCGCGCGCCACTGTCTTTGATTCTTGGTAAATAGCGCAAAGGCCGTGGCTTCCAGCTCGTGTGCTCGCAAGACTGCCTGATCGACGCCGCCCGCTGCACTAACGTGTGCCCCTACAAATTTCATGTTACCCCCGGTTATTTTTCCGTCATTCTGATTGGGTGAATGTCCCGTTGGTCGGAATAATAACTGCTTTGCGCGCGAGGGGGCAGCCAATTAATGTGAAAACGCTTATGAATAACGGCTTCGCAAGAAACTAAAACAGCTGCTGAACCAGCTGATTTATTCCTGCACCGCCGAGGATAAGCCAGCCAAAAAGCAGGCCGGCCATCAGCAACGGTTTGATTCCGGCCTGCCGTAACGCGCTGAAATGCGTGGTTAAGCCAAGCGCGGCCATCGCCATCGCCAGTAAAAGGGTGTCCAGCTTGAGAAGGTTTTGCACCCACGTGGCGGGCAGCAAATTAAAGCTGTTGAACGCTGCGACAATGATAAATCCTACGGCAAACCACGGAATAGCGATCGTCGAAAGCAGATTGCTTGGCTTCTCGAGTGTTCCAACCCGTTTGGTGTGCTGACGTCCGCGCCATAATCCTAGTAATAAAAGAAATGGGGCCAGCAGCATCACGCGGATCATCTTGGCGATCACTGCCGTGTTTTCGGCCTCTGGAGAAACGCCGTGGCCCGCCGCAACCACCTGCGCCACCTCGTGAATGGTTGATCCACTATAAATGCCGAACTGCGTCTCGCTTAACGTTAGCCAGTGATGAGCCAGATTAAGCTGCCACAGCCACGGATAAAGAAAAATTGCCAGCGTGCCAAAAATAACCACCGTCGCTACCGCCACCGTGACTTTTTCACCTTCCGCTTTTATCACCGGCGCGGTCGCCATAATAGCCGCCGCGCCGCAGATGCTGCTGCCCGCGCCAATCAGCAAAGTCGTGTGC
Source organism: Rouxiella sp. T17 (assembly GCF_036663475.1). NCBI lineage: Bacteria > Pseudomonadati > Pseudomonadota > Gammaproteobacteria > Enterobacterales > Yersiniaceae > Rouxiella > Rouxiella sp. T17. Next base: position 76,464 of record NZ_JAWUEA010000008.1, on the reverse strand, counting down.
TCATCTAACTTGAACACCTTTTTCCCTAACCAGCAGGCGAGCAAAAAAGTACTGCTCAGGGTCAACAGGTCGATAACGATGCCCGACGCGCCCACATCGGTGATTTGCGCAAAGGTCAGCTTGAAGCCGTAAAGGATAATGCCCAAACGCAGCAGCTTCTGCTTGGCGAAATTAACCCCTTCCGCGCAGCGCGGCTTTGCTTTTGGAAAGAAAGTATTGCCCGCCACCATGCCCAGCGCGATCGCCATCGTCAGGGCGCTCAGGCCGACAGAGGCGAAGGCAGGAAAATTGCCTAACCACAAAGCGAGGCCGGAAATCGCCAAGGTTAGAACTAAACCCGGTAAAACGCGTCCAATGGGAGAGGAGAGATTGAACATTGTTCCAGATTTAAGACGTAGTAGCCGTATTGACGATAATTCTGGATGATAAAGACGCATGTTTTTGCTCCCGCTGGAATGTTCTGAAAACAGCATATTTCAGCGTGATATAAAAATGAAATTGATTGTAATCCTATAACCAATCTATAAAACTGGTATAGAATGATAACAGGGCACGCCACATGGACGGTGCGGTAAGCGCTATACTCTATGGAGGAGGCGCGGATTCGGCCAAAGGGGGCAATGCCGGGGGTTACAAAAGGTATTGGCACTTTTTACTTTTGAATCAATCACATTAGTCGACTGAATATTTGTCGGTTAATCGATAACGAGACTCTATGCATATAACACTGCGTCAACTTGAAGTTTTCTCCGAGGTGCTGAAAAGTGGGTCAACCACGCAGGCCTCCGTTGTCCTGTCTTTATCGCAGTCGGCGGTCAGCGCAGCCTTGGCGGATATCGAAGGGCAGCTTGGAGTTAAACTGTTTGACCGCGTGGGTAAGCGTTTGGTTATCAATGAGCACGGACGTTTGTTGTATCCGAAAGCGCTGGCGCTGCTCGAACAGGCAGGCGAAATTGAACGTCTTTTCAGTCACGACAGCGGATCGTTAAAAATCGGTGCCAGTAGCACCATTGGCAACTATATGCTGCCCGCGATGATCGCCGGTTATCGACTCGATTTTCCGGAAACGCCGCTGGAGCTGAACGTCGGTAACACCGATGACGTCATCAACGCCGTCGCCGATTTTCGTGTCGATCTGGGCCTGATTGAAGGGCCGTGCCGCATGCCGGAGTTGGTTACGCAATCCTGGTTAGACGATGAACTGGTGGTTTTTGCCGCGCCGGACAATCCGCTGGTGGGCAAAACTATCACCTTGCAGCTGCTGGCCGACGCGCCGTGGATCCTGCGCGAGCGCGGTTCCGGTACTCGCGAAGTGCTGGATCACCTGCTGTTATCCCAACTGCCTGATTTTAATCTGGTCATGGAGTTGGGTAACTCTGAAGCGATAAAACACGCGGTGCGTCATGGTATCGGTATCAGCTGCCTTTCTCGCCGCGTGATTGCCGAACAGCTCAGCAGCGGATCGCTGGTCGAACTCCGCCTTCCTTTGCCGCCTTTGGTGCGAAAACTCTATCTGATTCATCATCGACAGAAACACATCTCCAACGCGCTTTCGCGTTTTCTGACCTATTGCAAAGAGTTGGCTTAATTGCCAAAAGCTGGCCTAAGTCTCGCACTTGGGCGGCAATTTCTCTCGCGTAGCGGGTGAATAATCCTTCTTATCAATGATATTGGGTCTGCTAATAATTAGCGGCCGATCATGAACCCTTCTTATGTCATGGTGTTCCTGCTACTCAGCACAGCAGTTTTTGCTACAATCCGCGGCTAAAAATTGTCATAACGAGTATAAATAGGGCAAATATGGCTCAACAACATACAAAAAATCAGCAGGTGGCTCCCACACTGCGTCGAGAGCTGAAGGCCCGTCACCTAACCATGATCGCCATTGGTGGCTCAATCGGAACCGGTCTGTTTGTGGCTTCCGGCGCCACCGTTTCTCAAGCCGGACCCGGCGGCGCGCTGCTTTCCTACGCGCTGATCGGCCTGATGGTTTACTTCCTGATGACCAGCCTCGGCGAGCTTGCCGCCTTTATGCCAGTAGCCGGATCCTTCTCCACCTACGGCGCAAAATATGTCGAAGAGGGCTTTGGTTTCGCGCTCGGCTGGAACTACTGGTACAACTGGGCGGTCACTATCGCCGTCGAACTGGTCGCCTCGCAGCTGGTGATGAACTACTGGTTCCCCAACATGGACGGCTGGATCTGGAGCGCACTGTTCCTCTGCATCATCTTCCTGCTTAACTACATTTCCGTGCGCGGTTTCGGCGAGGCGGAATATTGGTTCTCCCTGATTAAAGTATTGACCGTTATCGTGTTTATCGCCGTCGGCGTCTTGATGATTTTCGGCATTATGAAGGGCGGAGAATCGGCGGGCTGGCACAACTGGACTATCGGCGACGCGCCGTTTGCCGGTGGCTTTGCCTCGATGATTGGCGTAGCGATGATAGCGGGCTTCTCCTTCCAGGGCACCGAGCTTATCGGCGTGGCGGCGGGCGAGTCTGAAGATCCGGGCAAAAATATCCCGCGCGCGGTGCGTCAGGTATTCTGGCGTATCCTGCTGTTCTATGTGCTGGCGATTCTGATCATCAGCCTGATCATTCCTTATACCGATCCAAGCCTGCTGCGTAACGATGTTAAAGATATTGGCGTCAGTCCGTTTACGCTGGTATTCCGTAACGCGGGCCTGCTTTCGGCGGCGGCGGTGATGAACGCGGTCATTCTGACGGCGGTCTTGTCGGCGGGTAACTCGGGAATGTACGCCTCGACGCGCATGCTTTATAACCTGGCGAGCGAAGGCAAAGCGCCGCGCTTTTTTGCCAAGCTGTCAAAAGGCGGCGTGCCGCGCAATGCACTTTACGCGACGACGCTGGTGGCGGCGCTCTGCTTCCTGAGCTCGATGTACGGCAATCAGTCGGTTTACCTGTGGCTGCTGAACACCTCGGGAATGACCGGTTTTATCGCCTGGTTAGGCATTGCTATCAGCCATTATCGTTTCCGTCGCGGCTATGTGTCGCAGGGACGTGATTTGGATATTTTGCCGTATAAATCGAAGCTGTTCCCGCTGGGGCCGATTTTTGCCTTCGTGCTGTGTCTGATCATCACTTTGGGTCAGAACTATCAGGCGTTTCTGGCCGACAAGATTGACTGGTACGGCGTCGCGGCGACCTACATCGGCATTCCGCTGTTCCTGGTTATCTGGTTGGGTTACAAGCTGGTTAAGGGCACCAAGTTCGTTAAATATCGCGATATGGAATTCCCGGAAAGCGACGTTTAAGCCATCGTTTAAACAGTCATTTTAAAAAATGACCACGTCAGTAAAAATAGCGGAGACTTTGGCTCCGCTATTTTTTTATCTGCAAGCAGACGAAATTTAGGCGGCGGGGCGGCACGTTTAACCTAGGTTTAGGTCTGAACGCTGCTCAAGATTTATACTGGATTGATAATCGTTATCGTTTATATTACTGTAACGTCCCTTTAGAATTTTGACTCCGTCGTTTATCGCCACGCAGTAGCCAACGAGAATTAAGTCTAATCATGAGTGTTTCAACCGATCCTCTTGTTCAATCAGCCGCTCAGCCTAGAGAAAACGGCGCAGACGGCAGCGTGATGGACCGTTATCAGTCTATTTTGCGACGTCGCCTGTCGATGATGTTGATTCTGGTTATCGCCATTCTCGGCTCGCTGGTGCTCGATTTTGTGATGGGTCCGGCGGGGCTGTCGCTGCATACTTTGTGGCAGACGCTGTTTCACGCGCAGGCCGCCGACGCTGGAACCCGCGTGATTGTCTGGGATATTCGCATGCCTTACGCGCTGATGGCGGTGATTGTCGGCATGTCGCTCGGGCTTGCGGGTGCCGAGATGCAAACCATCTTGAACAATCCGCTGGCCAGCCCGTTTACCCTTGGCGTCTCCTCTGCCGCCGCATTTGGTGCCGCGTTGGCTATCGTGCTGAACATCGGCATTCCCGGTATTCCAGACCAGTGGTTTATCTCGGCCAACGCCTTTATCTTCGCGCTTTTGGCCGCGCTGATGCTCGATGGCATCACGCGCTGGACGCAGGTTGCCAGCTCGGGCGTGGTGCTGTTTGGCATCGCGCTGGTGTTCACCTTTAACGCGCTGGTGTCGTTGATGCAGTTTATCGCCTCGGAAGATACTTTGCAGGGACTGGTATTTTGGACCATGGGCAGCCTCTCGCGCGCTGACTGGACCAAGCTCGGCGTAATGGCCGCCGCGTTTGTCTTGATGCTGCCGCTGTCGATGAAAAGCGCGTGGAAACTGACCGCGCTGCGTCTCGGTGAAGACCGCGCGGTCAGCTTCGGCATTGATGTGCGTCGACTTCGCCTTGGCACGCTGCTGCGTATCAGCATTCTCTCCGCGTTGGCAGTGGCGTTTGTTGGGCCGATTGGTTTCATCGGGCTGGTCGCGCCGCACATTGCGCGCATGATGTTTGGCGAAGATCACCGTTTTTATCTGCCTGCCAGCGCGCTGATTGGCGCACTGGTGCTGTCACTCGCTTCCGTCGCCTCGAAAAATCTGGTGCCCGGCGTCATTATTCCGGTCGGCATTGTGACCTCGCTGGTTGGCGTGCCTTTCTTCCTGAGCATTATTTTGCGTCATAGAGGCACCGTATGAGCCTGACTATCGAAAAGCCGCCAGTTGGCGCCGGGCAGGGTTTGCAAATTCGTCACTTTACGGCGGGTTATCCCAAGCGCGCCGTGATTGCCAATTTGCAGGTGCCCAAGCTGCCGCGCGGCGAAATCACCGTGCTGCTTGGCCCGAACGGCAGTGGCAAATCAACTCTGCTGCGCGCGCTGGCCGGGCTTAATCGCGCCACGGGCGAAATGATTCTCGACGGCCACGACCTGATGAAAATGCCGTTCGCCAAACGCGCCGAGCAGGTGGTTTATCTGCCGCAATCGCTGCCTGCGGGCGTGCATTTGCACGTGCTTGAGTCGATTATTGTCGCGCAGCGCGCTTCCGGCGGCATGACCCATCAGGCGCAAACTACCGCGCAGGTGATGGAGCTGCTCAAAATGCTGGGCATCGAACATCTGGCGTTGAGGTATCTGGACCAGCTTTCCGGCGGCCAGAAACAGCTGGTGGGGCTGGCGCAATCGCTGATTCGTCAACCGTCGCTCCTGCTGCTAGACGAACCGCTTAGCGCGTTGGATCTCAATTATCAGTTTCACGTCATGGATTTAGTGCGCCGCGAAACGCGTAAAAGAAACATTATTACCGTGGTGGTGGTTCACGACATTAATATCGCGCTGCGTCACGGCGATAACGTATTGATGCTGAAAGACGGTCAGCTGATCGCCGACGGCAAGCCTGAAGAGGTGATTACCGCCGAGAGTCTGGCGAAAGTTTACGGCGTGAAAGGGCGCATCGAGCGCTGTTCGCAAGGCACGCCGCAGATTCTGATCGACGGGCTGGTCAATACGCCGATGATGTAAAGCAAAAGGCCGTTCCCTCAAAAGAGGTGACGGCCTTTGTGTTTCATGACTATCTCTTCTGACTATCTTTTCTGTATGTAGGTCAGCGCCAGCGCGACGGCCAACACCAATCCCTTGATGATATCCATCGCGTAATACGGCACCGACAGCATCACCAACCCGTTTTGCAGCACGCCAAGGATCACCGCGCCGAGCAGCGTTCCGAGCGCGTTTGGCTTGCCGGAACCCGCCAGAGAAAAGCCGATATAGGCCGCTGCGACGGCGTCCATGAGATAACCCCCGCCCGCGTTGACCTGCGATGAACCGATACGCGAGGCCAGTAAAATTCCGCCCGCACCCGCTAAAACAGAGGACATTAAATACGCCATCACGCGATAACGCGCGGTACGGATCCCGGCAAGGCGCGCCGCCAGCGGGTTGCCGCCAATCGCATACATCCTGCGGCCGTGCTTGGTCAGCGACATAAACAGCTGAACCACGACGGTAACCACCAGCATCACGATGACGATAACCGGCACCTGTCCGAGCAGGCTAAACACCGGCGGCACCGTGCCTTCGGCCATGTCGCCGCTCGGCAGCAGCATGTTTTCGGTAATCGACCCGCCGTAACTGTAGGTCATCGCCGCGCCTTGAATCACAAACAGGCTGGCGAGCGTCGCCAACATATCGGGAATTTTAAGAATGACAATCAGAAAGGCGTTGAATAGCCCGACCAGCAAACAGAGCGCCAAAGTAATAGCGATCGCTTCGACGGTGCCAAAGCCGTGCCAGACGAACATCGAAATCACCAGCGCGTTGGCGAGCGACGCCGTAGATCCCACCGACAGATCAAAGCCGCCGACCGACAGCGAAAGCGATACGCCGATGGCGATAACCGTCACGATGGCGATCGATCGCATGATGTTGATAATATTCGACATCTCAAGGAAATTGTCGGAAGCCAGACCAAATAGCGCAATCAGCGCCACCACGGTGAGCAACATCCCCCATTTATAGAGAAATTCAAAAACATGGTGACGCCAAGGTTGGGGGGCGTTCAAAGGCAGTTCTTTGCTCACGCGGGTGTTCCTCCGGTTGAATAATCTAAAAGGGTTTGCTCGTCAATGTTGGCGGCGTCGAGCTCCGCTACAATGCGGCCATCCCAAAGCACGACAATTCGGTCACATAATCCGACCAGTTCGGCGAACTCGCCCGACGCATAAATGATGCCTTTTCCCTGCTGAGCCAAGCCGTCGATCAGCCTGAACACGTCCTGTTTGGCGCGAATATCGACGCCTTTGGTGGGTTCATCGAAAATCAGAATCTGACTTTCGCTGCGCAGCCATTTGCCGATGGCGACCTTCTGCTGATTGCCGCCCGACAGCCGCACCAGCTTCTGCAACGGCCCAGACGCGCGGATCCCGAGGCGATTAATGATCTCTTTTGCCCAATTCAGCGAAGCCTTACGATTAAAAATACTCAAGGTCGAGAAGCTGTTGTCGGCGGTAACGGAAAGATTCATCGGGATATCTTCCTCGATAAAAATCCCTTCTTTACGGCGTTCTTCCGGCACCAGCGCGATCCCTTGCTCAACGGAAAGATAAGGCTCGCGCGGTTTCCACGGCTTGCCGTAAAGTTCTCCGCGTTCAATCTGGCTAGGCGACGCGCCGAACAGCGCCTTGCACAGCTCGGTTTTACCTGCGCCCGCGAGTCCGGCAATGCCTAGAATCTCGCCGCGATGCAGTTTCAGGCTGATGTCGCGCAGCTTGTGTTTATCGTGCAAACCTTGAATGTCGAGCAGCGTTTCGTGGCTATGCGGCGGGCGACGCGGCGGATAAATATCATCTAACTGGTGACCAATCATCTTTTCGATAATGTGTTCGTTGGTCAGGCCGTTCATGCTGTCGTCGCTGACCAGTCGTCCGTCGCGCAGCACGGTCATGCGATCGCAGATGTCGCGCAGCTCGTGAATACGGTGGGAGATAAACACAATCGCCATGCCCTCATCGCGCAGCCGACGAACCAGCGCAAATAGGCGTTTACTTTCTGCGTGATCGAGCGGCGCGGTAGGTTCATCGAGAATTAAGAAGCGGCATTTGTGCGACAGCGCGCGGGCCAGCAAGATCAGCTGTTTTTCTGCCAGCGTGCAATTTTCGATGCGCTGACGCAGATTAATCTTCAGCCCCAGTTGCTCGGTAAGTTTTTGAGCCTGTTTATAAAGCTGCGACCAGTTGAGCAGATGACCCGGCTCGGAGAGTTCATCGAGCATAATATTTTCGGCGACGTTTAATGTCGGGATCAGCGCGACATCGACTTCCTGCTGCACGAGGTGGATCCCGTGTTGACGCGCGTGGTGCGGCTGGCTGATATCAACGGTTTTCCCATCGATAAGCACTCGACCCGTGTAGTGGTCGTAGGCGCCTGAAAGCACCGCCATCAGCGTTGATTTCCCCGCGCCGTTAGCCCCGACCAGCGCGTGCACGGCCCCGCCTTCAATCGTAAAGTCGACCTGATGCAGCGCCGAAAAGCCGCCAAAAGAGATGGAGATGTTACGCATCTCCAGACGCGAAGAAAGCGGCTGAGAACTCACAATAAGCAGGCCCTTGATTATGCTTGTTTAAGCATCAAAATTTGATTAATTCAGTGTTGAAATGATTACTGGAAAAAATTAAGCAGAAATTTATATCACTAGGGGCGGTTTTTGGAAAACTCTAATAAATTATTTTGTATTCCTAAAAGGAATAAGTAAAAAAAGTAGGGTTTAAATTTCAAATTTTTCTTTAGATTCAAATTCTTTAGATTCAACTTCAATTTCAAATTCAAATTCAAATTCAAATGCATGCGCTTTGCTTACTGCGCGGCGGCGCAGACCGCCTCAAGGATGTTCCTAAGCGAACACCCTTGAGAATCCCGCGCTTTTTTTCCACAGCTGTAACTTGAGGACGAGAAAGTTACATCTTTCCAGTGACCACTGCGCGTGGCGTAGGTCGCGCGGCTTCGCCATTCCTTCATTACGGATTTGAGCCAAACACGTCTCAAATCACTTCATTCAGCGCCGCCCCGATCCCGCCAATAATAGCTAAAAAGAAAAACCGGTAACTCTTAGGCGGTCAAAAGCCGATCCCTCAAACAATAATTTTTAGGTTGAAGGATCGGCCCTTGACCGCTGAAAAGTTTTCGCCCTTGCCGTAGATGCTTTAATTGGCGGCTTCAGGGCGGCGCGGAATGGAGTCGAGCAAGACGTTTTTGGCTTGCGAACGTAATGAAGGGAGTGCGAAGCACCGCGACCAACGCCACTCACCAATGTGCCTGGAAAGATCTCCCTTTCTCGTCCTCAAGTTACATCTGTGGAAAAAAAGCTTGGGATTCCAAAGGGGCGAGCGACTGCGCCTCTTTGGGCGGTCTGCGCCGCCGCGCAGTAAGCGAAGCGCATGCCCTAAAATTTAAAAACCGTCAAAGCTCGGTCAAGCCTCGGCAACGCGCAGTAAGCGAAGCGCATGCTTTTGAACTTGAACTTGAAAAACCTTTTGCAATAAAAAGTCAAACCCCTAGGCGGTCCCGCAACGAGTAATAAGCTGCTCCCAGCACCGTAAAGGGAACTTGAAGGCTGCGCCCACCCAAAAACGGCATGTGGGGCAAATTGGCGAAAGCGTCGAAACGCTCGGCATCACCGCGCAACATCTCGGTAATCAGCTTGCCGGCAAGGTGAGTCAGCGTGACGCCATGGCCGCTGTCGCCCTGCATGTAATAGACGTTGTCATCCAAACGACCAAACTGCGGCATGCGCGAAAGGGTGAGCAAGAAGTTTCCGCTCCAGCGAAAATCGATTTTAATGCCCCTTAACTGCGGGAAGGTTCGGTAAAGTTTCGGCAGGATCACCTCGTCAATACTCAACGGCTTTTTAGCGCCGTAATTCACGCCGCCGCCATACAGCAGCCGGTTATCGGCGGATAGGCGGAAATAATCCAGCAGATAGTTGCAGTCTTCGACGCAGTAATTATTGGGAATTAAAGATTTCGCGGTCGCGTCATCGAGAGGCGCGGTGGCAACGATTTGCGAGCCGCAGGGCATGCTTAATCGGCCGAGACGCGGCAAGGATTTATGCCCGAGATTGTGACCCAGATAGGCATTGCCGGCCAAAAGGACATATCGGGCGCGCACCTGACCTTTTGAGGTGTGGACTAACGCCGGATTGCCGCTGTCTATCTGCGTGACGGCAGATTGTTCGAAGATTCTGCCGCCGTGCTTTCTGATGGCGTTGGCTTCGCCGAGAGCAAGATTGAGCGGATGAACGTGGCCGCCGTTACGGTCAAGCAGCCCGCCGACGTAGCGATCGGTGGCAATTTCCTGCTGGATCTCCTGCTTGTCGAGCAGCTGTAAATCGGTGTGGCCGTAGCGGGTCCAGAGTAATCGCTGCTCGCGTAATCCACCTAACTGGCGAGGCGTGAGCGCGGCGAAAATGCAGCCGGGGCGATAGTCGCAGTCGATAGCGTATTGATCGATGCGTTGGCGAATAATGTTGGCGCCTTCAAACATCATGCTGCCGAGCATGTCGGCGGTACGGCTGCCGTAGCGGTCTTCGATAACGTCAATATCGCGGCTGTAAGAGTTGACCACCTGTCCGCCATTTCGGCCGCTGGCCCCCCAGCCCACGTGGTTGGCTTCGAGCACCACCACGTCATAACCGGCTTCGGCGAGAAACAGGGCAGAGGAGAGGCCGGTGAATCCGGCCCCCACGATACAGACATCACACTCTATAGATTCAGAAAGTTGCGGCCAAGGTAGTGTGGCGTGAGCCGTGTCGGCGTAATAGCTTTCAACGTGTGCAAGACCATCAACAGCGAAAATGCTTTTTGTTTGAGCATCCATGATGACTTCCTTCTTCAGGCCCCCGTTCTTGTCAGCTTACCGACACGAAAAGAAGAGATTAAAGGTGTGGACTATGTGCGCTGACGAGTCGGCAGACCCGCGTAGAATGATTACTGAAACTGTGCGGCGCTGCCGAATCAATAATGTAACTTTGGCCCGCACGCAGCGGATAACGCAGGCCGTCAAGAGTAAGAATAATTTCACCCTCAAGCAGGGTGCCGACCTCCTTGCAGTGGTGTTTAAGTTTCTCGCTAATCCGGCTGCCGGGTTGATAGGTTTCGAGCAGCATGATGGTCGAATGAGCAGGAACGTCGTGACTCAGCATCTTCAGCGAGACGCCGCTGCTGCCAATTTCCAGCAGCTGATCGGCGTTGAACACGACGCGGGGTTCACCTTCTGACTCCTTTTCGGCAAAAAATTCGGCAAGCGAGAGCCCGTAAACCCGCAACAGTTTCTGTAATGTACTGACAGCGGGGCTAACCTTGTCCTGCTCGATAGTGCTGATGGCGCTGTGCGTCAATCCGGAAAGCTCGGCCGCCTTGCGTTGGGACATGCCCAGATGCTGGCGAATTGCCGAAAGTTTACGTCCGGGCGCCAGCGCCGTTGCCGCCATTAACCCTCACTCCCGTGGAAAATTTCGTGGCGGGTTCGACAGGCGCTGATAAACGCATCAAACAGCTGTTTGGAAACGGGATCGGTCAGACTGTGCCACTCCGGATGCCACTGCACGCCCAAGGCAAACGGGTGATGACGAACGCTGACGGCTTCGACCAGATTATCCGGCGCGACGGCTTCTACAGTAAGCAGCGGCCCGAGCCGTTTTGCCCCCTGACCGTGCAGCGAATTAACCTGAAAATGCTGATAATCGGGCAGCAGTTCGGCGAGCAGGCCGCCCGGCGCAATCTCGACCGGATGCACTAAATCGTACTGATTATCGTGAGGCAGCGAGGTGTCTTCGCGGTGATCCATATAGCCCGGCTGCTCCTGCACTTTTCGATACAGCGCACCGCCGGTCGCGACCACCAACTCCTGCATGCCGCGACAGGCCGCAAACAGCGGCATGCCTTTTTCCAGCGTGGCGTTGATGAGCGCGAGGCTTAGCTTGTCGCGTCCGGGATCTGCCAGCTCCTCAATACCTTCTTCGCCATAATTATGCGGCTCGATATTGCTCGGACTGCCGGTCAAGAAGATGCCGTCGAGGCGCGCCAAAACGCTGTCGATTGCGCCCGCGTGCAGAGCAAGATCGTGGGGCAGGGCAACGGGGAGCCCGTTGGCGTTGAAGATGGCGTCGAGATATTTCTCATGCACCGTAAGTGCCGGATTTTCGTCGATCGAGTTTTCGCACATCACTACGCCGATAATTGGCCGGTAAGCCGCGTCGTCGACATAGAGTGAGTGAAGAGGTTCCGCGATAGGATCTGCAGTGTCTGTTGTGGAAGAAATATTGTCCATTTTACCGCCTCTTTGAGTTGATTAAAATGTTCACAGCCCTCCCATTGCCCAGCGTTGGTTCAATAAAAGTGACCTCACGTGTTCAATATTTTATCAATCTACCAGCCCATTGCTGCTTTTTCAAACGCCAATGTAAATGGATTGTAACTATTGCAAAGCGTTTCGGATGACGCTATGGTTTTTGTTATGGACTACGTAACAGGCGGTTATTGGTCTATATTTATAATGTTTTTACGACACATTAATTTAAATTAACGGTGTTTTTACCTTCACTCAGGCACCTTCAATCACGGGAATTAAGCAATTGAATAGAGCGAATTAACCGTGGCGTGCATTACCATAAGGGTAATGCGAGAAACGCCAGTCACAGGCAAACGGCGGAAAACCTATGCAAGCAATCGACCTGATCACCAAAAATCTCGAAGTTGACAGCTTCGTCACTCCCGGCGAAGAAACGCGAAGTAGCGCGTTCCAGGATGAAGTTACTCAGTACCTGGAGCGTCAACCTTTAACTCAGCACGTAGATGTCCTTCTCACCGATTTAAATGGCAGCTTCCGCGGTAAACGCATTCCCCTCTCGGCACTTCGTAAACTCGAAAAAGGCTGTTATTTCCCTGCTTCCGTCTTCGCCATGGATATTTTAGGTAACGTGGTTGAAGAGGCCGGATTAGGCCAGGAGTTGGGCGAACCCGACCGTATTTGTCTCCCTGTTCCCGGCACATTGACCCCTTCAGCGGCCGACCCTGACCACATTGGGCAACTGCTGCTCACCATGCTTGACGAAGATGGTACTCCCTTTGACGTTGAACCCCGCAACGTGCTGAATCACATTTGGCAGACGTTGCGCCAGCGAGGATTATTCCCCGTGGTAGCGGTAGAGTTGGAGTTTTATCTGCTCGACAGGCAGCGCGACGCCGAGGGTGCCCTGCAACCTCCGTGCACGCCGGGTACGCAGGATAGAAACACCCAAAGTCAGTGCTATTCTCTCGACAATCTAGACCATTTCGCCGACGTTCTCAGCGATATTGACCGACTGGCGCACATTCAGGGATTACCGGCCGACGGTGCCGTGGCGGAATCCTCCCCGGGTCAATTTGAAATTAATTTGCATCACACAGACAACATTCTTGCTGCCTGCGACCACGCGCTCGCCCTGAAAAGGCTGGTGCGGCTGGTGGCAGAAAATCACGATATGGACGCCACGTTTATGGCGAAACCGTATGACGAATACGCCGGTAGCGGCATGCATATTCACGTCAGCATGCTTGATGACAACGGCAAAAATCTGTTTTCCACGCCGGAAGGTGAAGACTCCGCGCTGATGAAACGCGCGCTGGCCGGCATGATTGCCCTGATGCCTGCCTCGATGGCGGTTCTCGCGCCGAACATTAATGCGTTTCGTCGATTCCAGCCGGGCATGTACGTGCCGGTGCAGGCGTCGTGGGGACACAATAATCGTACGGTCGCGCTGCGCGTGCCGTGTTCGGACACCAAAAATCATCGTGTGGAATATCGCGTTGCCGGTGCCGATGCCAATCCTTATTTAGTGGTCGCCGCCGTATTGGCCGGCGTGCTGTACGGGCTGGATAATATCTTGCCGCTGCCAGAACCCGTAACCGGGAATGGTCTCGAGCAGGAAGGGATCCCGTTACCTATTCGTCAAAGCGATGCATTATATGAATTTGAACAACAAGGCGAGCTGCAGAAATATCTGGGTGAACGTTTTAGTCGCGTTTATCACAGCTGTAAATCAGACGAGCTGTTGCAGTTCGAACGCCGCGTTACGGAAACGGAAATAGATTGGATGCTTAGAAGCGCCTGATTTTACACCGCTTATTAATAACGCATTAAGACACGCTGTTTCTGCTTAATGCGTTATAAAAATGACCTATTGCAGTGATAAAAATTAATTGCCCAATTTAAGCCGCAATACCTTGTAATAAGGCTTCGACTTGGGGCAAAATACCGGCCTTGCAAAATAACCGACGCCTAAACGCGCCGGTTATTTTTTTTGCATGGTTTTTTACACTAATTTAACAGAGGCCGGACCTAGATCCGGATAGATAACCAGATTTCGTGTTCGACCCCAAATAAATAACGGTCGACACTATGAGGAAATGTAAGATGGGGCAATTTTTCACACCTATACCGGTCCACTCCGGTGTTGCTTTTAATCGTGCGCCGCTACCGGCCACCTTTGCGTCACTCATCCACGACGTAAAGATCAATCCCCCATTTTTATCATTGAGTCGCTTAACGCGAAGGTCGTCACCTGCCAGCTTGCTGAATCAACACGTAGCCGGTAAGGGGAACCTGAATCATGGCGCATAATCACACTGCTACTCTCACGGGCGCACCGCCGCGCGTAAAACTTCGTCGTACCTTGACGCTGGTTCAAGTCGTGATGATGGGCCTCGCCTATCTGCAACCGATGACCATTTTCGATACTTTCGGCATTGTCACCAGCCTGACTGACGGCCACGTCGCGACCGCCTATTTGTTCGCGCTGGTCGCCGTGCTGTTTACCGCGGTGAGCTACGGCAAGCTGGTTAAACGCTTCCCGTCGGCCGGTTCTGCTTACACTTATGCGCAGAAAGCCATTAGCCCGCACGTCGGCTTTATGGTGGGCTGGTCGTCACTGCTTGATTATCTGTTTATGCCGATGATCAACATCTTGCTGGCGAAAATCTATCTGGAAGCCATTTTCCCGGGCACGCCTTCGTGGATCTGGGTCGTGTCGCTGGTCGGCCTGATGACCGCCTTTAACCTGCGCGGCATCAAGCTGGTTGCCAACATGAACAGCGTAGTTGTGGTGGTGCAGGTTGCTATTATGGCGCTGATCGTTGGCCTACTAATTTACGGCGTTTATCACGGCGAAGGTGCCGGCACGCTGGTGAGCTCAAAACCGTTCTGGTCTGAAAACGCGCATACCGTGCCGATGATTACCGGCGCGACCATCCTGTGCTTCTCGTTCCTTGGCTTTGACGGCATCAGCTCGCTGTCCGAAGAGACGCCAAACGCGGATAAAGTCATTCCACGCGCGATTTTCCTGACTGCGCTGATTGGTGGCATTATCTTTGTGGTGGTTTCTTACTTCCTGCAGCTCTATTTCCCGACTATCGCGCGCTTCCACGATCCGGACGCGTCCCAGCCGGAAATCATGCTGTTCGTTGGCGGAAAACTGTTCCAGTTCATCATCCTGTGCTTCTCCTGCGTGACCGTATTGGCCTCAGGCATGGCGGCACATGCGGGCGTTTCTCGTCTGCTTTACGTGATGGGTCGTGACGGCGTGTTCCCGGAAAAAATCTTCGGTTTCGTGCACCCGAACTGGCGTACTCCGGCGTTCAACGTGCTGCTGGTTGGCCTGGTTGCGCTGTCTGCTATCTGGTTTGATCTGGTGACTGCAACCGCGCTGATTAACTTCGGTGCGCTGGTGGCCTTTACCTTCGTTAACCTGTCGGTAATCTCCCAGTTCTACATTCGCGAAAAGCGTAATAAAACGGTGAGCGATCATATCCATTACCTGATTCTGCCGGTTATCGGTGCGTTGACGGTAGGCGCGCTGTGGCTGAATCTGGAATCCAGCTCAATGACATTGGGTCTGGTGTGGGGCGCGATCGGTCTGGCTTATCTGGCTTACATCACCCGTATGTTCCGCCAGTCTCCGCCGCAGATGAGCGAAAACATCGACTAATTCGCGACGAAAACAGCGTCAAAGCGATAAGAAAAAGGGACTCATTTGAGTCCCTTTTTGCGTTTATGCTGTCCGAGAATGACTGCTGTTAGCCAACCAGCTTCTTGCCGTAATCAAACAGCGCCTTGAGCAGCGCAGTTTTTGCGCTATCTTCTTCGTGCAAGTTATACAGTGATTCAAGCTGCAACACGTAATCCTGCACTTGCTCAGGAGTCAGTGATTCCTGACGATGCGTCAACCAGCGCTGCTGTTCTGCGTCGGTCAGCGTTTCTGGATAATTACGCGCGCGGAAGCGGAACAGCAGCTCTTCGAGGCGAGAATCTTGAAAACGCAGATCCAGCGCGGGCAGATTTTCGGGCGCGGTTTGCTGGATAATTCGCATCGTGGCGCGATCCGCCTCGCCAAAAAAGCCGTCATACAGGCGAGCGTCGACATTTTGTGAGGCGACGAAAGGTTCGGCTTCGGCGAACAGCGCCACCACTTTTTCCCGAATCTGGGTGTTTTGGCGCAGGATTTGCAGATTTTCAAGGCAGCGTGCGCGATCGATATCCAACCGTTCGGCATTCTCAGGCAGCAGCGTTTTGGCCGGAGCCAGAATCGGACACTTATTAATGTGTACCAGCTTAATCGGCAACGGCGACTCGCCCGGCGCAAGATCTTCGCGACGGCTGTATAAACGCTCGCGCATCTGATCGGAATCTAATGACAACAAAGGCGACATATCGCCCGCCAAATCGCAGACGATCACCGCGTTTTTGTTCTCCGGATGCCACGCAAGCGGCGCGACCCAGCTGGTGTTACCGCGCGCTGCGCCAAACATGCCCGACACGTGGACCAGCGGCGACATGGCGGGAATATCGATCAGCGTATTAATTTTATTTTTGCCACGATGGCTGAGCAAATATTCAAACAATCGCGGTTGAGCCTGTTTCACCAGCTTGGCCATCGCAATCGTGGCGTAAACGTCCGACATCGCGTCGTGCGCGTTTTCATGAGCGATTCCGTTGGCCTTGGTCAAATGTTCGAGGCGAAAACTTGGGAAACCGTCATCGTTTTCAGGCCAGTTAATGCCTTCCGGACGCAGCGCATAGCAGGCGCGCATCACGTCGAGCAGGTCCCAGCGTGAATTGCCGTTCTGCCAGCTGTAAGCATACGGGTCATAAAAGTTGCGATAGAAGATGTTGCGGCTGACTTCATCATCAAAGCGAATATTGTTATAGCCCACGATACAGGTGCCCGGCACGCTAAACGCCTCGTGGATTTGCGCGGCAAATTCGTTCTCGCGCAGACCTTTAGCTAACGCCAACTGTGGCGTAATGCCGGTTATCATCACGGCTTCGGGCTGGGGCAGATAGTCATCGGAAGGGCGGCAATAGATGACCAGAGGTTCTTCAATAATATTGAAATCTGCATCGGTACGCACGCCGGCAAACTGCGCAGGGCGATCCAGCGCCGGATGCTTTCCGAAGGTTTCATAGTCATGAAAGTAGAAACTTGGCACTACACTCTTGTCTTGCATTACAGGTCCGGGCCTTAAAGTGTTTGGAAATAGGCTTTAAAAACATGAGATTAAAAGCAGGTCTTTGAAAACTCAGGTTGTTCCATTCATTAGCGCGCCTGATGATGAAACAGGCATTACAGTCACATCTGAAGAGGATTGTGTACAGCGTGAGTACAAAATCCAATAATCCGTGTGTACAAAATGTATAGCTCTTGGCAATACCAGACTGTGTGCACATCATGAGAATCTTACGCAATCAATTCCGTGCTTTTAGACGCAGGTGGCTTAGATGTAAGGATAACATCTCTAGGTGCCATGGCCTTCCAATTTCGTTACCGCCGGGATTTAAAATAGGATGAAGTAAAGGCAGAAACTGGAGGGTAGAGTAAGTCGTTATCGCATTCTGTAAAGTGACTTTTGACGAGTAAATCTAATAGGTTTACAGTGAAAAAATGGGTTTACAGAAGGGTGATATTTAATGAATGCTATTGATGAGGCAAAAGAATATATTGAGGCAACTTTAGGACTAAATGTTGAATTCAAGCCCACAAGAAAGTTTAAGCTTCCTTTCTTTATTCAAGATAGTTACAAGTTTTTCCCTATTTGTTTAAAGCTGGGGGATAACGCCATCTTTAGCGCACTGCTGATTGAGCCAGTAACGGGAACATATCCTGGCGTGGTCACCCTCAGAAAAAATTTGGGTCAAATAGAAAAAGTCACCGATGACACGCTGATCTTTCTCAATAGCTGTTTCAGCGCTTCAGATCGCCGAAGTATGATCCGTGATCAAATCAATTTCCTGCAACCTGGATTCCAAATGTATATCCCGGAACTGGCTTTGGATTTAAGGGAGGCAAGGCGGATAAGGAGAGAAAAGAGGGTCGCAGTAAAATTGTTCCCTGCGGCGCAGGCGATATTGATAGCAAATCTGCACAGTGGATGGTCTACCAATCAGGAGTACACCGCAAGGCAGTTGATGGGCACGTATAACTATAGCCGAGTCACGCTAGCAAAAGTGGTAGAGCAGTTTATATCGCACGGCATTATCGATACGGGTAACAAAACTAATCACTATCAATTCACAGGATCTGAATCTGATATCTATCAAAAAGCCTATCCTTTCTTAAAATCTCCCATCAAGAATCGCGTGGCAATTAATCGCATAATCGAAGTCGATGATGACGTATTCGTATCGGGTGAAAGTGCGTTGGCGCGTTATAGCATGCTGGCTGAACCCACTCTTCCTGTTTACGCAATGACGGCTCAGACTTTCTCAAAAAGGTTGTCTATTAGCCAATTTTCAATTGCAGAAGGTATCGACCAAATAGCAGCTTATGTCGAGATTGGGACCTATCAAAGCCAGAAGAAACAGGTCGCCGACGAGCTTTCACTTATGCTGAGTTTTGCTACTGATAAAGATGAACGCATCCAGATAGCACTTGATGAGATTAAGGAAAAAATAGGATGGCTGAAGTCCGGGGATTAAAGATTTTTGCAGAACACTTCAGCGATTGGCAAGAGCATTTTGTACTTATAGGTGGCGTAGCATCTAGCTTGGCGATGGATGATGCGGGTTTACATTTCAGGACAACCAAATATCTGGATATTGTATTGATTATTGAAGTGATAAATCCTGATTTTGTTGCCCATCTATGGAGTTTTATTAAAGCAGGTGGCTATCAGGTCCAGTTGAAAGGAGTAGCGGGGCCTGCATTTTATCGATTCAATAAACCTTCAAATGAAATCTATCCGTATCAGCTTGAGTTTTTTTCGAGAATGCCCGAAGGGTTAAAACTAGAAGACGAAGCGACACTCACGCCACTCGCGGCTGGTGAGGCGATTGCCAGCCTATCGGCAATTTTATTGAATGATGAATATTATTCTTTTTTGCTCGAGGGGCGGGAGCATAACACTGTGTTATCCGTCATCAATGCCGATCGTCTTATCCCTTTCAAAATGCGTGCCTGGCTCGATTTGTCTGCAAGAAAGCAGAAGGGAGAAAAAATCGACAGTAAGGACATTCTTAAGCATCGTAATGACATCTTACAGTTTTGCTAAACGAAACCCAGATCATCCTGCCTCAAGAAATATATTCTGATATGAACAGATTTTTAGGTTTGTTGGAATTAGAAACTGTCGATATGAAGAGTCTTGGGTTGAGGGGCACCCTGTCAGACTCACCTAAGCGTTTACGTTTGGTATTTGGTAACACGTTAATTGAGTATCAATAAATCTTCTGTTTGAAATGCCGGTTACAAAGCGCAGCGAATATTAGAGAGGGGATGCCACATGTCACATGTTAAAGATGCAAAGTTCGATACTGTCGGAACTTACGTCCGCCTCGGTGCATCTATCGAGCTTCTAACCAAATCGATGCCACAGCTGTTAGAGCGTGCGCAAGCACCAACCCGCGAGGTTCAAGGCCCGCGTCGTGTTAGGAAAGTAGCTGCTTTATAAGCTTCCTGATACACATTAAACTCGCTATAAGCGGGTTTTTTTATGCCTTAAATTTGTGTTGTGATCTATAAGATGTCGCCTGACCTGCCCCTAGGATTAGATACAACGCTCGCTTAGGAATGTCGGATCCTTCACTAACAGAATTACCCTTTCTCCAGGCCGCCGCAAATTAAGCATGGAGTGCGGGCGACACTCGATATAATCCTGACAATATTCCCTGATGGTTTTCCTGGCATGGCTTAATTCGCTGAACCCGTGTTAATTCAAGCATTCATCGTGAAAGTAACCTTAAAACTCTCAATAAATCCGTTCTGTGCCAGCTTGCCGGGCTGGATAAATCGATGCTCCACGCCATGCTCAAAGGATCATTGTTCGAGCACACGACAGGTAAATTCCGGGCCCTGATCAGTTCTTACGTTGCCGGATAGCCGCGAAACAGCTCAATGCTGTCCAGAATACGCGTGACCTGCACGCCTGAAATACCGAAAGCAGCGGTGATGGTTAGACACTCCATCGTGAAATCATCCACGCAGGTCAGGCACTTAATCCGGCGGCCGCTGGCAAGTGCATCCATGACAAAATCCATCGACCATGTCAGGTTCGGCGCATCCGGGCGAAGAAGCGAAAGCCGCTCAGTCGCCAGACCCTTACGGCGTCGCCTGCGTTTTACACCCAGACCGCTAAGGTGATAGATGCGGTAAACCCGCTTGTGGTTGACGTGAAAGTCCTCCCGACGCAGTAACTGCGTAACCAAATCGGCGGCGTTCAAGTGCCGGCTCTGTGATGCGTAGAGACAGTTGCGCGTCAGCAGCCGGACGTTGAGCCGAATAACGGCAGGTCGAAAGGGACAAGCCGGCCAGCCTGGAGGCACGGCGTTGCGACAGACCCGTTGTCTCACACATGATTGGGGTGTTTCCCACAGTAACTTGGGCTATCTCCATATCGATGCCCGATCAGTCCAGGCGTGGCCTAGCGGGGAGCTAAAAAGGTTTAAAAAGGGTTTGAAAAGGTTTAAAAAGAAAAAAAGGTCTTAAAAAGAGGATGGTGGATAAGTGGACACCTGCTCAACATAAAAAGACGGGTGAGAAATCATAGAACGAGAGTTTATCTCACCAAAAACGAGATTTTGGTCTGTTGTTTAAAAAATTGGTTTTCTAGTGTAATTTGAAAAAAAACGCATAATTCTCCCGTTAGAAAAATTGCCTAAACATTTTAGTAGGATACAAATGATATGGGATTTAGATTTCGACGCAGCATAAAAATTTTGCCTGGCGTAAAAATTAACATCAGTAAAACAGGCGTAAGTACGAGTATTGGGCGACCAGGCGCAACAGTAAATTTGAGTAGTAGGGGCGTTAAGACTACTTTAGGCATACCCGGTTCAGGACTGTCATGGTCAACTATGAGTAAGCATTCAAGCAAAAAAATTCCTGACTATTGGGAATATAATAATTACCTCGAGCCGAAACAGGTCACAGCCCAACCAGACCCTATCGCGCGGTGCACCAGTTCAAACTTAGAAGATCTTCGCGACTACGTCATAGCTGCTGCTCAGAAAGTAACTCCCTATAAAAATCAACTTTCTGGGAAAGTTTTAGAGCTAGAACGGTTACAGAATTTGGTGACTAAAGTAAGCAACAATTTAATAACAAGGTTCATCCCTTTTTTACGAAAAAAGTTACTTACTAACTTGAAGACTATCCATAATGAAATAGAAAAACTTGAACTTGAAATTGAAACTAAAGCATTTAGAGTTGATTTTAATAGCGATGATATACATGAAGATCTCATGCTGCTTGCACGTAGCGCAAAAGAATTGAGGGAATCTCAAGCTGCTTGGGAAATTTCGTCTCATATTAAAAGAATTGATTTATGGGATTGGTCTGATCCTTCTTCAATTAAATCTAATGATACGTGGTTCCCTCTGTTTGGCTTAGGACAAAACAGTTTCGTCGTTTTTCATAATTTTATCTATTACGGTAATGACAGAAGTAACATTGAGCTTATCGATATAAGAGACATAAACGTTGAGTATCAGTCGATTAGAGTGCCAATTTATGAAGAAGATACCCAATTTAGTGATTTAAAAGTTGTTGGGCAGAGTTGGAAATTCGCAAAAGTAAATGGCGAACCAGACTTACGATACAAAGACAACTACATGGTTAATGACGGGGAGTTTGGCGTTGTCAAAATATCTTCAAATAAAGGTTTGAGGATTTGCCTTAAGATTACAAATTCCAAAGCTGCATTACATTTTGTATGGGCCTTTGAAGCCTATAAAGAAGCCTTACAAAAACAGCCTAGCCAAATTTATTGGAATCCTTAGTATTTTTCTTTTTAAGGAAGGCCCGAAGATCAACGGGCCTATTTAATTTTATGCACCGTTCAACTGATTAACCATTTTATTGTGGTCGTTTACGGCCGTAAGAAGATTTTGCAACTGTGGCAGAAATTTTGAGGGATAATCGCCATATTTCGCTATGTCATTCTGTGGTAGCAAGCACACCTGCGCGGGCAGGATTACCGGCTTGTACTGCTCCTCCACTACTGCCGTATTTAGCGTTGAACTCTCTGATTGCCTGCTGGTGCACCCATATACGTATCCCCTTGCATGGAATTCAGCAAAGCGATCCCAACTGCGTTTAAAATGACTGTTTAGCGGCTGCGGTCAATTCTATGAGATTAGAATTAGGCGATGTAAGCGCTTTTGAGCGCGTTTCTAGCGCAAGACAAGCCGATGCAAGCCGAGAGGCCTGATCGCTGCTTACTGTGGTTGCTGCTGACGTGCCGCTTATAGATGTTGATCCTGCTGTCTGGGTGAGCGTGGTGTTAATTTCATTCATGACAGCCACAAAGTCAGTAATGCTCATGGCCGTTAACACGGTCGAGACGGCTTCCACTACAGTTACATCTTCCAGGGCGGAGGCCAATGTGGTGACAAGTTTTGCGATCGCGGCCGTCGTAGCCACGCATTTTGTAAAAAAGAAGTAACCAAAAAATGATTGTCAGAAATTAAACGATAAATCAAACGATTAGGCAGACAAAAAGTTGACGCTCACTTTTGCATTAATTTTTGCAAACATTTTGGATGTAAAATAATTCTAAACACATTGCGATTTAGTTTTGTCTTGAGTAGGATAAAAAAAAGCTTGCTGCCTTATAGGTAACAAGCTTTTGGTAAATGAGTTATTAAAAAATAGTAGTTATCGTTAAGTGAGCGTTAGTGAAGTCGATTGACGAGGCGGCCACCAAGTCATGTAACAACGGTAAAACTAACATAGCTAACGAATACCACTGCCCTAAATTAAGGCGACGAGGATTTTTCTTGTCGCTTTTTTTATTGGGACTTTTCCTGCCTTTCTTGCGTTTGTGCATATATCCCTCCAAGGGATTGCGAATGAAAACGTTGTCGTCGATGAACCATTGATATGTCCATAAAGAACCTCTCTTTATTAAATTTAATTCGTTCTTTATAAATTACATGTAGTGTTCAGGGATATCAACCCGCCTAGATATAGGCGTTTTGTATGATCGACGTAACTGATCTCAAAAATAGTCCGACAAGCCGCATGGAATAAGACCTAGCAAATTTCAAGTTAAGAAAAGTTTTTTTGTAAAGATGACTTTGTGTAAAAAACCGTCAACAAACCGTGGTAACTCCCTGCTTTCCTGTTTTGTTAAACATTGAATTCTTCTTGTTTAACGTGTCTATGCAGCTAGCTACACTGGCTTTCATCAAATCACACCGAACAAACCTTTCAAAACGATTCTTCGCATAAACATTGGTCGCCTCAGCTGTAATGATAATGATTATCATTACTTGACAGTCATCTTAAATGATAATAGATTTACACCTGTACATAAAAACATGTGTTTATGTACAGGTGTTTTTAATCTTCTATTTTATAAGGATATTTATTATGACTACCCCTGTTGCTTACTATAAAGAAGGCATTCCTTACGACGCCACCGGCCAAGTGATCATTACAATTACTAACGGTACTACCTACGCAGAAGGTGATGGCTCTTTACCAACCGACGGTTATGGAATGTCGCTCGTAACAGCACCAAATTCAGTGTCACAAACCATCGACCCTTTAGCCTTTGCCAAAAACGTAGCCTCTATTCACAAACAGGAATTAGGTATCGCGATTGAGGATACCGATCAAAAACAAAAAGAACTTGATCAGGCTTTGACTAATGCTCAACAAGCATCAGCCCAGAAAGGAAAAGCATATTTAAGTTTGCTAAATGCCACTCCAGCTCAACGAGCACAGGCTTTATTCGATTACAAAACTGCATTAGCAACGGAACTACAAGCCAAAATCGCTTCGGAACAAAATGCCGTCACATATATTGAACAAGATATTATGCTTAATAATGCGCGTATCTGGTGGCCAGAAAGTCAAGCTGATTCCGACGCAGCACAGCAATATATAAACGCTAGGGAAGGGGATAAAAATAACGTTAACCAACAGATTGCTGAAGACCAGAACCAACTCTCAACAGTTCAGTCAAATACCCAATCTGTCCAGACAGAAACGAGCCAAATTCAAGATGCCGTTAAGTTCACTGCTGATTTTTTCAAGGAAGTTACAGCTAACCTTAGTGAAAATGCTTCAAAAACCGCTCAAGAACTTGCTAATGGTGCACAAGGTAAAAAATTACGTAATGCAGCTGAGGCTTTGGCAGCTTATAACCGTTATCAAGGAAATATAAATAGTAAGTTTGGGGTTCAAGATCGCCAAGCAATTGCAAATGCTTTGGCTTCACTAGACCAGCAGGCATTGTCACAAAACCTGGCGAAATATAGTAAAGGTTTAAGCTTGTTGAGCGTCGGGCTTGATGCGGCAGATTTATTGCAAACTCTTAGAACTTCTCTTAATAGCGGAGACTATAATCCTTTCTTCGTTAAAGTAGAGACGTTGGCTGCGGGGGCTTTGGCCACAGAGCTGGTAGCATGGACATTTGCTGTTATGACTGGTTCGGTCATCGGTGTTTTAGGATTTGGTTTGTTGATGACATTGACTGGAGCAATGATCGATGATGAGTTGATCGGGAAAGTAAACGACGCCATTTTTAACTAACGCCGTTAAGTCTTTATTTATTTTTCGAAAGGAATCCAATTATTCCAATAGGAATGGAAAATAATAAAGCTATAAAGCCTACCCATCGCCCCCAGTGGGTAGGCTTAGTAAGAGAAGGGCTAATACGTTCTATTGTTAAAATTGAAAATGGGAAGAATGCAGAAGATATGAAGCCAAATGCCAGAAAGTAAGAGCTAAAGGTTTCTTGATCAGGCTGTCTTGTAAGTAATAATATTACATAAACAAATATGTAAAATGCCAGTCCATACACAAAGTTCTTTACATAAAAATCTTTTTTCATATTTATTCTCTTCAAAAATCCATTTTAAAATCATAATAACATGTCAAAGCGTATGCAATCATGCAAAATATAACCCTAAGTTTTCAAGACCATTAAAATGGCAGCCCAAACTGCTCGTCATCAAATTCATCTGCCCGCGCCTCAACTTTCGTGACTATGTAGATGTAGATGATGCCTTCATGTAGTGAAATAGGGCTTTCCTGCTCAAGAATAAAGACCCCATCGTATTTGATGGCGTTAAGCGTGGTTTTCATCCCGTACTCAATTGAGATGTCGTCGAACGCGCTGGTGGGCGGCAGCTATATGCTAAGAACCACCATGGGAAGGCCATTAGTAATGCCATCGGCCAATACCACGCGGCGGCAACCATCTATTTGAATATTCTGGTAACGAGAGCCTTGGTCATGACCATTTCTTTATGGTGGGTCGTAAAGATAACAAACAAGTCGTTAATTAGTTAAATAATATCAATTCGGATGTGCTGATGAATTCCTTCGTGAAAGGTGAGTATGGCTCAGGGTGGGTAATATCTATGGTAAATATGTACACGCGGACTAACTGGCGCTATAATGAACACAATTGAATGCTGTGAAGCATCCTGTGGCGACGGGGAATCGCCAGAAGCGAAAGCATGGGACGTGCAACTCATATCGAATTGCCCCCATATCAATCGGGCGTCTTATTACAGTTAGCTTTCGCCTGTAGATAAGATTTCTAAAAACGAGGGTTCACCATGTCTGTAACTATGTCGCAACGCGCTGCAAGAGAGGGTTTAGGTTCTCCAGAACTGTTCGAAGGGGGCGTTTATGTAACCAAAAACGGTGTTTCTGAATTGTTCGTTCAGACCGCGGCCGAACGCGTAGCTGAAGAGAATGAACGCCATATGGAACGCCAAGCTAATGCCCTGTTTAAGATAGCCATAATGGCCAAACAGGATCTCAAAAATGGGCAAGGCATGTCACCAGAGGAAGCTCTAAGGAGACTCCGAGAGGCCCGAAAGTAAGGAAAGTGCTCAATGTCACAGAGTTATCAATTTGATATTTCGCAGACTGCGTTAGTTAGCCTTCAAGACATTGAATCATTCAAAACTGTTTCGATGGGTACTGAAGGTGCCGCTGAATTCACGGACGGCTTACTTCGTGACTCCTTAGCAGCAATTGCTGAGGATCCGGAGCGTTACCGTATAAATGGAATGCTCGCGGAGATGGGATTATCCTTGAGGGAAAGGATTGATCCTAGCAGCCAATACCGTGTTTTTTACGATATCGAAGGCAGTACGGTTGAGATACTTTTCTTTATCAGTATGAAGCAGGATTTAGAAAAGGCTCTTTATCGCTTTATGATGGCTAAGTAGCATTCAGTACCCGGCGCAATGCCGGGAGTTTTCATTCCTAGTTTATAAGACTACTTCCTTTTTTTAGAACTCTTCCTTTACCAAAAAATACGAAATTATTATCAGAGCTTAAAATCCTTTCACTACAGTTAGATATAGTTCTGCTATTAAACAAAGCTATAGTATCTCGACTTATTTCTGACACACCATCTCCTTTTCCATACTCTCCAACAAGCATCAAACGCTTAGTGACAGGAAAAAAAACAAGCGTATTTTCACGACCAAAACCGGGGGACTCAAAATTTGGCATTTCGTCAGGATTCGTCCAGGTTAAAACAACTGGATTGTCTGAGGTTATAAAATCACCCTCACCATGTTTTGCCTTTACTAAAATCCATCCTCTTTGTTGAAGTAACTCGAAAATCATGCCTGCACCCATCATTTCCAGGTGTATTTGATGTTCCCTTCTGATGGATACTTCTAAGCCGCCTGCGTCATGAAGTTCTTTTATTTGCTCAAACGTAATAGAAGTATCAACTTCAGTTCCTTCCTCTGCATGTGCGCGCGCTCGAGCTTCTTCCCATTGCTTTTTATCGCTCAAGCCATTGGCCATCTCGAATTTAGCCATCTGTAAAAATGGTTTGGATAAATTTTCCCGCATAGCTGGTGTGCGAATTGCTAACAAGGAGATTAGTTCTAAAATCGTATTTTTTCTATCTTCCTTAAATGCTTCGCCATTTTCAAGCTCACGTAAAGCCGTTGCTGCTTTACCCTCAAATTTAGCCAGTTCTCTCTCGATGAAGTTGGGGTCTATACCATCAATATCAATTCTGTTGAAATCGCGCACTCCACCAACGCCTCTTGTATTAGTTTCAAAACTAGTACGAGCAGTGGGATCTATAACAGTTAGGCGAGCACGTTTACCTACCCCAGAAGTAAATCCTCTTAAGTAGCATTGAGATAAATAGTGGTGATGCCTAGGTTCACTCATGACTGCTATCCTTGTAAATCATTAGCATTAAAAAGCTGAAATGAAATTCTAGTTTAGAACTTCTCTTTTCAATAATATCGACCATTGCACCTTTAATGCGCCTCAACGTTGCGAATAAAGCGCATTAAGGTCTTGGCTTTCTTCCGGGTTCATTCCTGCACAGTCTGCGCCACTGCATACCCTTCGGCCGCCATATCGGCATCTATTTTGCCTCATAACTACCTATCATGAACCAGGTACAAAGCACATTACCGTTCCTGGCCCGTCGATATCATTAACATTCAGAACGATACGATAGTTTGTACGAAAGCTATCGAGCGGGGTTATCTGCTCAACGATTGAAATTACGTCTTTATCATTGCGTTGGTAAGAGACTCTTGTGGCTCTAAAACTAAGAGAAGCAGGTGCTATTGAAGTTAATTTGAATGGCTTACCATCCACCATTAATACACTATTTGCGTAATCAACGATGTTATGGCCATGACACTTAAAGCTGACGAAAAACACATCTTTTGGGTCACTAAGGTCTTGTGGACTGTGCGTCAGTACATCATTGGTCGGATCATATAAGCCTTGAGCTTGCGCAATAGATGGCAAAGCTAGGCAGAGAATTAATAGCCCCTTTTTGAACATTTAAATATTTCCTTTCTCTGAATAATCAGCTTTCCATGCAATCGGACTGCTCGAAGTTACCGCCGCTGGTAAGACCCATTTTGTATGTATCGTTCGCGGGAACAGCTAAGAACTTCAGCACATCACCATCGCCATAAAATGTCATGTTTGTTGAGACGCCATCTGAATCTCCATCCTTATACTCGAAGGCTTTACCGTCCAGCCTAGCGGAATTGGGGGCTAAATTTATGGTTAGCCTATGGTCTCCGCATTTATAATTGAAGGATTGAGCATGCGATACAGCGGGCGCCAGGGTTAATAACACGGCCAGTTTTAGTGCGAGCTTGATGCGCTTCATAGATATCCTTATGTAATTCAAAGTGGTGTAATTTCCACCAGTATCGTATGAAGTAATTCTTTATTTCACAATGTAAATTTCAATTAATGATGAAATAGAATTTAACGCTTTGCTCTATTCTCCATCATATCGACCATTGCGCCTTTATGTGCTTATAGGACATGGTAATGCTAACTAGATCAAGAAAAATTCTTGATAGCGGAATGTAAAGGCCAAAAAAATCATTAAGTTAAGCCCATTGAAACGCTAGATGGTTTACTTGGATTGAACGACCATATTATTATGATAAGTAAAATTTATTGCTCATCATGATTGTGCGTTATTTGCGCGCTTATCATGACCAAGAAAGGGAAGGGTATGAATATAATTAACTTGGAAATTGGTGA
The DNA here is from genome assembly GCF_036663475.1 of Rouxiella sp. T17. Taxonomy (NCBI): domain Bacteria; kingdom Pseudomonadati; phylum Pseudomonadota; class Gammaproteobacteria; order Enterobacterales; family Yersiniaceae; genus Rouxiella; species Rouxiella sp. T17. The sequence continues at coordinate 47,992 of NZ_JAWUEA010000008.1, read as the reverse complement.
CATTGCGGGAATAAAAAGGCTTGATTTAAGCTTTTCACCCAATATGAACATAATCTGCGGCCCTAACGGCGTAGGTAAAACTACAATACTAGAAAGCATTGGTTTTTTTTACAACATTGGGCTTCGACATAATGTTAAAAAGAATGTTAATGCAGAATCCGGCTTTTTAAAACTTTACCTTGCCGAAGGTGATCAAAAAAAACAGTATCAAGCTTCTGTACAAAGTGGCAACCCAGATGGTCATAATGCAGCTCACGCTCATGATTTAGAATTAAAGAAGCTGATAAGATTTGATACAGATAGAACCTTTAGTTATGCACGTTTGGATACCCTTGCTAAAGATATCTTATCTGATTCAAGCTCTATATCTTTACAGGCTGCCTCTGGAGTTAAAACGCACGGGACTAAAAATTGGCTCGCAAAGCGTTACCTGTTTTCCGGTGCAGAAAACGCCGTTTCTGAAAATAAGAAAAGAAATTTAGAGCTAGCAAAAACAGCTATATTCTCATTAAACAAAAATTTTTCATTTTCTCATGTTGACGCCGGAAGCTTCGACATTTTTGTAAATTCGCCACATGGGCTAATTTGGTATGAGTATCTATCCTCTGGCTTCAAATCTTGCATGAGCCTAATTTTAGGGATTATAAGAGAAATAGAGCACAGATTTGATGACAGTGAGTGCATTGCGGAATCTTTCGATGGGATAATTTTAATCGATGAAATAGAATTGCATTTGCATCCAGATTGGCAATCAAAAATAACCTCCATATTGACCAGTATATTCCCAAATGCTCAGTTCATAATCACTACTCATAGTCCTCATGTAGTCCAAAATGGAGAGCCATTACAAATAATCGCTTTGGAAAGTGACAAAGAAGGTCATGTATTTCAAAGGAAAAATAATGGTTATGAGCACGGTTTTACTGGATGGACAGTAGATGAGGTCTTAAAAGACATCATGGGCATGGAAAGTACGCTTAGTAGAAGCCTTGAAAGTAAACTTGCTTATTTCTATGAATGTATTGATGAAGAAGATTATGCTCATGCTCTGCAATCATACAATGAGCTTGATATAATTCTCCATCCTAATAACATCATTCGAAAATCATTAGCACTAAGCCTTGCATCAATTGATAATACCGATGGGGGAGAAAGTGATTAAGCTCAATAGAAATTTTACGCCCATATTTTTCAATCCTCAAAATGTTAGCGTATTAACAGCTAAGTTTGCAAACAATAATAAGGCTAGAGTTTGGCATCATTATGATGTTAGAGAAGCTTGTATGACACTGAGCACCAACAAATGCGCTTACTGTGAAGTCATGCTTGACCAGAAAAGCACTTACATGGAAGTAGAGCACTTTAAACACAAAGATGCTTACCCTAATGAGGTGATCAAATGGACAAACTTGCTGCCATCTTGTCGCCATTGCAATGGGTCAAAAGGCGACCACGATGTGGTTAAGGAGCCCATAGTCAATCCCTGTATAGACAATCCTCCAGATCATTTCGAGATGACTGGATACCGGTTGATACCTAAAACTCCTTTAGGTGAAATGTCTATTGAAGTTTTGAATTTAAATGATGTAAAGCATTACGTCATACCGCGTTGTGGAATAGGCTCGATTCTTTCAGATAATATTGAATTAGCACAAAAATACTTTCAGGAATACATTGCTAACCGCAACACAAAAAACAAGAGAAAAGTTGTAAATTTGATTCGAGCTATTTTAGTACAGTGTCAGTCTGATGCCCTATTTGCTGCTGTGTCGGCTTCTGTATTACATGAAAATCGTCTCTATAAAAAATTAGTTCCTGACTTAATGTCACAAGGCCTTTGGGCAAGCGATCTTAAACTATTACATGACAACTCGCTCATACTTTGCCTATAGCTAATGAACGCCTAATAATTAGGCGTTCATTAGTCATGCTAACTGACTAATACTTCCTAATCCCATACTATTAAATTTCTACTCGCCCATATCAATCATTTCAATAAAAACCATCAGCCTTGCTTTATCTTCGATAAGAACTGCTAACTTGGAACAAAAATATCACCACACTCTATTCTTTAATATAAGTTAAATTATAATGTTAGCGATTTGCTCTTTTCTCCATCATATCAACCATTGCGCCTTTATGCGCCTCAACGTTGCGAATATAGCGCATGAGCGTTTCGGTTTTCTTCCACGTGCCTTCCTGCATGATCTGCGCCACTGCATACCCATCAGCCGCCATATCCTGCGCCGCGCCGACGCGGCAGCTATGCGCGCTCCAGCCACTGTAACGGTCTTTATTTGTTACCTGATCTGCGTGACCAACTGCCGTCCATGCTTGAATAAATATGTCGTCAAGCGCGGTTGGCGACAGCGGGCTGGTGGTGCTAATGATCGCCTTATTGCTGCGGTGTACCCGACAAAATACGTAGGCGTCGGGTTCCGTGGCCAGCCCAGCGGCATCAATGCACTCGGTGAGTCGCTGTGACGAACTGGCGCTTAAGGCCTTGATTACACCAGCTATCTGAACAATGGTTTTGGTGTAAGCCACATCCAAAATTATGCGCCCGTCCTCGGCCCGCGAAATGTCCCGGACGCGAATTCGGCCCAATTCACTGCGGCGTAAAAGCGTGCTGTAGGCAACATGCAAAAAGGCCAGGTTACGAATATCCTGTTTGCGCGGCGAATTGCCCCATAGTTCGTCGACGGCCAACAGGTCAGAAAAATGGAATGGCACAGCCTGGCCGGTTCGCTCTCCGGACACGACAGCCACACGGTTAATTTTTTTGATTGCGCGCGCAACGGCGGGCGAGCTGTTTGGGGCCACCAGCCCAGCGTGGCGATGAAGCATGGAAATCATTGAAGCGTGATTGGAGATAGTGCCGGTTGATTTGCCGGTCTCCTGAAGGTGGATCAGGTAATCGCGCAAGTCATTCGATACCATAGGCAAAAATGTACGACCATTTTCTTTTGACCAACGCAAGCTAAGCCGCATCACGCTTAATAACTGCTTCCAGGTGTTAGGGGAAAAAGCATCTTTATCTTTTACAAACTCATTTAGTCGTTGAGTTATTTCCTCATCCACTTATAATTTTATAAGCTCGGCGCTTCTGGTTAACCCTGTCATATTTTCTATTCCTTTCGAGTTATTAACGCTTGGCGTCGCTACGTGAATTCTGGAATAAGTTGTGGGGCATTTACCCCCTCAGAATTTACGTAGCGCCACCAATTCACTATTAGTCAAATAGCCGCTGCATTTTGCAGCTTTTCACCTGAATTCTGACTGACCGCGCGAGATGATGATCAGTTAGCCATGATGATCACAACTACTGCGACCGGTCACCATTTAACCTATAAAGGCCATAAATAAAGGCATTGCTTAAACCGAATCAATTTTTTTCTAGACCGCCATTAATGATCAAATGTAAGTTTGTTAATTGCGACGTCTAACTTTATATAATGGTATTCATATATTATTATATGTTTTATCTTGTATCGTAAAGTTTTTTTAGTGGTTTATGTTTGGTTGGCTAAATTTATTCTTAATAGCTCGCCCTGTGTATAAAACCTAAATACCCCTCTATGCTTCGCTTCCAGAACTACATGCTGCCCGTTCTCAACAACATACTTGATGTTATCGAACAGCAGCATAAGCGCGCGTTTCTTCTGCTCGTCGGGAACTATATAGAACACGTAAAACCACAGATTTTCCGTTCTGGCTTTAAGATGGCTGGCGATGATCTGTTGATAGCGTGCTTTTGTCTTTAAGCTGCGCTCGGTTTCTATAGCGATGCGTTTCCCATTGGGTAGGGTTATTACCCCGTCCGGTCGATGTTTGACTTTGAATTGAGTCAGGAATGTATTGCGGTCGCCATTAATCCAATCCGTGCAGCCCTTTTTGGATAAGGTGAGATGTACCAGCTGATTATCCAGATGATGGTCGAGAGTCCAGCCTTTGAGTTTGGAAGGTTCAAAGCGAGGAGGGAAAATATTGTCCACTTCTAAAATAACGGCGGCCAAACCCTCTTGGGTGATACCCCATATCGAGATCTTGCCAGCCCGCGAGCTGTGAACATGTTTTTGAATCAATCCCAGTTTTTCGACTTTAGCGAGCAGCCGGTAAAGAGGGCGATCGGACTTGAATTCAAACAGGAATTTCAAAACTGAAAAATCGCTGTAGGTTTCTTGTTTCAGGAACATCAGAAGAGTCATAACCTTTTCACGGCTCCGGCGATCGCGCTCTGCCTTGTCACTAATCAGCATAATTTTACCTTGGGTTTATTCGTCTAAATCGAAGGGGAATGGAATAGAGGTCGGTTCTTTTGGGAAAGGAGTTGGAATAGTCGTGATATGGGGCACTAGAGTATTAGGCGGCGAAGGGAGTTCAATGTGTTCATCAAAATCCAGCGGCTTTCTTACCGGCGGTGGAATTGTAAAATTCGCCTCATAAATCTCTAACGGCCTCTTTTTCACTTTCAATGGTGAGATAAGCGAGGCCTTGGGTAAATCCGTTGCGGTAAATATATAGCTCACAAACTTTGGCAGGTTGAGCAGCATATTGCTGTCGATGAAATATCGCTCGGCCTGGCGGATGGTTCGCTCATCGTCGATGACTTCGGTCAGCACCTTATTCGTTTTTGCCTTGCGGCTTTCGTCATCGACCAATATGGTGCCGGACATTTTCGCGACCCACAGCGCGGTATCCGGGTCCTGAAGTTTATAGACCAGCTTGAATTTTGCATTCTCGACCACGGCACCGACAACGGCGTCGCCATTTAAATCGGCGGGACAGTCGCGTAAATCCGCAACGGATTGGTGGTCCATAATAATGTGTACGCCCTTGTCGCGGGCGGCGCCTAATCCTTCCAACGCGGGTCGAGATAAATGGTACTTCAATTCGGCAAGGTGAATGGCGATTGGGCGGGGCGTGGAAGTCACACGGTCGCGAAGTTCGGCGAGCTGCATCAGGCGCACCAATATCATGCGCTGGGTGGCGATAATCTTGCTATTTCGCATTGAGCCGATGATGTAACAGCAGCCGCCATCATCGAATATCTTTTTGAGCGCCAGTCCATCGGGCGCGTTTATTGAATTGAGTAATGCCAGCTCTTCCGTCTTGCCGAAAAATCCCTTAATCGTCTCGGCGATGCTTTGCACATAGTCGCTGTTGAATAAATCCCGCAGGGTCGCATTGGGCATCTCGTCGATAAGTTTTGCCGTCGCTCTCGCCGCGCGGCGATCGTCGATTCGATAAAAGTCGGCTGCCTCGCCTTTTTCGGCCAGGCTAAATCCTGCAATGAACAGTTCTTCCAGATGCTCGGCAGTAATGTTGGCGATAAGATTCAACTGATAGTTCGGCTTGTTTAAGTCGATAAGATAAAAAGGTTTGTTGGCATCCTCGCAGGCCTTGCGAATAAGGTGGGGTGCCCATTCGTCGTTTTTAGGATCCATTTCAAACACGCCTTCATTGGCGAGAATGCTTTGATAAATAAGCAGGCCGGTTGCCACGCCTTTTCCTGCGCCTGTGGTGCCAATCACGTCGGCGTGCTGTTTCTGCCAATCGTCGAGCGGGATATATTGCGGAGCGTGATTTTCATTCAGTCCGATAAATACGCCTCGAGTTAAATCGATGTATTGCTCGGGGTCATATTCGGCGCTGACGGGTAGAAGAGATTTTATCTCGCGCACATCGGTGCGGGTATTACGTTCAAGCCGCGTTTTAGTGACCAGCCGTCTTTTCAGTCGATCGAACTCGGGTGCGAATAATCGTCCTGTAATGTAATGAAAGACGATACCTGTAAGAGTGGCAAAAATAAGTACACTCCAAAGCAATATCGGGGAGTTGATGACGTAGCGTGCGGGGTAAAGTCGTTGCAGCAGATAGGTAGTAGCGGGCGAGAGCGTGCCAAATATCAGGCAGAGAAATGATGAGGTAATAATCAGGCGTTTCCACACTGACGCTTTTTCGTGTTCATCCTTTTCAAGCCTGATAATAAAGGGCAGGGTGAGGCCCGCTATTAAGGCAAAAAGCAGTTGATGACGCTGCATAAAGTCGAAAAACGTCATGACGTTATCGACTATAGGCAGCATCTTGATAGTGAGTTTATTTATCATCGTGCACCTTTGATTGTTGCGACGATCGGGGGCATCGGTCAGTGCCATCGGACACGCAGGGTGCCCGATGACGCTGACCGATGAGAGAAGATGCCAACGTCGGAAAAGCGTGACCACGAGGTGGTCATGTTGCGAGGCCTAAAGCCCTCTCAACCGGAGCGTGCCCCTCTCCATGCGGGCTGAACGCCCTTATTGCGGGAGGCATGGGGGTAATGTCGCGGCTGGACGCCTCGCCAAAACCCCCTCGGGTCAAAGGCGGCACACCGCCGCGCTACCACCCCCTTTGAGACGTTGCTTTTCGCCTATTTTTTCTTTTGCTCGTTCCTCACAAACGAATAAATGGGAAAGCACCTTCAAAGAGGGTGGTCGCGCGCCAGAACGGGTTTTCCTCCTTCGTCAGAAATTCCGTGCTAGCTTCGACGGTGTGCGGGGCGTTGCCCCCCAAATAAACCGCTGCTCTGGGGAGCATCTTTTTGCTCGCTGGGGCGGCAAAATTTATTCGGCTCCCCCGCCGGTTCGATTCGCTGGGGCGAATGCTTACCGGTGGATTTTCGCGACGGTCAATTAGCAATTTTTTCAAAATTGAATTTACCTGCTGCAATCCACTTCTCGTTATCAATGCTTTTTGCATTGAACGACAAGCAGAATCACCGTTAGCCATTTGCAATGGAACGGTTCATAAAGATTAGGGCGTTGGGAGAACAAGGTTTATCGGCGGCTATAAAGTATGGTTTTACTGCTCAATCTGTATCTCAAAATCCTCCAGCACTTTTCCGCTATCAATCTCATCTTGAATGGCGCGCGGCGTCCTGCCAACGCCGGACCATTCTTTCATCTGTCCATTATCGGAATACCGGTACTTCATCGGACGGCGGACTTGAGGCTTTTTGTCTCCCTCAATTAAATCGCGGAGTGAAAAACCTTTGCTGCCAATCAGCGCTAAAAGTTCCTGGCGTTTGGCATCGCGAAGTTTTTGGGATTCCATTTCCTTGCGATGCTTTTCCTCAAGAAGTGCAACTGCGGGGGAAAGTTTATTATGCAGGTCCCTCAGGAATATATAGTCGGACTGTTTGATAAACTGGGTGATATTACGTTTTACGGAAAGGTAATCATATACGTTCTGCTGCGTGGTTTCGGCCATGAGGTACTCCTTGATTTGGGGAATTGCACAGAATTGAGAAGCGGTTAAATATTTTGAGTTTTCCAAATGGCATGTATATATTTACAGTAAACACACTGTGAGCCTATGCCATGAAAAGAGACAGGTATAATCTATCCGTTGCTGTATTTGTTCTGCTGAGAAGAGATGATGAAGTCTGCATGATCCGCCGAAGCGGGACCGGTTGGATGGACGGATTCTTTAGCTTACCTGCCGGTGGGCTTGAAGAGGGCGAGACGCTGGCGAATGCGGCCGCCAGAGAAGCTAGAGAAGAAATTGGCGTAACAATTTCTGCGCAAAATTTCCAACTCAGTCATTCAATGCACGTCTGGACAGAAAACCGTTCTTGGTTAGGTCATTTCTTTAGCTGTACGGAGTGGCAAGGTACGCCTTATATCGCCGAGCCGGAAAAACATTCTGAACTTCGGTGGGAGAGTTTTCATGATTTACCCACTGATACCATTCCTTATGTCAGGCAGGCTATTCATCACATCGTGACGGGTGAAGCTTATTCGGAGCACGGTTGGTAACTCAATGCCGCTATAAGTATTATCGAGCGGCGTTGTCTGCCGCGTTATCCCTTTCGCCAGTCACAGCGCCAAGACTATCGCGGTGGAAACTCGAATCCTCCGCGACGAACTGCGGGGTGTAATATTCGTACTCACTGCCAACTTATTAAAATAAAAATATGTTTCATTTTTTTAACAATAATACTGCGCTTTGGGGCGCTTGCTATAATGATTGCTTTGTAAAAGTAATTTCTTGTGGCTGTGTTAAAGTTAAATAAGAAACTTAAAAGGGTTTGATTTGAATTTTATTCATTTTTTTAAAAAGAGGTTTGTCTGTGGATGCATACAGCTTGAAATATGATTTTGGTGTCAATAATTTACAAGTTATTTCAGACATCATTGATGACTTGAATTTGGGTATAAATACGACGATTCATATATATCTGAATGCAGGGGGAAATGCACAATTAGCTGTGGACCTCACAAATGCCATAACTTTGTCATCGGCAAGGGAAATTAATTTAAATGTAACGGGTTATGCTAATTCAGCAGCAGCTTTTGTTGTAATGGGTGCAATGATTTATCAAAAAGGTAATGTAAATTTTATCTTTGATGAACCAATATGTTTAATGTATCACCGGCCGAGAACAATCAACTTTGAAACAAACCTTAATTACTTTGATTCCACCTCGTCCTTGTGTGTAGCTTATGACAAATTAATGTTTGATTGGGTGAAAGAGTATGAAGTAAGTTATAATAACCAACAGGCTTATTACAGCAATCACGAAATGGTTTTGATACTACAATAAAGGATTGATTATTATGCAGATTATAAAAGTCACTGGTCAGAAATTAGTAACGTACAAAGCGCCTGAGTGGATGAAAAACTCTGTTAGTGGTAAAGAGGCAATAAGAAGAGCTCAGGAATATGAAGCAAAAATGCAAAAGATGGCTTCAGGGTATGATTTTCTTAAAGATTGAATTAATTATAATTAAAGTGTTTTTTTCATGGTTGTCATGCTGGCTAAAATAATTAATTACTTATCAAATATTTTTTAATTGATAATGGTTTATTGCTAAATTTAATTATTTTTACAACAATTCAAGCTGTGATTAGTCGCTAAAGAACTTTAGCTTAAAAAGGCTCAATAGAAGTGATAATGTTTTTGTGAGAGTAAGATTCACATGAAGAAAGAGTCTGAAAATAGGGTAAGGTTAATGAAAATAATTAAAGCTACTAGAATGTTAGCGTTTGAAAGGAAAAATCTTAACTGGATAGTAAAACCGATAAGGACTGAAGACGCCACAATTAGGGTAAAGAGATGTGAGCTATGTTTAAAACGAGGGCACCGTAAAACTCAATTAGCAAAAGGATTAAGTATCTACTTAGCCCATTACATCTCTAAAACTTATAATGATGAATATATAGAAAAGAATAAAGAAAGGCAGAAAAAATCCTCTGCAACAATGCTACGCAACAAGCTTAACCAAGTAAGCCTTAGCAGAGAATTTGAAAGTATTTGACTTGAATCATCCTGCTAAGGTTTTTAGTAGGAAGACTTAAAAAATTTCAAAATCTGGATCTTGTTGACCAAGGTTCAAAAGGTTAAGTCGTTTTACATCTAGCTCATGCATCAGGTCCATCAATTTAGTATTATTAGAGATTAATTTTGGTGCAGGCGCTTGTTTATTAAGGATAAGTGTGCGCATTTCACGACGATATTGCTTTACGCGCTTCCAGTCATCATTTTCTAAATTTTTCATAACACACCCTTTTTAAACAGTACGCATACATCACCGTTGATATTGTATATAGAATCCATGTGCGGAGCAATTCTTATACGCTTAATATAACAAGCTTGAACCATGAACTGATAAACCTCGTCAAAGGAAGCAGTAATTTCTCTAACAAACTCAACCGCAGGGGTGTACTTGACATCGCAATAGAGGTTGTTTGAAAAGATATCTAGTTTATAAATGGGTATTCTTGGTTTGTGATACACAACACATAATGGTCCATCTGCTTGGACAATTACATTTTTCTGAGTGACGTTATAAAAAGAAAAATAAGCTAAAACATAGGCAGCAGCACTTATGGCAAATCCTTTAAAAACTAATATGACGCGCCTATCTCTTGGGCATTTCTCGATTGCTTCTATAAGTTTTAGAGTGGTTAAAATTACGCCGCCACCATTGTAATCGAAATGAATTATAACTTTGGTTTTATTACTTTCATCTTTTAATGATTTTATTATCAAATCAACTCTACTGTCATTAAGTCTGATTTCAGTGGTTAGTACATATCTTTCATGAGTTCTTTCTGTTTTCATTTTTTAACTTTAATTAAAGATACTTTTAATAATACGTCACAGACTAATTTGTCATGAGATTACAATCAACTGTTATATTAGAAGTTAAATGACTATAAACAATGGGGGGTGATTTGCTCAACCTTTAAAAAAAATTATATTCTTAATGGATATAAATTCCGTTGGTCATTCTCTTAGATCTGAATTAACTTTATATAGTCCTTGGTACTCTTTCTATGAGTTTCCCTTTTCTATCAAAGTATCGTTCCGGCCAGATTATTGACGGATGAAGATCTAAACTCTCTGCAATCAGCCATTCACCCTTAGGCCATGGGCGTGATAGGGCGTTTGCCAGAGTCGATGAGCTCAACCCTGCATCTCTAGATACTCTCGCCAAAGTGGTTCCACGTTTATGTAATGCAGCTATGATGTCAGCATGATGCCAATTTTTCATTTCTTCCTATCTCTTTATTAAGCAATTGAAAGAATGAGACTTTTATCCAATCAAATGAACCTTATCTCTAAAGACTTATAGCCGTTAGGTTAGATATCATGGGATCGTTCAACAATTTCTTATCCGCTATCTTCTGCAATGCTGACATAGATAATATCAATGAAGCTGAGGTGGCGAGACTTTGACCAAGCTGATTTAGACTCTCTGTTGAAAACTCTACCACCTGTTTGTCCGCCAGTGTTACGAGAGTATTACCAATAAAACTCAGAGTCTGACACAAGCCTTCAATCGATTCTTCACAGTAGGTAGCGAGAAGAAGCGTTTCTTGTTCACTAAGATTGGTAATATTTAATTTGCAAAATATATCATGAGTTTCAAATGAGGAACTTTCATAATTATTCATGATATATATCCTTATGATTATAAATATAAATTACATCTAATAAGCATTTTGGGATTGGATATACTTTTATGTTACTATCGGCGATAGCCATAGCATTACCTTGTTTAATGTGAATGGTTAGACGCCTCAGTGTGTTCTAGCACATTGAGGTGTTGTTAATAATATTTAATATTGAAATTCAACTTTTTAACTAGTTTGAAAACTATACGTGAGTGCTTAACGATGTCAACCAATGATAAGCAGAAAGAGCGAAATGTAGTACAGCTTCGTTTAGACCCAGAGTTATTTGAAAGACTATCAATAGCTATGAAACACGATGGCGATGATAATAAAGTAGGTTGGGTTAAGCGTTTATTAAGACGAGAGCTAGATCAACGAGGAATTAAATCTTCAAAACAATTAAAGATGGATGATTTCTAAAACGTGCTTATATTGTTGGTCGATTGAATATAATTTAAGATTTATATCTCAACAAAAATGAGTCATTAAATGAAAAATTTGAATGGCAACTAATCGTAATGATTAATAACTGGCATCAATGAAATCTATTCTTGAGGCCTATCCAAAGTATCAACTGCTATGCTTAACATATATGCACTCAACAGGACAAACCTATGTGTGGCCGTTTTGCGCAGTATGAAAGCAGAGACCAATATTTTGATGCTCTTGGCCTGACACCCAATGACATCCTCTTCGATCCCGAATCTATCGGGCGTTACAACGTTGCGCCCGGAACTTCCGTACTCTTGCTTCACCATCTTGACGCCGACTATCACTTAGATCCTGCTCATTGGGGATACGGTCCAGAGTGGTGGAACAAAGCACCCTTAATCAATGCCCGGAGTGAAACGGCTTCGACTGGACGCATGTTTAAACCTCTATGGCGAACGGGAAGGGCGATTGTTCCTGCCAACGGCTGGTATGAATGGAAGCGCGACGGCAGCGTCAAACAACCTTACTTTATTCACCATAAAAGTGATTCACCGCTGTTCTATGCTGCAATAGGTCATACTCCTTTCGACCGGGATAGTCCGGCTCAGGGTTTTGTTATCGTGACCGCTGCGAGCGATAAAGGGCTAGTGGATAATCACGATAGAATGCCCATTGAAATGTGCATTTATTTTGTGTCAGAACATCATTTCTGGTTGTGTCCACCAAAAATCTCCTCAGATCCTGTCTGGAGTTTCACCAGTGTATTGAGCATATCGTCCTGATCCAGAAAGCGCTAAGATTTCTTTGTCGTAGAGGATTTATGCCTACGTGAAGGGCCGTCTCCGGATGGCACGGATTGTGACTGCACTATGGCGTCAGTTTGGATATCGAAAATTATTGTACGTTAAGGTGGTTTTTTTGTGCCTCTGAGCTGTGGTAGAGCTTGGCCACTTTGACAGGCAGTTTTGAGCGAAATATAGACTTTCATATCCTGAGATTTACACTATTTGGTGGTTCAGGGTATGCATGATTGAAAACCTTAAGAGTATGCTCGTCAGCTATAAATAGCTGCATAATGTACCTAAACAGCAATTTTTTTAGGTAGGCTTGAGCACTACCACAGCATATCGGCATACTTCATTAGTGTCGTTTTTGAAGACACAATCAGTGGGATCTCCAAGCTCTAGACAATCGCCAGTGAACATATTAAATATGCGTGTCCCTTCTTCAAAGGTCAGTCTACCCTCAATGACCCATATAAACTGACGCCGGGAAAGATAAGAGATGGCCGGCATAGGAACCGTTGTGTTTGCAGGAAGTTCTACACTCACTAGATCTAGAGGCATTTGCCCCGGTGAGACGTGGCGACGAATATAACCGGTTTCTGGATCCTGCCACACAGCTTGATTTTCATGTCTGACAAGCGTACCTGTCCGAACTTCTGTAAGGGCAATAAGCTGTGACATTGACATATCAAAGGCACCTGAAATTCGTGCAAGTATGGTGGCCGTCGGGCTACTTTCACCACGTTCAATTTTGTGGATCATTGCCCGTGAAACCCCGGAATTCTGGGCCAGATCCGTCAATGACCACCCCCGTTGTTCTCTTTCCTGTCGTACTTTTTGGCCTATACGGGCGTTTAATTTGTCTTCTTTACTGGACATTTCATCTAACATATTGGATAACTACTATAGTGTACGATCTGTCTACTTTAGTTAATTAACGATGAGGTGTCTAACATGATTATCCGTAATGCTAAAGAACGCGATGGTGAAGTCATTGCGGAGATTTATAATGATGCCGTGCTTAACACTACGGCGATCTGGAATGAAACAACGGTCGATTCTCTAAACCGTATAAAATGGATCAGAGATCGGCAGAGTGCCAGCTTTCCTGTCATCGTGGCGGTAGATGAAACGGATACAGTGTTGGGATATGCTTCTTACGGTGACTGGCGTCCCTGGGACGGATACCGGAACACGGTGGAACACTCCGTTTACGTTCATAAGAGTGCGAGGGGCCGCAGAATTGGCACTGCACTATTACAAGAACTCATCAGACTGGCTGGAGAGCAAGGTAAGCACGTGATGGTGGCTGGCATTGAATCTGAAAATACGCCCTCAATCGCATTGCACAAAAAGTTGGACTTCACCGAAGCTGGCCGGATGTCAGAAGTTGGTACTAAGTTCGGTCGCTGGCTTGATCTAACGTTTTTACAGCTGCGTTTGAATACGCGTGACTTACCTTGAACGGGCCGGATGAGCACTCACCATCTCAATCATAATCGAAAAGCTTAAGAGCGACCCATCATTGTAGGAGCATCCTCATGTTCGGATGTCCCCTTTTGGCACTAACGCCAAGCCAAAAGAGAATTCATGTATGTCATGAGCATAAGCGGACTTACTGTTAAACTTGTCGCCTACGTCTTTTCATCCATACCCGTAAAGAGGCGTGGGCGTAACTGATCTGAGAAATCTCCCTTAATTAAAAACGTCAGAGAATCTTATTAATTTTTATGTCAGATAATCCACAGAATGATTTCGCTCGCGTTATATATGACACCGCAAAGCGATATCCCAAGCAGAAAAAATGCCGATACTATTTCTATGCGTCTGCCATGCCGTTCCGGAATCCAGCGTTTCACCATGAGGATATAAAGCGACAGAACAGTAAAATCGAAAAATATCCAGACAAGTGAGAGCGTCATCAGACTGACAGTAAAATCCTGGGTCACTGTAATGAACTGTGGAAAAAAAGAGACGAAAAAAAGGATGTCTTTTGGATTTGAAATACCGGTTAAAAAACCCTTAATAAGGCCACTACGGTTGTTCGCTTCCCTTTTTACTTTAATTTCACCTGATACGTGCGCGCCTTGAAGGCTTGTAGCGGCACTCCAACCTATAAATAATGAACCTGCAATACCCACCAGATAGAGTAAGAGTGGCGAAAGCGATAAAATACCTGCCAGCATTAGAGCGGCAAATGCGATGAGAACCAGAGATGCTGCGTTGGTGCCGGCTACAGTCGCAAAGGCTTTTCGGCTACCATGACGAGCCGCAGTGCCAGTGACCAGTGCAATAACCGGTCCGGGAGTCAGCAGTAGCATCAGAACCGCCATAATGTATGCCCCCAGTAAAGTCAGATTCATGGTTTGTTTTTCTCCGTATGGATATGAAGTGGGCTACGACTAAAGTCAGCCGCGCCGGGCTCCCTCAACTGATACTGCTTCCACTCAAGATTGTGTTCTTCATCTCATTTCCTTGGCAGTGCTTTTTTGATGGGTAGTATTATTCAGGCATGTCAGGACGTTGAAAAATGGAAAAAACTGCGATTAAATGTGAGTTAAACTCACAATGAATGGTTAACATGGCACTCCCACCCCTTTATGCGCTGCGTGCTTTTGAAGCTGCCGCCCGCCTTGGCTCGTTCAGTAAAGCGGCTGCCATGCTGAATGTGACACCCGGTGCTGTCAGCCGGCATATCCGAACGCTGGAATCGTGGTTTGAATGTGAGCTTTTTCGACGAAACGGACCCCGTGTCGAGGTAACGGATGCTGGTCGCGTTTTGGCAGAACAGCTCACTGAAGGCTTTCAGTCTCTAGAACGAGCCTGTTATGCCTTTCGCGGTAATAGCCGCGAACTTCGTTTGAAAGCACCGTCGACCCTGACTATGCGCTGGTTACTCGATGTGCTGAATGCTTTTCGTGAGCAATACTCAACACCTAAAATTGAAATTTCCAGCGTTTGGATGGACACCGATACGGTTGATTTCAGCCGAGAACCTTATGACTGCGCAATTTTACTGGGAAATGGTCATTTTGGACCGGGCGCCGAAAGCAGTGTGTTGTTTAAGGAATGGCTTGTTCCGGTTTGTACCCCGGCGCAGGTTGAGCAGGCGCAAAAAGATATTTTTAGCTGTGAGCTTATTCATCCCTCACCTGATCGGCGTGACTGGCGAAGATGGCTCAAACGAACAGGAAAATTTGGTCAACTTAATACTGCCCGAGGTAAGGTTTTCGACACGCTGGAACAGGGAAATCTGGCGGCAATAAGTGGCCATGGTATTTCAGTCGGTGATTTACTGCTGAGCATGGAGGCAATTAAAAATGGCCTGTTAGCTCTGCCATTCAACGAGGCCGTTGCAACCGGAGACAGTTACTGGCTTGTCTGGCCAAAAGGAACGCCGCGCCGAAAGAACATCAGTCTACTTTATGACTGGTTAAAAGAAGCTGTTCCTTACGAGACATCTGCGGGAATTGACTACCTGAATTAAAAACCGCTCTTGACTCCAAGCAGTGCTATGGCAAAGGCTTGGAGCAGCGTAACAACTGCGGCACAGCATATGAATCTCGGCGCTTTTGCGATGAGCCTCACGCTTTGTCAAATTCTCGAAGTGTTGGGCAGCGTTGTTTTTTATTTGTACAGGCAGGGGGCGAACTGGTGCACATGCCACGCGCGCTGGCCCTTAGTGAACAGGTTCGTGCGGCAGTTAAACTGGCGACACGGGTGCCAAGCCATGGTGAAAATGTTCATCTGGCAGGCTTCGCTGCTTCAACGTGTACGCAAATTTCACTGTTCGTCGCAACACCTTATAGTGCAATTTCTGCCCTGCAAGATTCATTTGTTGTTGCCGCTGCCGGAGCTTGTGGCACGTAGTGCAGTCCAGCAGGCATGCGGGTTCGCACGTTTGAGCTGCCAGTACTGCTTGAGACTGGCGTGACACTCCCGCTTCCAACAGCATACTGCCCATCGCAAACCATTCGCCAACTATGTAGTCATGATGACTGAAGGCGTGCGTTCAACGCACTCATTGATTAAGTAATTGTCACTTCTAGGCAGGTATTGAGTTCTTTACAGTGATCCAAGATTTTACTGTCAAGGGACATCCATGCAACTCAGGCTCTGCTACAACCGTATAGTTGGTGCTGCAGAGTCGTACGATTCAACAGGCAATCGATGCTCTGGAAGAGATGAGGCAGGTTTAACGACAGCACGCAGCCGCAGTTAGGGATACAGGCGGATGACATACAAAATCAGGCGCACATTGCCAACATGCTGCGCGTTGTAATGTGCCTGGAGGCGCTGCCGGACGATAAATTACTCAGTGCGGTAATGAGTTACAGCCTTGTAGTCTCTGACGAGACCTCTGCGCACAGTCGACTGACAGCTTTACTGGCCAATTGGCTCCAATCGTTATCTGGAGGTTTTATGTCATTAAATACCAATGATTTTACTGTTTTTGATATTAAAGAATTCCCACTGGTCTGTTTTAACCAATGTGCGGTGAAGCAGGGTTATGCTGGCCAGTGGGAGGTGGAAATGCAGCAACTCATCGAGAACGGGACGCCGTTTGTGATGGTTTATGATCATATGCGCGTGGAAGAGACCCCAGCCGACTGGCGGCAACGTGGGGACTGGCTGATTCACCACCGCCAGCTCGTCAGCAAATGGTGTAAAGGGATGGTGAGTATTGAAACCGATGCGTCGCGCTGTGAAGCATTAAGTAAAATGCGCAAAATGTTTGGCGTACCGCATCAGGTTGTCAGTTCGCGAACTTATGCGCTGGAGAAAATGAAGCAGTGGCTGGCAGTGGCGAAAAATTAATGGCAAAACATTATTCATGAGAAGCTCTTTTAAATAAGCGCGGTGCGAGATTTCATCCGACCGCGCATTTTAAATGCGCCGCTGTCTCAAACTTCTTTCAATATTTCTACAAATTTCAGCAAAAACCGCGCCCGGTTTTCAAGACTGCCACATAATTGTCAGTGCGCTGATGGCGGCCGCTCATGCCGCACGAATATAACGGCGGGTTATCACCCAATGCATCGGAAAATCGATACTGGAAAAACTCTAAAGCTGTGGCCAGTTTTTGTTGACCACTTCAGCACTGACCGGTGTTAGACATCAGCGATAGTGCTGATGTTTTCTTCTCGAGTTATGTTTCCAGCTTTTTTTCACTTTAAGAACGCAGGATTTATAGTCATCCCATGCGTTCACCAGCATTTTCCCACGTGCGGCCCGTAACTTCAGGGGATAGTCCCCGTATTCAGCAAGGTGAAGCCAGTAATAGCTTTTTTCCTGGCGGGTACTGAACGCCTTGAAGATAAAATTCCGCATAAACGGGTAGTAAGTCCAGGTTCTACCACAGCCTGGGTCTCTTTCCGGGTGCAGGTGAAGTTGCCGAGCTTTCCGGCGTTCCCCCCTCAACATTACGGTTTTACGAAAAGAAAGGGTTAATCAAGCCTGTCGGCCGTAATGGCCTGAGAAGGCAGTTCCATAGAAATGTATTGAATAAACTTCAGCTGATAGCGCTGGGACAGGCTGCCGGATTTACCCTGGCTGAAATGACTGGAATGTTAAATACGGAAGGCCGGACTGTAATCGACCGAAAGCTTCTTGAGCAACGAGCCCGGCAAATTGACAGCACTATTCACAGGTTACAGCTGTTGAGCAAAGGCCTGAAGCATGTTGCCCGGTGTACAGAACATGAGCATACGGATTGTGAAGAGTTTAAAAAGGTCGTTGCCAGAGGACTGCGAGTCATCAGGTAGTCGCTTCTCAGCCGTAATCCTTGTTTATCGGCCATAGCCATAATGCGGTAAGCACTCGTGGCACCTTATATCGTTTTATGAGGGATATTTTTCGATATAGAGTTGCTATAAGGAATGAGCTGTTTAGTGATATTCGTTATGTCTGCTTTTGGCACTAAAAATTTAATCGCAGAGGGGAGTTCTGTCTGCCTAACTTTATAAAGGATTCCAGACCCGCCTTACACTAAAAACGAATCGGGCTTTCATACCTCAACTAGAAGTTTATAGATACTCATATAAAAAGCCCTGATTCCTCAGGGCTAATTTTAAGATTAAGAGGTGGGTAATGCCATCATATGGTATTTATTACCGTTGAAATGGAAGAAACCAACATCGTCAAATTTGTTTCTCGTATGGAAAGCATATGAGCGTGGGTTCAGTACATTGACAAATGTCACGATAACTAGGTAATGCGCAGCAAAAACTTTCCGCTGATAGTCCAAAAGCAGCTCACCCACTCCGCGACTGCGATACTCTTCTGCTACACAGATAGGCCCGTACTGATATGAAGTTTCCGGATCCAACCTTTCTCCTTGATAAGTATAATCGTTCAATATACTGGCCATATATTCAAACATTGGCCACGGGCTTAGAAATTTCCACGATGCACCTAACAGCAGCCCAATGACTTTGTCGTTCGCTTTATCAACAGCAATTACCACACCACTTTCTGCAGCACTCAATTTGCATAATTGCTGCTCCGTCATATCTGTGGTTACAAATCCATTTGCGCGTTGCTCACTTTCAAGATTTTTTGAATGATATCGTTCAAGCAACTTTTTTACTTCAGGGGCGTCAGAAGCCTGCGCTAGGCGAACAACTATATTTCCGTTTGCAATTGTCACTATTAAGCTCCTATAAAATATCTGACTGAGAGTGTCACCATCATGGCACCTACGGTGATGAACAAAACCTTACGAATGATTTCACCATTCGTTTTAATGGCATGTAGACTGCCAATATGATTACCGAGCAAGCTCGCTATAATCATCGGGATGCCAATTAAGTAAGCCATTTTTCCAGCAATTGCAAAGGCTACAAACGCGCCAATATTCGATGAGAAATTAAAAATTTTACTGGTAGCCGAAGCCTGCAGCAAACCAAACTTATTTATGACAGTCAACGCGATGATGAAAAGACTACCCGTACCAGGTCCAAAAAAGCCATCATAGAAACCGACAATAAAGCAGACTATAAAAATAGTAAAAAAATTAGTCTTGGCGGCATTATCAACAGACTCTTTGATCTTACCTTTGACAGTTGCAGCAATCAAACCAACTGGCAGCAGAGCAACAATTACTATTGATAAAGTTTCAACTGGCAAAAGTAATATGACTTTTGCCCCTACGTACGCACCGGCTAATGCAGAGATAAGTCCTGCCGGTATTACCCTCCAAATAACAGACTTATTTTTTACAAAATTTTTAATGGCCGCGATAGTACCAATTGTACTGACCAGTTTCTCCTGCCCCAAAGCGAGTTGCGGTGGCAATCCTGTCAGCATAAAAGCGGGAATTAATACTAACCCCGCCCCGCCAGCAATAGCATCAATGTAACCTGCAATAAATGATGCAATAACCAGAAGAATTACCCCGGCAACGAGGTAATGAGAAATAATACTTCCCTCAACAAACATTGAGTTATTAATTTGATCTAACATTTAGAATACCGTTATAGAGTGCGCAGATGGTGGAGGCAATTTAATGGTTCAAGAAGTTGAGACTCTACTGGTCTGGTTTTCATACCAAAAACACGTAATAGCCATCTGTCAGTGCCATCAAAACGAGGTTCGAAAGCATTTCGGGTATGCATCGTCCTCTGATTTAAAAAAGTGACCGCATCGCCAGGTTCAAGTGGCACATTGAACCAAAGATCATGCTCTAATGTTATAAATCGCATTTTTTCAAGCGAGGCTTCTGCTTCCAGAGTCATACCACTTGTATTATGCCAGTCGAACCGTGTATACCAGACATTGTCTTTTTTAACTATGATAGGAAGACCTTCAACGATTGACTCTTCAGAAAAACTTGCTGGCCGCTTTACTTTAAAAATGGGCCTGGAAAGATTATCTATATCCTTTTCAGAAAGTTTACTCAGTATTTCATCAAGCTTTAAGAGACTTGTATTAACACCGTCTTCTTTCCTCAGACATAATAATGTCAGCGTATCAGGACATCCTCCCAATCTGTGAGAGGCTATTTCACCTGTTATATGGAGATCTGGATTATCCACATGGGGGTAAAAATCATGCTTCGCTCCCTGCGAACTTATTTTTTCTTCTGACTGCATTATTGGGCAAACATGCCTTATCAGATGCCCATCATTTTCTCCCTGATATACGACAGGCCATAGCCCAGCCTGAAAATGTGCAGAAAGATACGCACCATGCAGTTCAGCGTTTTTGGACTCAACATAATTGGCATATGAGGGTGTTACAGGGGTTTGAGTTAATTCTTCTGCATTAAACTGTGGTAGTTTCCATATTACAAAGCATTCCTCATCCAGCTGTTTTCGAAACTTCTCTGTCGATATGGAAAGTGCATCTTTGGTACGATCTGCTATTGATAGTATAAATCCATTCTTCATAAACATACCCTGTCTTGAAGCTATCTATTAAATAAAATTATTTTTTTCGTATTATTTATACATAAATATGCACAAATATTTCCCTTACATTCCATTCATAAAAGTGCGGGTATATTTATATCGCAAGATAAGAAGATTTTTCAAGAGCCTGCTTAAAGTCCGGAATGTACACCTCAACTAATATTGATTTACAAAAGATAAAATGCTTATTAGATAGGATGTACGATATTTTGTAACGTAGAAAGATGATCTGGACTACGGCAACCTAGCTTGTCAATAATTAATATATACTCAAAAGATATATATTATATTCAAGATCGGCAGCCTCCTTTACAATAGTTTTGGATTCAGTGAAGGATGAGAATATGCTTATATAGCCTGAAGACAGGCTTAATCGATAATAATGGTTTGCAGCGTATTAAGCAGAAAGATCAGCATGAGATAAGCATTATATTACATCCTGCAAAAAAAACTTGTAAAGCAATGGGTTATCACTGAATGAACGGCTACCTAGTTCTCCGTATCGCTAAGCCGAGTTAAACCTGTGATCCTTAGCAAAGCACCGGAATTTGGTATTAAATAGGTCAGTTCGTCTTGCCCTATCACGATGAAAGAGGTCATAGGACCACGTCTCTGCATGATTGTTTTAACGGAAATACTGGTAAACCAACCTCGTCCCCATAACAAAATACTGAATTTTGGTTTGCTGATATTTTTGAACAGAACTAGGAATAAGTCCCAAAGATATTATGAGCTACCCTGCTTTATAGATGGGCGGCCTTGATATATGAACCCATATTATGAATGCCCGCCTTTGACACTTTAACGACCCACACATACATAATTGGGCAGCTTCGAGCGTGAAGCGGACGTTATGACGGCAGAGTTAGATCGAGATATCTTAAACAAAGGGGATAAGCCCGCTTAATGCAGCTATACGGAAAAACTTCGCCTTTAAAACATTCCACCAATATTTCTTTTCACTTCGTCCAAAATACTGGATTGCTTAGCCAATCATGTTCCTCCCTTACTGCGTATCCCTAATTGAGCAATAGCCTCTTGCAGGTGTTCCAGAAACGCCTTCACTTTCACCTGTAGGTATTTTCTGCCGGAATAGAGCGCGTATAGCATCAAATCTTCGGGTTCGCGGTTACAGTTAATTTTAACAAGGGAGCCGTTATTGATTTCTGATTCACAGGCATGGAGAGGCAAAATGGCGAAACCAAGTCCTTTTAGCGCAGCGGCCTTGGCCATCCATCCACTGTTAACCTTATAGCTGGACTGCACCTGGACATTTTGGTTTTGTTTAAATCTCCAGGGCATTCCCTGGAGTACCGACATACTCGTAATGCAGGGGATTTTGGTTAGTTCATCCACCGATTGTGGTGATGGGTGACGTGCCAAAAGTTCTGGTGCGGCTACCACACAGCTCGGCCAGCGCAGAATTTCCCTGGCAACCCAGCAAGAATCCTCCAGAGGCCCACGTCCAAAGCGTAATATCAGATCGAATCCATCCAGTAGCCCCTCTGTTGGATCCAATTGTGTGTCACAACTGAGCTGTATTCGTGGATGCCTGATGCAGAAGTCAGCGAGAATATCTGCCATGAATGGAAGGTCTGGTGTAATGATCTTCAGGTGGCCTGATAGTGAATCACCAAACAGGGCGACTTCTTGCAGAGCATGATCCAAAGCGTGCGTGAGCGGCGTAATAGATTGATACAGCATTCTACCTGCTGCGGTTGGCATTATCCTACGTGTCGTACGTTCCAGTAGCCGCACATGAAGTTGTTGTTCAAGTAAAGCGACATGTCTACTGACATTGGACGATGGCAACTGAAGCTGCTCTGACGCGAGCTTAAAACTCAGCTTTTCATAAACAGCCTGAAAGCTCATCAGCCACTGCAATTCACATTTCTCAATCATTAATTATCCCAAAAAATGAGTTTAACAAAGCTATAACTCTATATTTATCAATAATCAGGTGGCCATTACAATTTTCGTTAAGTTTCGTAACAGGAAAGTAATGATGACCAAGCCCAAAAAAATTGCCATCGTAGGTGCCGGCGTTGCTGGAATGGCACTTGGAATACTCGCGACCAAACAGGGCCATCAAGTCAGCCTGTTTGAGCGTGGCAACAACGTGTCTTACTTAGGAGCTGGCGTAACTTTATGGCCCAATGCCATGTTCGTCATGCAGAAGATGGGGCTGGACGAAAAGATCAGGCACGTAGGGGGTACACCGTGCATGATGCGCCAGTTTGATCGGAATGGTCACCTTCAGACACAGTTCGATATTTTAGCCGTGAATTCACTTTGCGGTTTTCCGAGTGTTACTGTCTTACGACGTGAACTGATGCGCTTACTGGCCGGTAGGTTAGAGAGTCTGGGTAGTAAGATTAAATTCAATTGCCCAATCACTACCGCGGACGTCACGAAATTGAGCCTGGAGTTTGATTTAGTCGTCGGAGCTGACGGACGTATGAATTCAGTCGTTCGTCAGTCATTGCATGGGGAGCAAGAAACCCCTCGTTATCATGGTTTTGTGAACGTGATAGGAGTGGGAAGGCAACGAGAGGACGCATTGCACAACGCTATTGATGACTTTCGCGGCCAAGGTGAGCGTTTTAGTATCGTCCCGGTGAAGGATGGATTGTGCTATTGGGCAGGGGCGTGGAACGCTCCTGTTGACAATGAACGTCCTCGGGCACATTGGTACAACGAGTTGCATCGGCGTTTTCGAGACTGGCCTGATCCTGTGCGAAATTTGTTGCTGTCATGTGACAGTGCATCTGTTAAAGGCATTTTCGTGCATGACATTGATCCTCTTCCCTTTTGGCATCAAGACAATGTTTTAATTATCGGGGACGCGGCTCACGCTTCCTTGCCGACATCTGGGCAGGGAGCGTGTCAGGCACTGGAAGATGCATGGCACCTTACTTGTTTAATGAAGGAGACAGATGATTTGGAAATTGTTCTGCAAGGCTTTTACCAACAGAGACATATCAAAACTTCAGCAGCGCAGTTGGTTGGAAGACAATTCGCTAAAAAAATTTTTTCTGAGCAGCCAGAGCCACTGCTGCCTGCATCCACTATTTCCGCAGCAGAACTCAGTCAGTTCTGGATGCAGGGTTTAAAGCATGTAGCCTTCTGAAACCAGATTATAAGGATGCGGTATGACTGTATCTCAGACAAATACTGACCGGTGCGATGTTATTGTTAAACACTGATCTAATAATGTCCACTTTTGGCAATTAACGTCCAGCCATTAGAGTATTCATATATGTCATGAGCGAAACCGGGCGTTTTGCTCATGGCTTTTGAGTATGTCCATAACATCGAACATACCATCCTGGCCACAAAATATATCTCTAACGTTCCTGGTCATTCAGCGCTAGTCGTAGATGTTGCTCTATAAAGTTCGCTTTGAGCGCGCTATAGCGATGAACATCGTTTTTACTGAGTAATGCTGCCGAGTATTTTATCTCAGCATACTCCCCAGCAATGTCTTTGTTTTGTCTTAAATAATCACGGAAAGCAAGATGTCTTAATACCTGCATATTTCCAATAGCAAACGCATGCACTTGATGACTACGATGATCATCGCCCTTAATAAAATATCTTCGCCCCGAAATCCCGTTCTCACCGCGAGCAACATACCCGGCGCGGGTCATTGCATAGTTGTATGTATCCAGTTCATTGATGTCGGAGACTTCCAGGAGAATGTCAATTACCGGCTTTGCTGAGAGACCAGGCACAGACGTACTGCCAATATGATGGATACTTTTAGCCACTCCACCGAGCAATGTCTTTATCAGTAAACTTTCAGCTTCAAACATCTCAGGCCATTTATCATCGTATGGCACAACAATAATCGTCCGCATATACGCCTCTTCCTTAGTTCTGAGTATTTAACATTCGATTTCGTTTACGAATCACACCTCCTACCACATATGTTATGTTTAAAACACTTCCAGAACATGAGGGTAGAAACATGATTGTAAGGACATGGCACGGATGTGTACCAGTCAAACATGCAGAAGGCTTTGCAAACCATTTGCAAAAAACTGGTGTTGAACATTCAGAAAGCACACCGGGAAATCTGGGGGCATATGTACGAAGAGAGACGCAGGGTGAATGGGAGCATTTCTTCTTTGCAACTTACTGGAAAAATCTTGAGGCAGTGAAAGCATTCTCAGGCGAACAGTACCAGATTGCAGTCACCTATCCGGATGACGAGCAATTCAAGCTGCTATCCGATCCTTACGTCTTCCAGCATAACGTCCAAACCGTCTCCCCTTTGTAGTAATTTGATGGCTGATGACATGAGACGGCCTCTTCCCCTTCGGGGTATGCTAAGTACTCACATTTTACATAACAGTGTGGGTGCCTACAAATGATGTAAATGTCCGCTCTGGGCACGGAGCGGACATACCTGCCTTCATTTTTTTAATACTCTAGCGTTCAACTCACTCAGGCTGATAAAAGCGGCATAGAGAGGATAATAAAAATTGCCATGTGGAAATGAAATCTTTGCCATAAAAACCCTGCTCTCCAACGTACAAAGCCCCGTGGTAGCAGGGGCTTAAATAATTCAAAGTAATCAAGATTCATCGCTCGACAAACATCTCGTGCAGAAAAAATCAGCCTGGCGGGAGGGCATCATCAATCTGTTCATTCTGGGCACCTGAACCTGGGCGTGCCATGCCAAGATTGGGCTCTTGACCCAGTAGAGGGGGTTCATCAAATGCGGTGAACTGGCCTACTCCATCATAGGCAGGACCTTCGCTCCAGCGTCCTTTTGGCAGCGGTTTGTCCAGCGAGGTATTGAGGCAATAGTAGGAGTGTTCAAGCGCCTCGTTCTCTCGCGGGAAACTGTTGGGGATAGGCAGTGAAGCACTCAATCCCCCCAATTCTTCAATTACCGCCATCCATTGCTGCTGATGCATGGTGTCACGGGCAATCAGAAACGCCAGGAACTCTTTCATGCCCGCATCATCCGTCAAGTTATAAAGCCGCGTGGCCAAGACGCGCCCCGTTGCTTCGGCAGCGATATTGGAAAGCATATCGGCGGCAATATTGCCCGAGGCATAAATATGGCTCATGTCAAAAGGCACGCCGTTGGCATTGACCGGCATGGCCGACAGCCCGGATGAAAGAATGTGACGCGGATTCATCCCGCCGAGTATGGCATTGACGATCGGGTCCCTGGCCGACGCCTCCTGATAGGAGAGAGGCGCATCTTCAAGATTCAGCGCCACGGCATAACCCAGCATCTCAATGTGGCTAAGTTCTTCGGTCGCGGTCGAGATGAGCAAGTCCCGAATGCGAACATCCCCCCGGGCCCCCATGGCCTGAAAGAAATATTGCATGGCCACACGTATTTTGCCTTCAAAACCCGTGCTTTTAGGCCGTTCGGCGGATTTTAGCCGCTAAAATCCCCGCCGCCGGTTGGCGTGCATAGCTATGCACGGCCGCAGAATTCATCGGCGCCGTTCTGGGCGGTTTTCGGGGGGCAAGACAGGGGATTTTGCCGGTCAGGGCGTGAAAACGCCCTGAGGGCCGCTGAGGGGGTGCACGCAACGGATGTTATGTTTAATGTGCAGAACTACTCCATCATCATGATTTTGATGTCCGCTTTTCGCTCAAAGCAGACCAACTACTGTCAGGTCTGCTTTGAGCGAAAAATAGACATTAATTTTCCTGAGCCAAAAATTCATGGAAAGGGTTGCTTTTCCATTAAACGAATTTCTAATTGCGAATAAATTACTATAAATAGCGGAATGTCAGGCATATGTTGATATTACTATCTAACCCAACAAATAAAACTTTTTGTCGTGATGGAATGAGTTAATGAATAAAGTAGATTCAGGGATCGTAATATTTGATATTGATGGCACGCTGACCGACAGCGTTGAGCAACATCAACGTGCATTCGAAATCGCCCTACGCACCTTTTCTTTCCCAAACCTCAGAACAAACTGGGGCGACTACACCCACCACACGGATAGCGCTATTTTCGAAGAAGCCTGGGAAGAGGCGCATTATGAAAGTCGCCCTGATTTATCCGAGCTGGAATACCAGTATCGCTGCGCGCTTGAGCATGAAATTGCATCGAGACCTTTCACTGAAATTACCGGTGCCGCTGTTTTCCTGCAGTGGTTAAAGGATCATTCTTGGAGCGTTGTTTTTGCCACTGGCAGCCTACGGTTTGGTGCCGTGAAAAAACTGGCGGCAGTAGGCGTGGACGCTGAAAAGGTTGATTTGGTTACCGCATCAGAGTTTAGAACTCGCGAAGAGATCGTGCGGGAAGCTATTCGTTTGGGTAGTAAAAAATTTCCGGCTGCACATAAGCATTCGGTGATATCAATAGGTGATGGATTATGGGACTTAAAAGCTGCAAACAATCTCAACCTGCCCTTTATAGGTATTGGACGCGATGCTAAAGCTAAAGTGCTGACGGATTTAGGTGCTCCTGTGTTTGATAATTTTATCAACCTGATGAACAATGGAATTGGATTATTCAGATAGATGAAAGTCGTGCGCGCGTGGCAAGGTCCGCTGTGAGCGGAGAGCGGACCTTTGGCTGAGACAGTAACAGTTCGCTTCCATATCGGCGATCCGCTTTCTTTAGGCTTCCGGTCTATAATGTTGCTGGCGGCCTTCAATTTTCCTGTATCGATACTTGCATAAAGTGAATTTCAGATTAATTTATTGAAGCTTTGAAGATATTAAACTGAGGCTCATAAGAATGGACTTTCTCAATGATGGCCACGACATCTTAAGCACGGTCACCCAGGCTCAATTCTGGCGAGACTCATCGATGAACCATGTGGAAAGTCGCCGGGCGTGTAATAGCCGGGCGTGTTATAAGCCACACAGTCATCCAACCTTTTCTATTGGCGCAGTCGATGCGGGCGGTAGTACGTTTACAGGCGCGTCAGGTGGCCCTTATCCTTTGCGGCCTGGCATGATGGTTTTTATTCCGGCTGGCTGTGTTCACGCCTGTAATCCCCTGAACGATCAGAGTTGGAGCTACCAGATGCTGCATCTGGATGCTGTCTGGCTAAGCAAACTGTTGGCTGAAAGGCGGAGTTTCTCAGGGGGCTTTATCAGTGAAAGCAACATTCGACTGATTGATAATCAGTCTTTATATCGTCGCTTCTGTCAACTGAATGCCAAACTGTTTTCGGCCGCCAGCGTGGAACAAAAAAATGCAGCGCTAATAAAGTTTATTGGCGACTGTGATTCGGACATTGATCTGGTAGAAACATTTCCTGCACTCCCTCCTCATGATAACAGAGCACTAAGAAGGGTGATCAAGCTGTTGCAGGAAACCCAGCGCCAGCCTCTGGCGCTGGCAGATTTGGCAAACATCTCAGACATGAGCCGTTATCAGCTAATCAGGGCATTCCGCGTCGCCACGGGCATGACACCGCACGCCTACCAACTCAATATGCGCATTAATCAGGCGCGCTGCTGGCTTCAGGCTGATCATAACCTTACGGATATTGCTTATCGCCTTGGTTTTGCCGACCAAAGCCATTTTCAACGCGTATTCAAGGCACATACGGGCGTCACGCCTGGCTGTTACCGCGCCTGAGAAAATGCAATTTTATTCAATACAATCATGTTTCGAATCGGCACCCTGTTAAAAATATCTTTAAAAGGGTGAAATCTTAATGCAACAATTTCTTTTGGTCGCCGCAGCACATTTTTTGGCACTGCTCTCGCCCGGCCCTGATTTCTTTCTGGTTGCGCGTACCTCAATTAAAGCTGGCTGGCGTCATGCAGCAAATGTCTGTCTGGGCATAGCAGTAGCGAACGGATTGTTTATTCTCGCGGCTTTCAGCGGCATAACACTTTTCCGTTCCGGCAGCGTAAGCTATATCGCCATCCAGCTCGCTGGCTGCGTATATTTGCTGTATGTCGGCCAGCTTTTTATCCGCTTTGCTGGCACAAGTTCCATAGCTGAGCACAACGTCAGAATAGAACACAGTATGAGAGTTACTGCTGTTGCAGTAACTCACTACCGTGAATTCGGCATGGGGTTTGTGTCCGGTATTCTTAATCCTAAAAACGCGCTGTTTTATGTCAGTCTGGCTACCTTAATCGGAGGCTCCAACACTGCTGTAGGCTTGAAAAGTGTCTATGCCATCTGGATGTTTTGTGTTGTGCTCTTATGGGATTTACTGGTAGCAGTCTTTATTAGTAATCGTGTGGTGCTGCAATATTTTTCGAGAATATTACCCAGTCTTGAGCGTATCTCAGGTGTAATTCTTATTGGGCTGGCAATGAGTGTTATTACGGCGAATGTAATTAAACTGATATGCTAGCCAGCTTGGCTGCCAGTGAGATAAAGGCATGAATTATAAATTAAAATTATTAATTTCCGTTTCGGATACAAAGCTACTTTGGTAGATCTGTGGCCCGCTATGGGAGAGACGCGGAGATAACATTCTCAGAATAGTTTGGGAACGGTCTTGTCCCACAACCTTTATCGGGCTGATGCTTATCTTGGCAAGATACTTAATTCCAGCCACACTCATTTTCCAGGAGATGACCATGATAACCGTAGAGAAGTCAGATCCATTTTCTTCAGAATCCCATCGTTTAATCGAAATGCTGTCAGCAGAACTTGCCGAAATTACGGGTGATAACGGCAAAAGCAATTTCACCGTTGAAGCAATGTATGATGACAAAGCCATTTGGGTATTGGCAAAAAATGCACATGGCGAAGCAATAGGATGCGGAGCTATTCGGCCATTAACGCAAAAGGTAGCCGAGCTTAAAAGAATGTTTTCAGACCGAAGTGTGCCTGGGGTTGGGAGAGCTTTACTTACTTTTCTGGAAACTTCTGCTAAAGAGATGGGTTATAGCGAACTCAGACTTGAAACCCGACGCATTAACCATCGGGCTGTAAATTTTTACGAGAAAAATGGATATATCCGCATTGAAAATTACGGCCCCTACATGGGTAGGACAGAAGCTGTCTGTTTCGCAAAAGCATTGCGCTTAATGTAATAATTGGTCCTGCCGTCCTCTTCTGGCACTGAGCAGTCCTTGCAAATATAAGGGGCAGTGGAGAATGACCATTAGGAAGTTAAAGAGTGCGGTAATAATTAAGCCGTTATAAATGCATGACTAAATCAGCTAACGTTAACCCCGCATGTAAGAAGTGGCGATCCTCACCAGTAAATTACTATCAACAATTTAAAATAACTCAGGCGTATTTTATCTTTATATTATAAAACAGGAAGTTAGCAATGAAGCTGGCAGTCATCTCGGACATTCATGGTAATATTTTTGCTCTCGACGCTGTGCTGCACGATATTGAAAAACACAGAGTAGATTGTGTTGTTAATCTAGGGGATATTTTTTCAGGTGGTCTTTGCCCGGCGGAAACGGCACAGAGGCTTTTGCCCCTAAATTTCCCCACCATAAAAGGTAACCATGAAAGGCAGCTGCTTGAAATGCAGCCTGAAAAGATGGGACTGTCCGACAGTCATGCCTATCAGCATCTCAGACCAGAGCATTGGGATTGGCTGCGAAAAATTCCTGCCGAATTAACCCTCCATGATGAGATCCTCATGGTTCATGGGGTTCCAGGTAATGACAGCGTTTATCTTCTTGAAGAGGTGACGGGAACTAATGTCAGAGCATCCTCATCCGAAAGGATTAGCAAGTATATAGAACATCAGAGCGCGTCTCTTATTCTCTGTGGTCACACACATATCCCCCGTAGCCTTAACCTGGGATCAGGTTGCCTTATAGTAAATCCCGGTAGCGTTGGTTTGCAGGCCTATGATGACGATCAGCCGTATTATCATAAGATGGAAAGCGGTTCACCGCATGCCCGCTATGCGATTTTAGAAAAGTACGGCGATAAATGGTCCGTCGCGTTCCAAAAAGTAGTGTATAACTGGGAAGAGGCCGCGAAGGTTGCCTTGGCTAACAATCGGCCTGACTGGGTTAACGCGTTAAAAACAGGAAGAATGTAAGAGATAACTGAAGTAAAAAAACTTTTGAATAAAATTATCAGGCTGCTATGAGCAAAAAAGCGGACCTGAGCGGTCAACGGCTGTTAGCTTGCTCTGCTGACAATCAAATTTAACTATAATTTTACTGAATCGTGCTAGTTGAGTCTGTTTTACTGTTTAATCTCTTAATACATGAACTCCTCTCTTAGTAACCCAAAGATCCAGTCATCCTGCCAGCAATCCTGCAAAAAATAGTTTCGCCTCAGCGTGCCTTCCTGCTGAAATCCTACCTTCAGTAATGTCCTGCGTGAGGCTTCATTTCCTGAAGTGACAGTGGCTGTTAGCTTACGATAGCCCTGAGTATTGAAAGCGTAGCGGGCAATATCTTTTAGAGATTCAGTACCATAACCTTTACCTTGAGCTTCGGCGGCAAGGATAAAACCTACTTCTGCGATGCCTTCACCACGCTCAATAAAGCCAGTTACACCAATCTGTATATCTGTATCCTTTTGACTGATAACCATAGATAGCCAGTGTTCCCTGCCTTTTTTCCAAGGTAATAAGCGATTCTCGAAAGACTGGAGTCTAATTTCTTCTGCCGTGCGTGAATCGCTAATATAATGCATTACATGACGATCCTGATTTAATGCCAAGAAAAATGGCCAGTCTTTATGTTCGAGGCACCGATAATTTAGCCTTACAGAATGAACATAATGCATGGATTATTCCCCTGTTTCCCCATGAAAATAGATATTGGAACGTAGCATTTTTAATATTAACCAACATGACGCAACATTTGCAATGCCGCCCCTGGCACGTAGCAGACAGACCAACAGCTGTCAGGTCTGCTTCAAGCGAAAAGCGGACATTGTCGATTCGATGAACTCTTCAGGAGCTGGTGCTTCTTAAAGCCTCGCCTTGAAACAGATAATGTTTAAAGGACTGGGCGCATTCCAGTGCTAATAAAGTTTAAGCATATATAAAAAGGGGTGTTTGCTAACTCCCCTTATTTCATGACTGCCGGTTAAAGCAGTTTTTTTAGAATGCGGTACTAACCCTTCAGTTCAGATTATCCTCGGGACTTTTAGCATTAAGACAATTGTCATGCCGCACAGAAAGATGCTCGCAGCCAGTAAGGCCATGCCCTGAAAACCTATTATGGCTAACATCTGTCCTCCGGCAAGCGCACCAACACCAATCGCTGCATTGAAAATGGCAACGTAAATAGCTGACGCCGGTTGTGCTGCGTCTCCAGCGCTACGAAGCAACCATGTCTGCAATCCAACGAATACAATTGAGACACCCGCGCCCCAAATTGCAAGCAGCATGCCTGTGAACCAGAAAGGAAGCGGTGCCGCACTTCCCATGCCAAGCATGCCAAGCGCGCCCGCACTCAGGAGCAGTGAAATGGAAATAAGCCCTTTGATATGGCGATCGATTAGCTTACCGGCAATGATATTTCCTACCAGTCCAGAAAGTCCTGACATCAGCAACAGACCTGAAATGGAACCCGCCGGTACTCCCTGGCTCTTCATCAACAAGGGTTCCAAGTAAGTGAATGCTGCAAAGTGCGCCGAAATAATACAGGCAGTTGCGCCATAGAGGGAAAGGAGCAACGGATTTTTGAATATCCCCCAGTAAACACTCCGTCTCAGTGGTTTTGGCGCCGAGAGAGTAGGGAGCGTCCAAAATAAAACACAAGCAGTGGCAAGCGCCAGCAGGGAAATCGCTGTAAATGCACTGCGCCATCCGGTCATACCTGTAATTAGACTGGACAGCGGTACACCTAAAACGCTGGCGGCCGAAACGCCGCCAAAAATGACTGACGTGGCCAGCCCAAGCTTTTCAGCCGGAACGAGCTGTGCGGCTACGGTGCCAATTAATGCCCAGAAAGCGCCGTGCGCCAATGCACCAGCCATGCGGGCACTCATAAACCCGCTCATTGAATGCGTCCGGGTTGCCGCGATGCAGGAAAGTCCAAGCATAAACATTAGGCCAACGAGCAGAGCCTTCCGCGGAATTCGCGCTGGCATCGCTCCGGAAAGAAGAGCTGCAAGTGCGGCAATCCAGCCGTATGCGGTCACGACAAGACCCGCACCAGATTCAGTCTGATTTAGATCCTTCGCTAACGTACTGAGCATGCCAACCGGCGCAAGCTCGCTAGTCACAATTGAAAATGCACTTATGCCAAGTGCTGTGACAGCTAGCCAGGTGCGTGCAGGCACCGGGCTTACGTTTAAAATCGTTTCATTCATGTAATAATTACTCTTAAAAGATATTCGGCGAAGTTTACGGAAGAGATTTTGTGCCGGTTTCAGGCAAATACGTCATTCCTTTTGGCGTGTAGCGTTCTCAGGCAATGGGAATGGCGGATACGGCGTTACGCAGCCCCTTCTGCTCAGCGCAACGGAGCAGAACATCCAGTGCCAGTGCAATGACGTTTTACTCAGATGATGGCGATTGCATGTGCCAGGTTTAGGCACAATGTTTCCGCCCAGAGCAAGTAACCAGGCCAGCGCTATCTGCGAAGGTTTAAAGCCTTGCTCACCGCAATTCTGTCATTGATTTCTCGTCGTCACGCGAGCCATGGAATTCATTCATACCCATACAGCCCAGGCCGATTGCGGATACGTTGAGGAATGATGTCAGTTTACGTTTTTGCATGTTTATCTCCTTGTTAGGACTGCAGTATCATCCTACTGAAAGTGATAAAACAGGCCTGAAAACGGAGAGCCGTTTTCCATAATTGGAAAAAAGATATGAAAACAGGTTTTAACTGGGATGATACTCGGATTTTCCTGGCAATCGTTCGTGCGGGTACGCTAAGTGGTGCAGCAGAAGCGATGGAAATGGGCATTGCAACGATTTCCAGAAGGTTGGACCGGCTTGAACAGTCGCTAGCAGTACCACTTTTCAGCAGGCATCAGAGCGGATACCGGCTGACGGATGATGGAGAAGCTCTGCTGGAACGGGCTGAGGCACTCGAATATGCGGGTCTTGCTTTCGGTGAAACAGCGAAACTGCAGGGTAATGTTGCAGGGCTTGTCCGGCTGGCAACATCAGACAATCTGGCCACGCATTTTATCGTGCCTTCGCTGAAAGGGCTTCTGGAAAAGCATCCTGAGCTACGGGTGGAAGTGCTCAGCGGTGTTCAGTCAGTCAATTTGCATCGGAGAGACGCCGATATAGCAATACGCATGGTCAAACCTGACAGCGGGAATCTGACGTTAAAACGTCTCGGAACCGTAGGGTTTGGATTATATGGTGAAGATGCATATCTAAAAATACTGGCTAGTGAACCCGCGGGTTTATCTTTGAATAACGCTAATTATGTGGGCTGGTCGGAGTCACACCAACACCTCCCTGCTGCACGATGGATATCGCGGATGCTTCGCGGCAGGCCATGCAGAGTGAAAGCAAACACACTCGTGGCACAGGTATCCGCAGTTTCAGCTGGCCTAGGTTTAGGGGTTTTGCCACATTTTATGGCCAGGAAAAACGGTCTGCATTGTGTTAATCCTGATATCGGTTTGGATCAGGCATTATGGCTGGTGATGCATTCAGATTTAGCTGGTTCACGGCGAGTCAGAGCAATCGCAGACCATTTAATTACAGTATTGGATGGATATAAAGCTCAACTGACAATTCCATAAACATTTTATTCTTACTTCCAGATATTTGTCTGAATGCTGGATAAGGTTGGCATTGGTAATGTACGGCTTTGGCACGACGCGGCCGGACTATCCGCTATGAGCGAAAAGCGGACATATTCATAAATATGGGCAGGCCTGAATATCCTGGAACACTGGCACCCAGTTCAGGCACGCCCGGGAATTGTGTTATCCAGACCCGCACTGCGCCACATTTGGAGTAAGCGATGACGGGAATGGGGATAACTTTCAGGCACAAGCTGAAGAAATGTTAATCGCGTTACGTTGAAATGGCGGAAGGCATTACGTTTTTCACACCATGCCGCAAGCACAATATCACCAGAAAAGTAACCTAAGGCGAAAGGCCATATCGTTCTTTCACTCACATTACCCAGCCTGTCTGTATAGCCAGTCCGGATTTTCTGTCTCCTCCTGATGGCGCTTCGAAGAGAGTTCAGATTTTCAAAATTGTGATGGGCAACCTGAGTTCTTCCAACTAATTGTGTCGATTCATCAAACAGCGTCTTTAACTTTGCGGGCAGACCTTGCCGGATCTTACCCGTAACTTCAGAAGCTGCTTTTGCGATACCTGCGTCACCATATGCTGATACCCAACGCAATCCGAGCGCCAGTGCGTCGAGCTGCTCAGGGGTAAACATCATAGGCGGCAAATGATGGCTTCGTGAGAGGATAAACCCCGTCCCAGCTTCTCCCTGAATGTCAGCCCCTTGAGCACGTAGCGCGCAAATATCACGGTAAAGCGTGCGAAGGCTGACGGAGAGTTCTTTAGCAAGCCAGTTTCCGCTTACCGGATATCGATGCTGATATAAAATCTGTAGAAGATTGAGTAGGCGCTCTGCACGCTTCGGTCCTGATGCTGACATGTTCTGTCAATGCCCCCTGCGATAGTGAAGTCTCTTTCTTTTTGACGAGTGACACTCATGACTCCTAACCTGATCATTCTTTATGTTGATAACCCAATCACTAGCAGCGGATTTTACCAAAAGCTATTTAATAAAGAACCAGACGTAATGCTTCCAACATGGGCGGCTTTTTCCTTCAAAAACGGCCTGAACCTCGGACTATGGTCAACAACGGCGAGTGACTTTGCATCCTGCGGTGAAGGTAACCGAACTGAGCTGAGTTTTATGGTTAAAGATATTAAGGAGGTTGATGCGCTATATCAGCAGTGGCTAGACTGCGGTGTGCAGATAGAACAGGAGCCAAGGCAGGCTGTTTTTGGCAAGACGTTCGTTGCGTTAGATCCCGACGGGCACCGTATCCGGGTGTGTATACCGGACTAATAAAGACTTTTACCTGCCCATGTTTAAACCTGAAACGTCCGCTTCTGGCACAAAGCAGACAGGCGCTGGCCAGCGTCCACTGTGAGCGAAAAGCGGACATTGAGCACTTCGTTCCAATAAAAACATCGTACTCGTCAGACTCACTTCAACAGCAGTCGTATGCCCAAAAAGGCCATAACGCCTCCGCTTAGTTTATCTATAACCTTGCGGTATTTAATGTAAGCCTGACGTGGCCCGTCAGTTGATAATAAGCATGCAACGATCGCATACCAGAGCACATCAATAAAGAATGCCATTGTGGGCAGGATGATGTACATAACAGGCTGAATATTTTTGCTAAGCGCTGCCGAGAAAATACTGGCAAATACCAGTGCAGTATGGGGATTGCTGATTTGCGTAAATACGCCAGTCATAAACGCTTTCAAGACGCTTACTTCCTCTGTACCGGCAGAATCATTAAAACGGTTTGAAGGACGACGAAACATTTTCAACGCCAGCCATAAAAGATAGCAACCGCCTGCAATCTTAAGTCCTGTGTAAAGTGATGGGACCAGAGTCAGCAGGGTGTGAAGACCTGCTAACGCTATGGCAGCAAAAACAGACGCACCAAACCCCATACCTGCAGCAACAGATAAAGCCGCCCGTCTCGAACTGGACATGGCCATTCGGGCGACGAGAAGAAAGCTAACGCCCGGGCTCATTGCGCCAAACAGGATAGCTACGCCAATAGCAGAAACCGCGATCAAACCACTTGTCATTCATCTTCTCCATCATTAGTCAGTGTCAGACTGCTCCCTCATTGCGCGAACCGCACACCCTATGAACTGCTCACGACTAACAACATAACACTATGCCAACAACGTCCGCTAAGCCACACAGTCATCCAACCTTTTCTATTGCTTTGCGAATCCTGCCCTAGGCTTAAAGAGCGGAAAAATTTCGTACGTACGAAATTCCGGGTACTGGGCCGCGCCTGATGAAATGCTCCGGCGTGCCGGCGGTACTTAAGAGACACAGGCTATCCTGCCGTGCAGCCGCCGACGCAGAGCGGCAATAATGGCAAAACATTTTTCTATCCGGCAGGTTATGTTTATTCCTGATTAATCAATGGCACAAGGACACTACCGTGAAAATCTACTGGACCCTGAAAAGCATTCCCGAACTGGCCGATTTGCCCCTGCGGGAACGCGGAAGCCGGTGGAGGAGCGCATATAAGTCCGCTTTCCGGCACCGGGAAACCTGGTGCGGGATCGCGCTATGCGGTGGCTGTGCGGGCACGGGCGTCTATTTATTCGGTATGGTGGGCGGCGTACTGATGGCCGCATTGGGCGGTTTCCTGTACGGCCAAATAGTGACATACGTTGCCCTTAAATATTACCGCCACCGGCTGCGCGGCGAAGCCGACTGATTTTTGGGGCGATATAGCTTTCCCGCTTTATAACTTCACAATTGCATGCCATTTAGCTATCCGATCGTATTTTACTTGACCATCGCCAACAAAAAATCCAGGCAAAGTTGATAGGCAGTGACCTGCCCGCAGGTTAAAACATTTCAGTGTTAGCAACGTCCCCTTCGAGCTGGAAGCGGACGTCAAATGATGGCGACAGGAAGGTTCTGCCACAATAAACATAACAACCCTGTTATAAATCAGCAGAAGCCAGTTCCGCAAGTCTCTTGAGCACAGAACGGGGATCTACGGAGGAATACTCCATAACGTCTAACCAGATAATTTTCTGTTTGTCGAAGCCCCGATGGTAAAACTGATAGCGAAGACCTGGGGCGCAGACGAGAAGAACGGGATTACGCGTTATCAGAATCTCAATATCGGACTCGGTATCATCAGCAATAACCCGGTAATCCGTGCCGATCCTATCCAGCTCCAGTTGAAGGGATTTAATAAAATTTTCGGTAAGCGCGTACGGGAAATAGCCTCTTTGCAGCGGAGATCGTCCCAGCGTGGGGCTGGGACTGTGAACAACGTAGATAGTTTTGCTTGTCATAACTCTCCCTGTAGTTTGTCAGTTAACCAGACTACAGACTGTCAGTTGTAGCGCTCCGGTGTCCAGCAAAGATGTATTTAACATGAGAGTTCTTGGCCGCATCCCCGCAGGGCCCCTCAGCGCGATTCTGCGGCCAGAGGGCGTTTCTGGCACTTTTTTCTCGGCTCAAACCCTGAAAAATTCCCTGATGATTCCGGCGAGTCTGCATGGCTATGCAGTAAGATCTATTCTCAACCGATTAGTGCATGCTGATGTTGGAAACGTCTGCTCTTGGCACAAAGCGGACACAAGGAACAACGTCCTTCTGTCCCTTTTCTGCTTGCCAGGACGTGTGTCAGGGTGAGCTAACCGGCAAAGCCAGCTAGATTTACCCGGCCGTGCGGGCACGGTCTGGTCAGGAAGGAATATGTCCGATTACTGGCAGACTGCGCCCGGAGGATAATTTATTCGCTGGCGCCCTAAAACCATCAGTTGAAAAAGTGCTCAGTAAATGGTTTTATCATTCATTAATAATTATTCAATATTACTGCATAAGGTCAGATGCGTTGTCACTAGAATCTGCAGAGTGGTTTAGCAGGAATGGCATAGAGTGTTCACGGGTCAGAGCTCGTAATTCGGGCTTTCCGAAACATCTTCACGATGAATATGTCATCAGCGCAAACCTGACGGGGGTTGAGGAAATCTGGCTGGCAGGGAAAACCGCGTATGTTAAAAGTGGTCAGGTTACCTTATATAATCCGGGAACCATTCAGGCTTCGCATTTTGATAGTCAAGCCGTGGAATTCATCAGTGTGCACATACCCCAGACAGTGATAAAAATGCTTGCAGATGAGGATAATCTCAATAGCGCTCATGAAGCCCCTGTTCTGCGAGAAGGCATAATCAATAACAATCGCCTGTTTGACGGGCTGTACCGTTTTGCAACATCAGCCCGGCTGGAGCGGGGCATGGATGAGGAGCAGGAACTGATTTTACTT
The DNA here is from genome assembly GCF_036663475.1 of Rouxiella sp. T17. Lineage (NCBI taxonomy): Bacteria > Pseudomonadati > Pseudomonadota > Gammaproteobacteria > Enterobacterales > Yersiniaceae > Rouxiella > Rouxiella sp. T17. The sequence continues at coordinate 9,533 of NZ_JAWUEA010000008.1, read as the reverse complement.
TGTGGTGAGCTGCTTGAGACGCCAGCTCTACTTCAGAGAGGTGATGAACAGAAAATCAATGTTGTTATCGAATACTTGCGGGAGCACCTAAGCGTAAAACCGCAGCTGGAGATGCTCGCGCAGTTGGCGGGGATGAGCAAATATCATCTTGTTCGCTTCTTCACCCGGCATACGGGTATGCCGCCTCTGCAGTATCATATGCAGCTTCGTCTGCACCATGCCCGCGACTTGCTTCGCAGAAACGTGCATCCGCTCGATGCGGCTATAATGCTGGGATTTTACGATCAGAGTCATTTCATTAATGCATTTCGCAAAGTGATGGGAACAACACCCCATCACTATGCTTCGCATGTCAGATCAGGTCACCATAAAGTCCCGGTACCCTGACACAATCACGTAAAGCGCAAAATAGCTGAATATGAGCGCTGAGGCTATGTAGGAATATTTAAGCAGGCGTTGACCAAGCAGTTTGCCTCCAAAACTTCCAACCAGGCACAAGACACAGGTCCAGAACATTCCCGCGATGAAAAAGCCACTCAGGAACCAGGACGTTGCCGTAACGCTATGCTGGCCCATCCGAGATATCAGCGCACCTCCCACTGTCGCAAACCACAGAATGGCCGTAGGGGAAGACATGGCAAGCACCACGCCCCGGCCAAATTCACGCAGCAGCGGGCGATACTGATGGGTTTCGCTCACGTTAAGCTCCGAAGCCTTCCTGAAAGCGGCCATCAGCATTTTGCCGGCGAACCACAGAAGCATCGCACCACCGCCAATCCACAGTATCCAGCGTACTGCTTCATACTGAAGCAGTACGGCCATTCCCGCCAGTGCCAGTAATGCATATGCCAGGTCACCCACACAAGTCCCCATTCCCAGCCAGAAACCATGAAAATATCCGCGTTGCATGGCAAGGGTAATCATGGCGATATTGGCAATCCCGATATCAAGACACAGCGAAAGGCTCAGTAAGAAACCATTTGAAAACTCGATCATAACGTAAAGCCTTTGAGCTTCTGGTCATACTCGATCATGTCGACAGTTTTACCCAACCGGTTCAGCAGCAGATCCGCATCTTCACGCTGATGATGAGGTGAATAGCATTGCAGGAACGCCAGGACTGCCTCTGTATCACCCTGCAATACGGAGTGTGTCATTGCTATTGGCGTACTCCCGGTCCGTGTAGAAACCGGATGAATTTGACAGGCCGCCTCTGCAAGACGAGCCTGGTGGAAAAGGTCCAGCGCCGCGGGCGAAAGTAAGTCGGGCAGAGAAATATCCATTGTGTGGATATGGTATGAGTCAGCAGCGGGCCAGAACGGCGTCGTAAACATGAAATTCCCTTCTATTATCAGTAACGAGAAGCTTACTTAATCATTGCATCTGTAATCGGTATTGGAAGGAATTGCGCGATGGGGGTCGGAAAGAACAGTTCACTTCAGAACCATAACCGACTTCTTCACTCCGCAGTAAATTAAAGGGCGTGTAGAAAAGCATGATCAAGCGGGGCCTGCCAGTCTAAGGCACTGACAGAGCGTAAGGGACGTTATACCTGAGAGAATTGCCCTGCACCGCATAAATCAACAGAATTCGGTTAGAGCGAAGTCCGCTTCTGGCACCTGGCAGACTTGTGAGGTGGCTTAGGTCCGCTGTGAGCGAGAAGCGGACATTGGTACATCGGTAAATGAAAATTATTTCGCAAGTTTGATACTACATCAGACCGACGAACATGCGGATGCAAAGTCCTATCATGGCAACGCCTGTAAAACTGGTAAAGCCAAAGTGTTTACCAAGCCAGTTTCCAAATGTTCCTGAAGCCATTGTCACTGATCCAAGAAACAAAATTCCAGTCAGTTTCTGGATACTGCACAGAACATGTAGTTGCAGCCAGACCGGGCTAGCGGTCAAATCGATAAACTCAGAAATGAAAAGCAGGGATTTTGGATTAGTCAGTCTATTCAACACGGCTTCCTTAATTGCATTCCTGTCAGATATTTTTTCCTTTTTCCTCAGGCAGATAGTGGAGTCGGGTTTGTGGAGTGATGACGTGATAGGGCGTCAGTTGAGCCATTCTGAGCACAATAATGTACGTGCGGCTACACTTCTGAGCACTTGGATGAACGTCGTTTGATGGTTCAATGGTGGGCTGATTATTTGAATGGAGCTAAGGAGGAATATATTCCTCCTTATGAATTAGTAAAATGTTGATATTTATTTTTCAGCGAGTTTTATTAACGCTGACATGTTAATTTGTAATATTTATTGCAATATCACCTCTTTTACTATGACTTATCTGGAATTTTACAGGTTGATCAACTGCCAACTTATCATTTGTTTTATTTTCACTCAGTCTGAAGTAGTATTCATTACCTTTCTCATCAACTACAAATCCAAAAAATCCTTTAGGGTAAACGTTCTTTACTTTTCCACTAATGATGGTGGTGTTTTTTATTACTGTGGATTGAGTAGTTTGAGGAGACCTACTAGGGAAAGAGATTGAATAGCGTGGATATTTTTTAAAAGGTGTTTTTTCTTTACGGCTGATTTTTTTAGCCAATTCGCGATCGACTTTATTTTCTAAAATTTTTAAACGCCAAAGCTTTTCAACTAATCTTCTATAATGTTCGGTGTCTACTATCCCCACGACATCCCATATATTCTGCGCAGAGAATACAGCCTCATCTATACCTAAAAGGATCACTGCTTTCATATCTTTATCCAAGTTAAATCTATCAAACTGCTCTAAGAATAATGCTTCCTTATTCGAGTATATGGGTTTGTTAAATAATGTTATGCTAAAACCATCCTGGCTCTCTCTAATTTCTGGAGGTGTTAGTTCATTTTCTTGCATTAGTTGATAAATTCTTCGCATTCCTTCGCCCAATTCTCTCATATATCCTAACTCTCTTAAGACTCTTGCTATATATGTATTCCTTGATTGATGCGCCCCTGTTTGATTAATTATATCCTTAATCCTGATGGTCGAAAGTAATGCTCCTGGGCTTTTGAATTCCAATCTGTCATTAAAGATGTATACTTCAACACCTTTACCTTCTTGAGAGTAATCTCTGTGGGCTATTGCATTCAGCAACGCCTCTCGGCAGGCTAGCTCTGGATAAATAGTTTTCTGTTCGAATCGAGCCGATTTATCAATTTTTGTTTGTACTAAATGAGGTCTCAATGCCTCCCATGACTTATCAACAAGATTTAGAATATTCCCGCCTATTGCTTCATCCATTACAACATTATAATTTTTTCCTGTTAAGAGTTCTGTCCCATCTACTCTTATAATTCTGACCTGTAATCTAGGGTGCCATCGAATATATTCTTTAGAAAATAAAAGCAAAGAAGCTCTTCTCAAGTTTAGTTTACTAGTTCCGAACTCTGCTAAATTCAAGTATTGAAGGCATTTCTCAGGAGACATTCCTTTCAAAATAACATCAGATACTGTTCGGATAAGATCAATATCTAAGTCGTCGACCTTGGCAGCATCAATGAATTGCCTATCATACTCTCTGGATAATTTGTCTTGCCGGTCAAATTTTATATTTTCATGAGGTACTGGAACTGACTCTAAATCCTTTCTTTGTAAGCATCTTCCATCTGATGTTATATGTATGACCTCAGTGCTCTTTTCAACTGAAAAATAAATCACTCTTTTGTTCTCTATCGTTATTAGTTTTTTTCTGACAGAATTTAAAGGAGTATCAATGTGTACTCTAACTCTTGGTGCATCCAGGAGGGTGTTTATTTCAGTGTCATTGAAATCATTTATTCCAGTGATTTCTCCGTTATCTTCGACGCCGATAAGTAGCTCGCCGCCATCAGCATTTGCAAATGCAACAAGAGTTTGTGCGATATTTGTCGAAATATCTTTGGTGGGCCTTTTTTCTTTTTTTTCTGGTGGCCCCTGAAGTGCACTTTTGAACTCCCTGAAATGGCTTTCTCCCAAAGTTACTGCCGTTAATGCTCTTTCCTCGATACCAATAAGACTCATTTGCACTCCATTAGAGATTCTAAATCTTCTAGTTAGAAATGAATATTTCGCTTCTTTTAGCGATTACGAATGTAATTTTTCGTCTGTATCTTCTCAGGAATCATATAGCTTGATGACTTTAAAAGTAAAGTGCTCGTCTGTCGTGTCTGTCGTTTCATCATCGGCATGATGGAAGCGCACCTTTGTCGTCGTCATGGGCGTGGGCCGCTTGACCTGCTCTCGGCAAACTAACATAGCATGATGTAAGCAAGTTCCGCCTTTGGCACGGAGCGGATAGACTAACTACTATCAGGTCTGCTTTGAGCGAGGAACGGACGCTCATCACAAACGATCACTTCGGCGGTCGCTGCGCCGAGGACATTCTATAAATAGCTGAAAGATATGCTTTAAATTCTCGGCGATTCATGAAGAAGTGAACTAAGAAAATCATTTGAAAACAGTTTAAATTGGAAAACTGTTACTTATCAAAAAAATGAGGTGGCTATGTTTAAATCATCAGACCAGCAGGATAAAAATAATAATATTACTTTGGAAGAAGTAAGTGTTGATGATTTCTACCATGTTGGGATTTCATCTCTTTTAGAAGAGTATTTAGGTCTATGCGACTCCAGAATGTGGCTTGAGCTTAGTAAATTGGCTTCAGATGCCTACAAAAGCGGTAATATAGCTGGCCAACGTGCATACAATCTTCTGGCAACACTTTGTACGTTTCGGATGTCATCAGACGATCCTGCAGATACATGGCGTCCGCGATGGCAAGATAGTGAACAAACAATGCTAACGCCATCAGCATTGCATAAGAACCAAAATCTAATACTTGCTACCATCATTTTTGATATCGGTCACTCTGCTCTAAGAGCTCGTATTGCGGATGTTGTATGGTCAAATGATCGCTCCCAATACAAAGCTGGCGCTGAAGCTGTAAAAGCCTATTGTGAAATTATAAAAACCCGCATAGTAAATATGGAAAATAATGAGGCTCCTAACTACAGTTTTATATTTGAATTAGTTAATTTATTACAGCGAGCTCTATATATTAATACTTCTATAAGTAAGCGCAACCTCACCCCGAATTATCTAATAGACATTTTCGAAAATTTTTATGAGTTGGCATTTAAAAAATGTCTTTATGTGGTTTTCCAGAGAATCGGGGAGCTAGCTACTGGATATAAGTTAAAAACATGGCAACAAGTTGCACAGGATGGAGAGCTGCTTGTTAACACAGGAAGTAAAAGCGATTATCCCGAGGCTCGAAAAAAAGTTTGGGCACTATCCGCGAAATGCCATGAAAAAGCTAAAAACATGGAAGGGCGACGCCGCTGCTTAGAACAATTAACTTATGAAACTTTGCGAATGTGTGAACAAGTTTCAAGTTATGCGGCTAAAGCTTCATGGACTCGTCAGGCTATTATTGAGCTTCAAGTTGCAGGACAGTTTCGAGAGTGGATCGAAAAATTAAGCATTGAGTTGCGTTCTTTACAACAGGCTAGCTTAAGTGAAATGTCAACAATTAGTGTACCTTTTGATTTGTCGAAGGTATTTTATGAAACTAAAAAAAAATTTGAAGAATTTAATCTACCAGAAATTTTGTATCACTTTGCTCTTATAAGTGTTTCTCCAGCCGTTAAAGATTTGCAGAAAACAGCCTTAGAACATAGACCTTCGGGCCTTGCGTCTCTTTTTCCCAATACATTACATATCGACAGGGAAGGAAAAGTAATCACAAAGACCTCAAGTTCATTCAATGGTGATAGTCCATGTGATGAATGGTTCAAGGCAAATTCTCTTACAACGATGAATCTCATTCGACACACTGTTGTTGAGGCTGGTATAAAACCAGCAAGGTTTACTGTGATGCTTAACTTCCCCCTTGAATTAAGACACTTTGATGCAATTGTTAATTCAAGTCCTTTCATTCCTTATGGGCATGAACATATCTTTAGTCTAGGCTTTTCCCGCTTTTGGCAAGGTGATTTTGTATCCGCTTCATATATTCTCATACCCCAACTTGAGAATACATTACGTCATGTTTTAGCTTGTAATGGCCGCGATACCTCAAAATTTATTGAGGGAGAAAATCAGGAGGATCGCTCATTGTCTGGGATATTGGATAATAGGCGAGACGACTTAGTTGCCGTTCTGGGGGAAAATATAGTTAATGAAATTGATTTACTATTTCATTATAAAGCAGGCCCATCTCTTCGGCATAAAGTTGCACATGGTAAACTGACGGCAGGTGATTGCTATAGTACAGACAGTGTATATGCATGTTGGTTTATTTATAGTCTGATATGTTTGCCAATTCTCGATTATTGGGAAGAACAGATAGCACCCCAGATTGAGCTTACTCTTTGAATTAGTATTATTTTTTAATATCCGTTCCTAGCACAAAGCGGCCAGCCAGTAATTTTGAAATCTGATAATTGCCCGAATGAAAGTTGTGGCATAGCTTAACGCCTTGAGCTCAGCACTAAGCTATGCGTGATGTGTGGGTATCTTATGAGATACTCAACTAATTATAAGCGACGCTCTGAATTGAGTGATGCTGTCTAGTCTGGGAGTGATGACACATATCATCAACGATGCATGTACTAACGAGTTTGATGATTGCCCAGTTATATAGGCAAAAAACAGCTAAATCTGAAATTCATACCTAAATCTCTCACTCCCAGTAACCAATCTATTTTGCTATGGTGTCAGTTACTGGGAGGAGTCAGACATGCGCACTGACCTGCTCCCCGTTAATCAACACTAATTGCCATTAGCTACTTCCGCTTTAGGCACAAAGCGGACGGTCACGTCTGAAGCAGTTTCTGTATTCAGGGTTGTTGTTGCCCTGCTTTTACCCTGAGTATGGTTTGCCGGGTAGTATTAAATTCACGCGCAATGGCGCTGGTGCTTATCCCGGCATTAAGACGTTCTGTTACTACTCGTTTTTGTTCCTCGCTCAGGACAGGCGGGCGGCCAAAACGTTTGCCTGAAGCTTTAGCCCGGGCAATACCTGCATGGGTGCGCTCAAGAAGTAAGTCTCGTTCAAACTCAGCGACAGCAGAAATAACCTGCATTGTCATTTTGCCGGCCGGACTGGTGAGATCTACACCGCCTAACGCCAGACAGTGAACGCGAATTTCTGATGTGGCGAGCAGTTCAACCGTTTTCCTGATATCCATAGCGTTACGTCCTAGGCGGTCCAGCTTTGTAACGATGAGGACGTCACCATTTTCCATTCGATCAAGCAGCCGCATAAATCCGGGGCGTTCTCCAGCAGCGACTGATCCGCTGATATATTCTTCGATTAAACGCTGCGGTCTGATGGCGAAACCTGCTGCATCGATTTCTCTGCGCTGGTTTTCAGTGTTCTGCTCAAGTGTAGATACCCGGCAATAGGCAAAAACTCGTGACATAGTGTTACTTTCCGTACGAAATGGATGTACGTATTATAAAGCATGTACGAAATGAATTTCACTCACTTTCGGACGCTGCCTATGTAGCGTGTACGAAACCGACCGATTTCGGTCAGTATAAAGTAATAACTCTTATGAACTACCTGTAGGAGTTAAGCAGTAGAGGTTAAGCAGGCGCTAAATCGGAGTTCATGGATGTTATATCGCCCATTCGTGAAAAGGAGTACGTGACGATTGCTCCCGGTGTCGAGCAAGTCATCGGACACATTACTACAAAATGGGTATGACCCCATCAGCCGACGCTGGGTTTGTCAAAGAGAGTGTGAGGCACTACAACAAACACTGGATGATATGTTTATCCAAAAATCTTGGAACACAATAAACCCACAACACCGCCGATAGTTAAGATAATTAGACTTGCTGCAACGGGGCCCCAAAATTCAAAACTTATTAGAAATAATTTTCTGGAAGCACCTTCGGCTGTGCTTTTATCGACCATTGCCATTGTTTGGGCTCGTAATGTTTTAATATCGTGATTGATTTTTTCCAGTTCAGCCTGACTAATTCCCATGTTTTGACTCCAAAAAAATGTCTATTGTCTATATATAACAAAGCATACAGAGCCAAAGCTTGCAACCGCGGACCATTCAGATGAAACCAATATGAGCACTTTACAATTGGACGCAAAAAGCACCGGTAGATCCATCCATAAACCCAGATGAAAAAGCCAGTACCTGCTCCCCTTCAGAAAGCACCTCTGGTAAGTGGTTTAATTCTTTCTTAGTGAAAAATTGATCTTCTCCAATCAATCTTGCTATCTTTTTATATTCCTGATCACGAGCTTCTTTTGATGCTTTTTTAAAGTCAAATGCCATTTTCCTCTCCAATTTATTATAGTTAAAGTCAGTTTTTTTAAGTTTGATGCTTCACTATAGTGCAGTGCCAATTCTGCGGCCCTCGCACTCTTATTGAGTTTTTAATGGCAGACCATGTGGACAATCGTGATGAGTATTGCATGGGTACTGGCGAATACATGAATAAGAAAACGGAGCCTTTCGGCTCCTTTTTTGCGTATTCACGTTCCGATTAGTGCTTTGGCTTTTGCCCGTATTTCAGCAAGTTCAATAGCACTTACCGCACCTTTTTTGCTGGCGTTACTTTCGCGCCAGTCCAGACTTTTAACCTGATCGGATAAAACAGCGCTTTCTCTATTTCCCTGAATAATCACTTCAAAGGGATAGCCTTTTATCTTGGTTGTCATAGGGCAGCATAACATTAATCCTATGCGACCATTATAGGTGGCGGGACTGAGTACAACTGCGGGGCGATGACCTGCCTGCTCATGTCCAGCTTGGGGATCGAAATCGAGCCACACTATATCGCCAGCGTCAGGTGTATAGCCTTTTACCATCTTACAGAACCTCTCGGCCAACAGGTGTGCCAAAATCTATTTCATCATGAACATTATCAGCGGTAACACCGGCTAAAAGTGAATCCAAAGAATATTCTTTAGCGCGTACCGGTACTATCACAATACGCCCATCTTCCACTTGAATATCAACAGTGTCATCAACGCTGAGAGCTGCAGCTTGCATAATTGCAATAGGTAAACGCACTGAAGGGCTATTACCCCATTTCTTTACTGTAACCTGAGCCATATCCCACCTCCGACGTATCAACAATGATGATACTTTACCTTAAAGATATGACAGTTTCGACATTGTTGATACTTAATAGATATATATTCAAAAGTGCAGAGTCTGCACGTTATTCAATTTTTTGAGCTTTAAACATGAGGGCACTAGCGTTTCAATAAATGGCGCGAATTATCTAAGCAGACTCGGAATGATTTGAAGCATAAGTTTTCAATCTGTCCTGCTGCCGCTACTGGGGCACAAATGCCTTTTCGATAGTTTTATTACGCGCCATTACTCATACGAATTGCAATCGCGCACAATATTTAAATGATTTTTTACAACGGATTAACTCTGGCCGTCCGATTTGTGTTGTGAGTTGAATAGACCCGGCTTTCGTAGACACTTTTTTGCCTCATAATGGACTGCCCCCGCCCCGGTAGACGATCCTGCCCTATAGTTTGAGCATAGGAGGAGCGTATGGGCACACCACGATTT
>NZ_JAWUEA010000007.1:0-124934 GCF_036663475.1 Rouxiella sp. T17 | reverse complement strand
CTGAAACAAGTTCAGCGATGCTCAAAGTTACTTCACATCATTCATAATGAATTACTGCTTGGTCACTCTAAGACTTGATATTTTTTGCCACCGAGGTGGCTGATATCGTCTTGTGAGTGCCCACACAGATTGTCTGATAAATTGTTAAAGAGCAGTGCCGCTGTTCGCAATGAATCTTATGCGGCGCGGGAGGTGCATAATACGCTTTCCCGCTGAAGAGTCAAGAGTTTTTCTTTCGAATCTTTCTTTTTCTCTTCCCGACCCGGCGACTTGGTTCTCGTTAGAGGAGTCGTTGTTCCCGGTCAGTGGAGGCGCATTATAGGGAGTTCTCGGAAGGCCGCAACCCCTTTTTTGAAAAAACTTTTCTGACCGCTGAATGTTTAATCAAAAGGTGTTTAAAGCGCCAATTGCTGGATACTTTTGAAGCCATACGCCTGCAAAACAGCCAGCAACCCTGCGGCTTGTTCGTCGAGCTTCATGCAATAGGCGATGCTTTCTATTTCCGTATCCGCCTTTTTTTCCGGTAAAGAAGTAAAAGCGGTCTCAATTAACCAGTGTGCACGACGCGCAATGGCCGATCCGGAGTCAATAAGTCGCGTTCCGTCCGGCAAAACCTGCGACAACTCTTCACTTAGCAGCGGAAAATGGGTGCATCCGAGCACCACAGTGTCTGGCGGCTCGCGCAATTTGAGCCAAGGATGCAAAATCTTCTTTAATAGAGGCAGCGAAACCTCTTCACCCTGCAACTTTGCCTCTGCCAATTCCACCAGCTCGGCCGATCCTAACAGCTGAATCTTGCAGTCAGTGGCAAAACGCGCAATCAGGTCATGAGTATAAGGACGCTGAACGGTCGCTCGGGTCGCCAGTAATCCTACAATGCCGTTACGCGTCAGTTTAGCCGCCGGCTTGATGGCAGGCACGACGCCCACAACGGGACAACTAAAACGGGCGCGTAATGCAGGAAGCGAAACGGTGCTCGCCGTGTTGCAGGCGATGATAATAATAGAAAGGGGATGACGACGGGCCACGGCGCTGACAATGTCCAGCACCCGCTCAACGATAAACGCTTCCGATTTCTCGCCATACGGAAATGCAACGTTATCGAATGCGTATATATAGTGTAAGTCCGGCAATAGCTGCCGGACTTCATGATAAACCGATAACCCGCCGACGCCTGAGTCAAATACCAGCGCCGTCGGGCGAGCCGGGACTACTGCGCTATCAGAAGGTATAGCTTCCAGAAAGGTAGTACTGGCGTCCTGGGGTTTCGTAGCCATAAACCGTCTCATAATCTTTATTAAGGAGGTTGGCAATTCTACCACGAACCGTCAGGCGAGATGTAACGGGATAAGCAGCAGCAAGATCCCACAGGCTCACGCCGCCCAGCTTCACTCTCTGGTAAGTATTGTAATCAGTATCATAGCGCTGGCCGAGATAATGATAGGTCACGGCCCAGTCGATTTGGGCAATCTGCCAGTCCAGCTCATATTTAACCTGCTGTTTGGCACGGCGTAGCAGCGGGTCATTGGTTTCGGCATCGCGAGCATCAACATAATCATATGAAAGCTGATGGCTCAACGGACCCGTTTCGAATGACGCCGTTGCCTCCACGCCCTTGATTTTCGCTTCACCGATATTGTAGTAACGATAAGTGTTCGGATCGCTATCAATCAGGTTATCAATTTCGTTCTTATAACCTCCTACTCGCCACGTGACCGGCCCCGTTAATCCTTCGAAAGCGCCTTCCCACTGCTTGCTCTCTTCGGGACGCAGATTTGGATTACCGTAGTACGCGCTGTAAACCTGTCCCAGATTAGGGGCTTTGTAGGCCGTACCGTATGAAGCGATAAAACGATAGCCGTCGATAAATTCGTAAGCCGCGCTGCTTTGCCACGTCGTGTGCTGACCAAACTGCGAGTTATCGTCGCTGCGCACCGCGCCTTCCACCGTTACCGGACCAAACAGCTGCTGCGTGGTGGCATAAACGCCGGTATTACGCTGCTCGTAACCTTCGGTCAGATAATTAGTGCCCGGTTCGGTCGTCTGTTTCTGCCAGTCCAGCCCTCCACTGACCGTACCGTGCCATGCCTGCAAGGTATTGCCCCACTGCACGTTATATTGGTCGATGTCATCGAGCGTGGCGGAGGAATCATAGCGGCCATAACGCGGGTCATAGTTATAGGTCTTGGTATGGCTATAGCTACCAATTAACTGAGTGGCATAAATACCCTCGTTATAACGCAGACCCGTATCCCACGTTTGGCTATAGAGCTGTTGGGTATCCAGTAACGCACTGCCCGGAGAATAATAGCCGTCGTAAGCCGTGCGGTTATCGAAACCGTAGCCACGAATAAAGCCGCTAATATTGTCATTAAAGTTATGCAGGATAGAGCCGTATAACGTTTTGCTCATGAAACCGTCGCGGTCCTGCTGCGACTGAGCGCCCGTATTGCCGTCGGCCACTACATCGTAGCCGTGGGTATAAGTATAATTACCGGCCAGCGTTCCGACGGTATCGTCGCCCAGCTGCTGCTGAGTGGAGGCGTCGTAAGACTGATAACCGTCGGAGCCTACACCCGCGCTCAACGTGGTGCCGTTCTTGTCGCGAGTGGTAATAATGTTAACCACGCCGCCGATGGCATCTGAACCGTAAACGGCGGAAGATGGCCCGCGAACGTATTCAATTCTCTGCACCAGCGAAATAGGGATCTGGCTTAAATCGGACGAGCCCGACACGCCCGCCTGATTTAAACGAATACCGTCGATCAGTATTAAAACGTGGCTGGAGTTTGTGCCCCGAATAAACAGCGAGCTTTGCTGACCCAGGCCGCCATTCTGCGCAATATCGACGCCGGGAAGACGGCGCATTACGTCAATCAAACTTTTAGATTGCCATAAATCTATTTGCTGACGGGTTACGACCGTGGTCGGTGCCAATACGGTAGAAACGGGCTGTGGAAAACGGTTCGCCGTGACCACCAGCTGATCGCTATTATCGCCTGCTTTGGAATCGTTATTTATCTGTGAATTACTCTCTTGCGCCCAGCCGGAAAATGCCGTGACGGAAAGAACCGTCAGCAGCGCATGCTTTTTAATTGTCATATCAACGCGCATCCAAACCTAATTAAGGATGCCGCAGAAAATCATCATCGTTATTCGCGACGATAATGAAAAATGCGACGGATTTCAGGCAGGTCTTCGGGCTTGGGAGTTGTTATTGACCTAAACACGCTGATTTAAGCTACATAACACCGGGCGTAAACTTCCCATCCTTATCTCTTATAAAAGAAGGACAGTGTTTTCATTATTACTATAAAAGGAGGAAAAGTAATAATGGGTACGCCGTGCTTTCCCCATACCGCTGCGCGACAGCTCCGGATTCACACCGGATTCCCTTTTAACTCAACGTTGGAGGCCTAGGATGAATCCTACGATCAACCCATTTGGAAATCTAGACTTCCGCTTCGCTCCGGCAAACTAAATACGACAAAACTGGACATCATCAGCACATTCCCTACAATCAGCGGGCAAAATGCACCACAATCCGCAACGTTCGCCCACTGACAAGACGTAAGACGAGAAGAGAAATGACGCCAGAAAACCTGCCCATTGAACAGTACGACGACCAACTGGCGGAAAAGACCGCCCGTCTCACGGCGCTAATGTCGCCATTTAATGCGCCGGCGGCCGAAGTTTTCCGTTCCCCTGTCAGCCACTATCGTATGCGCGCCGAGTTCCGCGTTTGGCATGACGAAGGCGATCTGTACCACATTATGTTCGATCAGCAGACCAAGGCGCGGATCCGCGTCGATCAATTTCCTGCTGCAAGTGAACTGATCAACCGACTGATGCCCGTGCTGCTTGAAGCCGTAAAGGTTGAGCCTGCACTGCGCCACAAGCTGTTCCAGATTGATTATCTTTCAACGCGCAGCGGCAAAATTATCGCCTCTTTGCTTTATCACCGTAAGCTCGACGACGTCTGGCAGCAGGCTGCCACTGCCCTGCGCGACCAATTGCGTCAGGACGGTTTTGACATTCAGCTGATTGGCCGCGCCGCCAAAACTAAAATCATGCTCGATCAGGATTACATCGACGAGGTGCTGCCGGTGGCAGGCCGCGAGATGATTTATCGTCAGGTTGAAAACAGTTTTACCCAGCCGAACGCCGCCATGAACATTCATATGCTTGAATGGGCGCTGGAAGTCACCGAAGGTTCAACGGGCGATTTGCTGGAGCTGTATTGCGGAAACGGTAATTTCTCCGTGGCGCTGGCGCGTAATTTTAACCGCGTTTTAGCCACCGAAATTGCCAAACCTTCCGTCGCCGCCGCGCAGTTTAATATCGCCGCAAACAAGATGGATAACGTCCAGATTATTCGTATGGCGGCTGAGGACTTTACTCAAGCGATGAATGGCGTGCGTGAATTCCGCCGTCTGGAAGGCGTGGATTTAAAAAGCTATCAGTGTGAAACCATTTTTGTCGATCCGCCGCGCAGTGGCCTCGACGACGACACCGTCAAGCTGGTTCAGGGTTATTCGCGCATCCTTTATATCTCCTGTAATCCGGAAACGCTGTGCGCCAATCTTGAAACCTTGCAGCACACGCATCGCGTGACACGCCTGGCGCTGTTCGATCAGTTCCCTTATACCCATCATATGGAATGCGGTGTCCTGCTCGAACGCCTTGATGCGTAACTGATTTGCTTTCAAATGAAAATGAAAAAGGGCAGCCCGCAAGCTGCCCTTTTCTATTTATGACTCTTCAAACTGTTGCTTTTCAAACTGTCGCTCTTCAAACGTCTTAGTTGCTCAAATGGCATCGCTATTCGAAAACCTATCAGGTCCGATTTTCTTTACGCTTTTTCATTCGATAGGCAATCCAGAACACTAGCACGACGCAAATGACCGACGGCAGGAAGTTGGAGCCAAGCTGCGGATATTCCGCGCGAACGATAGTGCTGTAAAGCAGTAAACCCAACACAAAACAGGCGGCGGCCAACTTTGGCATGCCAAGCGGCATTTCGCATTTTTGATAGCGCACGTGCAAACAGTAAACTGCCAGCACCAACGAAATAATCGGGAACACGGAAAACGCGACAACGGAGCTGAATAGGGCATCAAAGGCACCGTTAATCGATAATCCGGCAACCAGAGCCAGGACCAGGGTGCCATTATCCTGGCGTGGTTGTTCTGTCATCTTTTACTCCTTTTATCCTTAGCACAGTGAGCGACGGCAGCACGGGCTACCTGATTAACTCTTCATTAACTAAAAGTTTGTCATTAACTAAAAAGCTCGTCATTAACGAAAGAGCTTGCCACAACTTTTAGTCGCTGGGGATAGTCTCATCGTTAACTGATGTGTCAGCCGTTCTCTCTTGCTGGCGGCGATACCAATAATAGGCCCCTTTGGAAATCATCCGCAGCTGCAACACCAGGCGCTCTTCAAGCTGGCGACGCTGGGCGATATCGACATCCAGCGCTTCTGCACCGGCGTTGAACACAATAATTACCATTGCTTCGGCCTGCGCTTCGGTAAAGCTGCGCGGCATGTGATTTTCGAGTTGTAAATAGTCGGCAAGTTCCGCGATGAAATGCTGGATTTCACGGGCAACGGCGGCACGAAACGCGGCGGAAGTGCCCGAACGTTCACGCAACAGCAAACGGAAGGCGTTGGGATTGTTACCGATAAATTCCATGAAGGTTGAAACGGACGTGCGGATGACGCTGCCACCTTTGGCAATACGCTGCCGTGCCTGACGCATCAATTGACGCAGCATCAGACCACTTTCATCCACCATCGTCAGCCCGAGCTCATCGACATCACGAAAATGTCGATAAAAAGAGGTGGGTGCGATGCCCGCTTCGCGAGAAACTTCACGCAGGCTTAAACTGGCGAAACTGCGCTCAGCGCTGAGTTGGCTAAAGGCTGCCTCTATCAGCGAGCGGCGTGTACGCTCTTTTTGTTGTGCTCTTACGCCCATAACCTTCATCCGATAGTGTCTACTTACTCATTCGCCTGAATTTACGTCACTATACCAAATTTTTTCACAACGACCGTTATACTAACTTCAGCATAAAGTTCTTCTGAATGTTGCAACATTCCCACGAATAGACAACCGGCCGGTTGGAAATTAGGTCTATGATGTTACATTCTCGTTATGACTTTGTATAAATATAGGTTCCTCATCCATGCAACAGAATTATCATTTTGATGCCATCATAATTGGTTCCGGCCCCGGCGGTGAAGGCGCGTCGATGGGATTGGTGAAACAAGGCTCCAGAGTTGCCGTGATTGAACGCTATAACAACGTCGGTGGCGGCTGTACGCATTGGGGCACTATTCCTTCAAAAGCCCTGCGCCACGCGGTCAGCAGAATTATCGAGTTCAACCAGAATCCGCTCTACAGCGACGGTTCCCGAGCCTTAAGCTCGACCTTCCCTGATATTCTGCGCCACGCCGACACGGTAATTAATCAGCAAACCCGCATGCGAGAAGGCTTCTACGAGCGTAACCAGTGCAAACTGTTTGCCGGTGATGCCAGCTTTGTCGATGCTAACACTATTTCGGTCACCTATGCCGACGGTTCTCAAGACTTTGTTACCGCCGAACACATCGTGATCGCCTGCGGTTCGCGGCCTTATCGCCCTGCGACCGTCGACTTTACCCATCCGCGCATTTACGACAGCGATCTTATCCTCGGCCTTGAACACGAACCTCGTCACGTCATTATTTATGGCGCGGGCGTCATCGGCTGTGAGTACGCGTCTATCTTCCGTGGCCTTAACGTTAAAGTAGACCTTATCAACACCCGCGATCGCCTGCTGTCGTTCCTGGACCAGGAGATGTCAGACTCGCTCTCATATCACTTCTGGAACAACGGCGTGGTCATTCGTCACAACGAAGAGTTCGAGCGAATCGAAGGCGTCGACGATGGCGTGATCATGCACCTGAAATCGGGGAAAAAGCTGAAGGCCGACGCGCTGCTGTATGCCAACGGACGCACCGGTAATACCGATTCTCTGGGTCTCGACAAGATTGGCCTCGAAGCGGACAGCCGCGGTTTGCTCAAGGTAAACAGCATGTATCAAACCGCCCTGCCGCATATTTATGCCGTAGGCGACGTGGTCGGTTATCCGAGTTTGGCGTCTGCCGCGTACGATCAGGGCCGAATTGCCGCGCAGGCGATGATTCAGGGCGAAACCAAAGTCCGACTGATCGAAAATATTCCGACCGGCATTTACACCATTCCGGAGATTAGTTCCGTGGGTAAAACCGAGCAGGAATTAACGGCGATGAAGGTGCCTTACGAGGTGGGTCGCGCGCAGTTCAAGCATTTGGCGCGTGCGCAAATCGCGGGCATGAACGTCGGTAGCCTGAAGCTGCTGTTCCATAGAGAAACCAAAGAAATTTTGGGTATTCACTGCTTTGGGGAACGCGCCGCCGAGATTATTCATATCGGACAGGCCATCATGGAACAGAAAGGCGCCGGAAATACCATCGAGTATTTCGTTAACACGACCTTTAACTATCCAACAATGGCCGAAGCCTATCGCGTGGCGGCACTTAACGGATTAAACCGGCTTTTTTAACGCCCGCGCATCCATGTAAGTTTGCATGTGGGTTTTAATCGCTTCTGCCAGCTGTTCATAACGGCCACGCAGCGGCGAACCGGGGCGATAAACCAGAGCAATGGTGCGCTTCGGTACCGGTTTATCACAGGCTAAATAGGTCACACCGTCGCGGCTGCGCTCTTGAGGCACGGCCAGGGAAGGCAGCAGGGTAATTCCGCTGCCTGCGGCGACCATATTTCTCAACGTTTCCAAACTAGTCGCGCGGAAATGCGTGTCTTCGTCAGCGCCAGCCTGGAAGCAGAAACCCAGCGCCTGATCGCGCAGACAATGGCCATCTTCCAGCATCAGCAGCTTCTCTCCCGCTAACTCTGACATCGGCACGCGGTCCAGCGAGGCCCACGGATGATCGTCATAAACGGCCAGCTTCATCGGCTCGTCAAACAGCGGCACTTCAATAAATGCTTCACTCTCTTTTACCAATGCAAGGATCGCACAGTCCAGTTTGCCGCTGTCGAGCTGCGCCAACAGCTGCTGGGTCTGCGCTTCGTGCAGATACATTTCCAGTTTCGGAAACGTTTTATGCAGAGAGGGAATAATCTGTGGCAGCAAGTAAGGTCCGACGGTTGGAATAAGCCCGATGTGCAGCGGGCCGGACATCGCTTCGCCCTGCTGACTCGCCATCTCCTTCAGAACCTTGACTTCGCGTAATACGGTACGTGCTTGATCCACCAGCAATAATCCGGCCTGCGTGAACAACACCTTGCGGCTGGTTCTTTCCAGCAGCATCACGCCCAACTCATCTTCGAGTTTGCGAATCTGTCCGCTAAGCGTAGGTTGGCTGACGTGGCAGGAATCTGCGGCGCGACGAAAATGACGGAATTCGGCCAACGCGACCAGATATTCCAAATCACGGATATTCATACTTTCTCCCTTAACGAACCTTAATGCGATAGACGATAGCGATAGATAAGATAGCAATCAACGATTATATCTATCAAGATTATTAATGAATAATGTCTCCCATCGAAAGGCAACGCCTAAGATTGAGTTTCAAACGAATATCAACGAAGAGGTTATGCATGTTTTCAAGCCGTGAAGGAAAAACCGTACCACAAGTTACTTTCCATACTCGTCAAGGCGATCAGTGGATTGATACCACGACCGATGACCTGTTTAAAAATAAAACCGTGATCGTGTTTTCACTGCCTGGCGCGTTTACACCAACCTGTTCTTCAAGCCATCTGCCGCGTTACAACGAGCTGGCTAGCGTCTTTAAACAACATGGCGTCGACAGCATTTTGTGTGTCTCCGTCAACGATACCTTTGTGATGAACGCGTGGAAGGCCGAGCAAAACGCCGCCAACATTAATTTCATTCCAGACGGTAACGGCGAGTTCACCAAAGGCATGGACATGCTGGTCGAGAAAGCCGATTTGGGCTTTGGTCCACGTTCATGGCGTTATTCCATGCTGGTGCGTAACGGCGTGGTAGAGAAAATGTTCGTCGAGCCAAACAAGCCGGGCGACCCGTTTGAAGTGTCAGATGCCGACACCATGCTCAAGTATCTGGCTCCAGAATATCGCGTGCAGGAATCCGTATCGGTCTTCACCAAGCCGGGCTGTCCTTTCTGCGCCAAAGCTAAGCAAATGCTGCAAGAACGTGGCATTCAGTATGAAGAAGTTGTGTTGGGTAAAGATGCGACAACTGTCAGCCTGCGTGCGGTAAGTGGCCGCGCAACGGTGCCGCAGGTGTTCATCGGTGGTCGCCACATCGGGGGAAGCGACGATCTGGAACAGTTCTTTGCCGCCTGATAGCTTCAGGTTGACAAGAATCAGAACGTCTAATTAGAAAGAAAGTAGTGTATGAACGTTTAGCGGGCCTTTTGGCCCGCTTTTTTCATTTAGGCTTTTCACCTATAAAAACTTTTAGGCCAGACGCGCCTTGGCTTCGCGGATAGCCAGCGCAACCTGCTCGGGCGCTACGCCGCCTTTTGCATTACGTTTATCGAGGCAGGACTGCAACGCCAGAATCGCGTAAACGTCATCGCCGATGGTGCTGCTGAATTTCTGCAAATCGGCCAGCGGCAAGGCTTCGAGCGCTTTACCCTGACGGATAGCTTCAACCACGGCTTCGCCAACAATGTGGTGCGCTTCGCGGAACGGCACGCCTTTCGCGACTAGATAATCGGCCAGCTCGGTGGAGTTTGCATAACCCTGCTCGGCCGCTTCTTTACAGCGCGGACGTTTAACCTGAATGCCGTCGAGTACCAACACGGACATTTGAATGCAGTCCATCCAGGTGTCGAGCGCGTCAAACAGCCCTTCTTTATCTTCCTGCATGTCTTTGTTGTACGCCAACGGCAGACCTTTCAGGGTCATCATCATGCCGGTCAGCGCGCCCTGTACACGACCACACTTACCGCGAATCAGCTCGAGCGCATCGGGGTTTTTCTTCTGCGGCATCAGCGAAGAGCCGGAAGTCACGCGATCGGACAAATCGATAAAGCCTGCTTCGCCGGTATTGAAGAAAATCAGATCTTCGGCGAAACGCGACAGGTGAACCATGCTCATCGAGGCGTTAAACATCAGCTCGACAATGTGGTCACGGTCGGAAACGCTATCGAGGCTGTTGCGGGTTGCCGAAGCAAAGCCCAACCAGCCGGCCAGCTGTTCGCGATCGATGGGATACGCGGTACCGGCCAGTGCGCCGCTGCCCAGCGGGCTCACGTCGAGGCGGGTCAAGGTATCTTGTAAACGGCTTTCATCACGCGCCAGCATTTCGACATACGCCAGACACCAGTGAGCAAAAGTCACCGGCTGCGCACGTTGCAGGTGAGTGTAACCCGGCATGACGGCGTCTTGATTGGCTTCGGCAGTCTCAACCAGCGCGAGCTGTAAATGTTTGAGGGCAAGCTGCAAATCAATGACCTGCGCCTTACACCAGAGTTTAATGTCGGTCGCGACCTGATCATTACGGCTGCGTCCGGTATGCAGCTTTTTGCCGAGGTTACCGACTTTATCGATAAGCTTCAGCTCGACCCAGCTGTGAATGTCTTCGGCATCACTTTCAACAATCGCGCGAGGATTGGCACGCACCTCTTCCAGCAGAATGTTCAGCGCGCCTTCCAGCTGCTGCTGCTCTTCCGCGGTCAGTACATTAACGGTAACCAGCGCTTTCGACCAGGCGACCGAGCCCACGATATCCTGCTCTGCCAATCGATAGTCAAAACGCAGTGAATCATTCAGTTCTTTAAAACGCTGATCTGCTGCCTGACTAAAGCGTCCGCCCCATAATGCCATGATAATGCTCCCGACTTTGCTTGCTTGAAAAGTGATACCTAGAACGATGTTTCAAGCGTGCGAGCTGCCTCGCACGCTTGATGTAACGCGTAGTGCAAAAAGGCTGCTTACTTCTTGGCAGCGTTCAAAGCACGGATGCGTGAAGAGAGTGAGAACAGACGAATGAAGCCGCCAGCGTGGCTGTGGTCGTAAACTTCGTCTTCACCAAAGGTCGCAAACTCTTCGGAATACATGCTGTTAGGCGATTTTTTCTGGATTGCCGTCGCGGTGCCTTTGTACAGCTTAACCACAACTTCGCCATTCACGTCCTGCGCCAGTGAATCGGCAGCAGCCTGAATAGACTCACGCAGTGGCGCGAACCAGCGGCCATCGTAAACCACGTAGGACATTTCCTGACCCAGCTGCTCACGCCATTTGAAGCTGTCACGATCCAGAACCAGCTGCTCAACGCCGCGCAGTGCTGCCATCATGATGGTGCCGCCCGGGGTTTCGTAGCAACCGCGAGACTTGATGCCGACCAGACGGTTTTCGACGATGTCGATACGACCCACCCCGTGCTTAACGCCTAGATTGTTCAACGCTTCCAGACACTTGAACGGGCTCAGCGCTTCGCCGTTAACCGCAGTGATTTCGCCTTTCTCGACCTTGATGGTCACCAGCTCGGCTTCGTCTGGCGCATCTTCAGGTGCAACGGTCCAGGCCCAGCAATCTTTATTTGGTGCATTCCAAGGGCTTTCCAGCACGCCGCCTTCGGTAGAGATGTGCCACGCATTTTCGTCACGGCTGTAGATTTTTTCTAAAGAAGCGGTGGTTTTGATATTACGCTCTTTCAGGTAATCCAGCAGCGCTTCACGGGAACGCAGGTCCCACTCACGCCATGGCGCAACCACTTTCAGCTGTGGAGCCAGCGCGGTGTAGGTCGTTTCGAAACGAACCTGGTCGTTACCTTTACCGGTCGCACCGTGGCAAACGGCATCTGCACCAACTTTCAGCGCCAGCTCAACCTGTGCTTTAGCGATCAATGGACGCGCCATTGAGGTGCCCAGCAGGTAAGTACCTTCGTACAGCGCGCCGCTTTTCAGAACCGGGTAAACGTAGTCTTTGATGAACTCTTCACGCAGGTCGACAACGTGACACTCAGACGCGCCGGTATCCAGAGCTTTCTGCTCGATGCCTTCCAGATCTGCCTGATCCTGACCAATGTTGGCCACGAACGCCACCACTTCACAGTTACCGTAGTTCTCTTTCAGCCACGGAATGATCGCCGAAGTATCCAGACCGCCCGAGTAAGCCAGAACGATTTTGCTGATGCCTTGTGTTGCTGCCATGATAATTTCCTTAAAGATATTTGATTCATCGACGTCTTTAACGCCGCGATTTATTAAATTCTTAAAACTTATTATTACCCGAGTAATTGGTGCGGCAGCAAGGCAGCAAGTTCGATAATCCCGATGAGCTTACATAGGTAAGTGATTCGGGTTAGCGAGCGTAGCGAACGCCGCTGCGGCTCCAAGAACGACAGGTAATTTATGCGGTAATTCGAGTGCCGGTAGAAATCCCGTTAAAGAGAGCAGGAAGCTGTTCGGCATTACGCCAGCTGGCGATATCTACCGGGCGACCCAGCGAACGGGCGGCGTCCAGCGCGGCATTAACTTTCACTATCATGCCGTCGGTGATGATGCCCTGCTCGATCATTTCCTGCGCTTTTTCGGCACTCATTTCCGGTACGCGTTGACCCTGACCGTCAAGAATTCCGCTGACGTCAGACAGCAGAATCAGATCGGCACCCAGCGTGGCGGCCAGCGCGGTCGCGGCCTGATCGGCGTTGACATTCATCAGCGCGCCGTCGGCGGTAATGCCGATAGAGCTGACGATAGGCAAGTAACCCGCAGAAGTCAGCGTGTTGATAAGCGCTGGCGAACCGGCTTCGGCTTTACCCACAAAGCCCAACTCTTCATTCAGCTGCGTAACGCGAACGGAACCGCCGTCGGCCAGCGACAGGCCTACCGCATTAATATTGTTCTTCACCGCCCACGAGAGCAGCGTCTTGTTGGCGCTTCCGGCCAGCGCGCCGGTAATGATGTCAATCTGGTCGGCTGGCGTCACGCGCAGGCCCGACTTTTTGACTACCGGCAAGTTAAGACGGTTCATCAGGTCATCGACCAGATAGCCGCCGCCGTGAACGATCACCAAAGGCCGTTGAAATTCCTGACGATAGGCGACCAACGCCATGAACAGACGCTCAAGCGCTTCTTCGTTGTCGAGTAACACGCCGCCTAATTTAATGACCAATGGATTCATGCTGTTCACACCTATCGGATTCGGAATTCGTGAAGTTGCTTCTAATTTACCATCCCCGAGTCGATGAAGAAACGATTGCGGGGCGGTGATTTGTCTTATTCGGCAATGAATGAATTTTCACATTTAATGCCGTTTTATGCAATTTATTATATCAGCGAGGTAGACTCAGGGAAACCAAATCTGAGGTTTAAACACTGAACGGCTTGGGCAGAAGCGCCTTTCAGCAGGTTATCTTCGGCAGCGACGATAATGACGTGCTCGCCCTGTACTGCATAACCAATGTCACAGAATGGCAGGCCGACCACGTTTTTCAGCGCTGGCATGCCTTTATCGTACAAACGCACCATCGGTTTGTCGTGATAAGCACTCTGGAAGGCTTCAGCAACCTGTTCGGCGCTCACGCCCGGCTTCAGGCGACAGGTGGTCGTCGACAAAATACCGCGCGGGAAACTGCCCAAATGCGGGGTGAAAATGACCGGCGTGCCGAGATGGGTAGAGATTTCTGGATGATGACGGTGATTGAACACGCCATAAGCTTGCAGGCTGACTTCACAGAAACTGGTGCCGAGGCTGGCTTTACGCCCTGCGCCACTCACGCCGCTGGTCGCGTTGATTACCGGCCATTGATCCTGATTCAGCAGGCCTTTCTCCAGCAGCGGTTTGATCGACAGCTGCGCGGCGGTTGGATAACAGCCCGGCACGGCGATCAGCTGCGCGTCTTTCAGTTTATCGGCCTGCCATTCGGCCAACCCGTAAACGGCTTTGTCCAGCCAGTCCTGATGCTGATGCTCGAAACCGTAATATTGGGTGTAAAACGCGGGTTCTTTTACGCGGAATGCGCCGGAGAGATCGAAAACGGTGCAACCGAGGGCCAAGAATTGCGGGGCCAAATCGTGGCTGACTTCATGCGCGGTGGCCAAAAATACTACGTCGACGCCTTTCGCTGCTTCGGCCACGTTTTCCAGTGGTAAAACAGGCAGATCGAGAATCCCTTTCAACTGCGGGTGCAGATCGGAAAGCAACTTTCCTGCATCTGCACTTTGCGCTGAAACCGTTAAACCGGTTATGTTCATATGTGGGTGACGATTCAGATAGAGCGCGAGTTCCGCTCCCGCATAACCGGTGGCACCAACAATCAGCGTATTCAACATGGGCTCAGTTCACCTTCTTTTCAAAAAATAGAGGGCTCACTGCGTTAAATACGCCAGAAGCCCGCGAGATTCAGCCTGTTCGTCGTACTCCTTATAAATTTCGTCGTACTCTTTATAAATAGAGAAGTACTTATTTATAAGTGAGAAATATAAGTGAGAAATATAAGTGAAAACCCGCGTCATTTAGAGGTTTTCTTACGAACCGGCTTAATGTATTTTTATTCACATTAAATGCATGAATATTTATATTACCCTAACCAAAGGCTGTCAACAGTGAAGATGAAATTACCTCCTTTTATTGAGCTATACCGTGCGTTAATCGCCACGCCTTCGATCAGCGCCACCGACAGCGCGCTGGATCAGAGTAATGAAACCCTAATCAATTTGCTGGCAGGCTGGTTTACCGATTTGGGCTTCAAGGTCGAGATTCAGCCGGTACCCAATACGCGTAATAAATTCAACATGCTGGCCAGCATTGGTGAAGGGGCCGGCGGCCTGCTGCTGGCGGGTCATACCGATACCGTGCCTTTCGACGATGGCCGCTGGACGCGCGATCCGTTTACCCTGACCGAACACGAAAACAAGCTCTACGGTCTGGGCACCGCCGACATGAAAGGTTTCTTTGCGTTTATTGTCGATGCGCTGCGTGACATCGATACCGCCACGCTGACCAAGCCGCTCTATATTCTCGCCACCGCCGACGAAGAGACCACCATGGCCGGCGCGAGCTACTTCGCCAAAACGTCATCGATTCGCCCGGAATGCGCCATCATCGGCGAGCCGACCTCACTCAAGCCGGTGCGTGCCCACAAAGGCCATATTTCCAATGCGATTCGCATTACCGGCCAGTCGGGTCACTCCAGCGACCCGTCGCGAGGCGTCAATGCCATCGAACTGATGCACGAATCGATCACTCAACTTATGGGTCTGCGCAAGACGCTGCAAACGCGCTACAACCACAGCGGCTTCGCCATTCCCTATCCGACCATGAATTTCGGGCATATAAACGGGGGCGACGCGGCAAACCGTATTTGCGCCTGCTGCGAGCTGCACATGGATATTCGCCCTCTTCCTGGCCTGACGCTGTCAGATTTGGACGAATTGCTTAACGAAGCGCTGGAACCTGTCAGCAGCCGCTGGCCGGGCCGTGTAACAGTTGAGCAGTTGCATCCGCCGATTCCAGGTTACGAATGTCCGCCGGACCATCGTCTGGTTCAGGTGGTCGAAAAGCTGCTCGGCACTGAAACCGAAATCGTCAACTACTGCACCGAAGCGCCGTTTATTCAGGAACTGTGCCCGACGCTGGTTCTTGGCCCGGGTTCTATCGATCAGGCCCACCAGCCCGATGAGTTCCTCGACATGGCCTTTATCAAGCCAACGCGCGAGCTGATTACTCAAGTGGTGCATCACTTCTGCCATCACTGATTGCGGCGATCACCCGCTTCGTTGTTAAAAAATTGTAACTAAAAAGGGCATCTTCGGATGCCCTTTGATATTGTACAAAACGTCTGATTAGCCAGGCTAATAACCTACCGGCTGTAATTAAATTTCACCGACTTTCCACGATTCAGCCATTTTGTAATGAGAAAATTGGGGTTTTTACGGTAAGTTCTTACAGTACTAAATTTGGACAGTTTAAAAATTGCCATGAAGGCAGCGAGAAAAGAGGCGTTAGCGCCTTACGGGTGAAAGTTATTTACAAAACATAAAAATCAAACAAGAAACGGGTCAGAGGTAATATGAACGAACAATATTCCGCAATGCGAAGTAATGTCAGCACGTTGGGTAAACTGCTTGGCGACACGATTAAAGACACGTTGGGAGAACAGGTCCTTGATCGCGTTGAAAAAATCCGCAAACTTTCCAAATCATCACGTGCGGGTAACGAAGCCGATCGTCAAGAGTTGCTGACGACGCTGCAAAATTTATCCAATGACGAATTACTGCCGGTGGCGCGCGCTTTCAGTCAGTTTCTCAATCTGACCAACGTCGCGGAGCAGTATCACAGCATTTCTCCGCACGGCGAAGCGGCCAGCAATCCTGAAGCGCTGGCGCAGCTGATTGAGCGTCTGAAGTCAAAAAACCTCTCCGATCAGCAGCTGCGCGACGCCGTTGAGCAGCTCTCTATCGAGCTGGTTCTCACCGCGCATCCGACCGAAATTGCTCGTCGTACCCTGATCCACAAACTTGTCGAAATCAATAACTGCCTGAAACAGCTGGATCACAACGATTTGGCCGATTACGAGCGCAAGCAGATTATGCGCCGTTTGCGCCAGCTGATTGCTCAATCGTGGCACACCGATGAAATCCGTAAAATTCGCCCGACGCCGGTGGATGAAGCCAAATGGGGCTTTGCGGTGGTCGAAAACAGCCTGTGGGAAGGCGTGCCGGCTTTCCTGCGCGAGTTTAACGAGCAGCTCGAAACCTCGCTGGACTATAAAATGCCGGTCGAAGCCGTGCCTGTGCGCTTTACCTCCTGGATGGGCGGCGACCGCGACGGCAACCCGAACGTAACCGCCGCGATTACTCGTCACGTTTTGCAGCTCAGCCGCTGGAAAGCGACCGACCTGTTCCTGCGCGATATTCACGTGCTGATTTCCGAACTGTCGATGACCGAAGCGACGCCGGAACTGCGCGAACTGGCGGGCGGCGAAGACGTCGTCGAGCCGTATCGCACCATCATGAAAAATATTCGTACTCAGCTGCTCTCTACCCAAACCTATCTTGAAGCGCGCTTGAAAGGCGAAAAGCCGCCGCGCCCGAAAGATTTGCTGGTGAACAACGACCAGCTTTGGGACCCGCTTTACGCCTGCTATCAATCTTTGCAGGCCTGCAATATGGGCATCATCGCCAACGGCCAGCTGCTTGATACGCTGCGTCGCGTGCGCTGTTTCGGCGTGCCGCTGGTGCGAATCGATATTCGTCAGGAAAGCACCCGTCACACCGATGCGATTGCCGAAATCACCCGTTTCCTCGGCCTGGGTGACTATGAAAGCTGGTCTGAAAACGACAAGCAGGCTTTCCTGATCCGCGAGCTGAACTCCGCGCGTCCGCTGGTGCCCCGTAACTGGACGCCAAGCCCCGAAACCAAAGAAGTGCTGGATACCTGTCAGGTTGCCGCCGAAGCGCCGGAAGGTTCTATCGCGGCTTACGTGATTTCGATGGCGCGCACGCCGTCGGACGTATTGGCCGTGCATCTGCTGTTGAAAGAGGCCGGCTGTCCGTTTGCGATGCCGGTTGCGCCGCTGTTTGAGACGCTGGATGACCTGAACAATGCCGATTCGGTGATGACGCAGCTGCTGAGCATCGACTGGTATCGCGGCTTTATTCAGGGCAAGCAGATGGTGATGATTGGCTATTCCGACTCCGCGAAAGACGCGGGCGTAATGGCGGCTTCGTGGGCGCAGTATCGCGCGCAGGACGCGCTGATCAAGACCTGCGAGAAAGCGGGCGTGCTGCTGACGCTGTTCCATGGACGCGGCGGTTCTATTGGTCGCGGTGGCGCACCGGCGCACGCTGCACTGCTGTCACAACCACCGGGCAGCCTGAAAGGCGGCCTGCGCGTGACCGAACAGGGCGAAATGATCCGCTTTAAATACGGTTTGCCGGAAGTCACTATCAGCAGCCTCGCGCTCTATACCGGCGCGATTCTCGAAGCCAACCTGCTGCCGCCGCCAGAGCCGAAAGCCGCGTGGGTTGAGGTGATGGACCAGCTTTCCGACGTTTCCTGCAAGATGTATCGCGGTTACGTTCGCGAGAACAAAGATTTCGTGCCTTACTTCCGCTCCGCAACGCCGGAACAGGAACTGGCTAAACTGCCTCTGGGTTCGCGCCCGGCCAAGCGAAAAGCCAGCGGCGGCGTTGAAAGCCTGCGCGCCATTCCGTGGATCTTCGCCTGGACGCAGAACCGCCTGATGCTGCCCGCCTGGCTTGGCGCGGGTGCCGGCTTGCAAGCCGTGGTGGATGCCGGTAAGCGTGACGTGCTCGAATCGATGTGTCGCGACTGGCCGTTCTTCTCGACGCGTATCGGCATGCTGGAGATGGTATTCGCCAAGGCCGACCTGTGGCTGGCGGAGTATTACGATCAGCGTCTGGTGAGCAAAGATTTGTGGCCGCTGGGCCAGCAGTTGCGCGACCAGCTGAGCAGCGACATCAAAGTGGTGCTGGCTATCGCCAACGATGACCACCTGATGGCCGACCTGCCGTGGATTGCCGAATCGATCGCGCTGCGCAACGTCTATACCGATCCGCTAAACGTCCTGCAGGCCGAGCTGCTGCACCGCTCGCGCCAGCTCGAAGAGCAAGGCGAACTGGATGCCCGCGTTGAACAAGCCTTAATGGTCACCATCGCCGGTGTGGCCGCAGGCATGCGAAACACAGGCTAATTATTTACCCTTCATCTTTCGAACGGTAGCGGCGCTGGCTTCCCTCGCGCACCCCGGTCACTTACCTGTGTAAGTCCCCGGGGATTTACTCGGTCGCCGCCTTGCTACCCCTCGAAATCTTATGGATAACCCATTTCTACTATTAAAAAGCCAGCTCATCAGGAGCTGGCTTTTTAATAGTGATAACGGCAAGCAGCTATCAACACGTTGTTATCTAAAATCTCGTACACAAGCCGGTGCTCTTCGGTAATCCTTCGTGACCAGAATCCTGCAAGATTATGCTTTAGCGGTTCCAGTTTACCTCTTCCTTCAAAAGGCGTTCTTTGAATATCTTTAATTAATTCATTTATTCGTTTAAGTATTTTTTTATCCGTTTGCTGCCAATAAAGATAGTCACTCCACGAGTGGCTTGAGAACGTGATTTTCATTCATCAAGTTCTCTTTCGATACCTTTGCCCGATCTCAGCTCCTCTATAGAATTCATCAAATGTTTGGCGTTTGCAGGTGAACGTAGCAGATAAGCCGTTTCTTCCAGGGATTCATATTCTTCCAGAGACATCAACACGCAAGGCGCTCCATTTTGTCGAGTGATTAGGATTGGCGCACGATCTTCAACCGTTTGAACCATCGTAGCCGACAGGTTTTGACGTGCTTCGCTATAACTTATTGTTCTCATATTTACCTCTTCTCTGCTTTCACGTTTCACTCATTGTACTAAAATTAGTACAACTGACAGTAATTTGTACAACCCTCTTTTTCAAATGATTTTGAAAACAAAAAAAAACAGCTTTTCAAGGCTAGGTTTTATGAGCAGTGACCGGAGTGAACGAAAGCGGCCAACGCCGTTACAGCGCGAAAGATGCCGGTATCAAATACCGCGTAGATTTCGCGTTGTAGCAAGGCGGCAAATGAGAGAATCCCCGGGAACTTACACAAGTAAGTGACTAGGGCAAGAGAGGGAAGCCAACGCCGCTACAGCGCGAAAGATGCCGGTATTAAATACCGCGTAGATTTCGCGTTGTAGCAAGGCGGCAACCGAGCTTGTCCCTAGGAGCTTACACAAGTAAGTGACTAGGGCAAGAGAGGGAAGCCAACGCCGTTACAGCGCGAAAGATGCCAGTATTAAATACCGCGTAGATTTCGCGTTGTAGCAAGGCGGCAAATGAGAGAATCCGCGGGAACTTACACAAGTAAGTGACCGGGGTGAACGAGAGCGGCCAACGCCGTTACAGCGCGAAAGATGCCGGTATCAAATACCGCGTAGATTTCGCGTTGTAGCAAGGCGGCAACCGAGCTTGTTCCTAGGAGCTTACACAAGTAAGTGACTAGGGCAAGAGAGGAAAGCCAACGCCGCTACAGCGCGAAAGATGCCGGTATTTCGGGGCGAACGCCGAGAGTGTGGCAGATGGCATAACTCATTTCGGCGCGATTCAGCGTATAAAAATGGAAATCTTTCACGCCTTCGCGGCTCAAGATTTTTACCATGTCCATTGCGACGTTGGCGCCGACCATTTTGCGGGTTTCGGGGTCTTCATCCAGTCCTTCAAACATGCTGGTCATCCAGTTTGGCACGCGCACGTTGGTCATTTTGGCGAAACGTTGCAGCTGCTTGAAATTGGAAACAGGCAGGATGCCCGGCACGATTTCTACGTCGATTCCGGCCGATGCGCAGCGGTCGCGAAAACGCAGGTAACTCTCTACGTCGAAGAAAAATTGCGTGATCGCGCGATTGGCACCGGCTTCAATCTTGCGCTTCAGGTTGATCAAATCAGCCTGCGCGCTTTTTGCTTCGGGGTGAACCTCGGGATAAGCCGCTACGGAAATATCGAAATCGCCAACGTCTTTCAACAGACGCACTAAGTCAGTGGCGTACATGTCCGGCTTGCCGCTATTAGGTGGCAAATCGCCGCGCAAGGCAACGATGTGGCGAATGCCGCTCTGCCAGTAATCTTGCGCAATTTCGCGCAGCTCGGCAGGCGAGGCGTCGATACAGGTCAGATGTGGCGCGGCTTCAAGGCCAGTTCGCTCTTTAATGCCT
Organism: Rouxiella sp. T17; assembly: GCF_036663475.1. NCBI lineage: Bacteria > Pseudomonadati > Pseudomonadota > Gammaproteobacteria > Enterobacterales > Yersiniaceae > Rouxiella > Rouxiella sp. T17. The sequence goes on along the minus strand of NZ_JAWUEA010000007.1, from coordinate 104,189 downwards.
TTGATAATGCTGTGCGTGCGGTCGCGCTCGCCCGAGTTGGCGCCGTAGGTGACAGAAACAAATTTCGGTTTGAGGCTGCTCAGGCGGTCGATCGATTTCCACAACGTATCTTCCATTTCGCTGGTACGTGGCGGGAAAAACTCGAAGGAAACGTTAATCTGACCCTGTAATTCGGCCAGGTTCTGGTTCAACGCTTCGCGCTGATTGGCGTGGAAAAAACTCATCGATCCCTACCTCTTGCATCACATCGTTTTAGTTATCATTGCCAACTAATAAGCGTCTAGACGTCTAAACGTATGGATGTAAAATGCGCGATTTTGGTTAAATAGTCAACAGCAAAAGCATGACGGATGATGATTAATTTTCAATCAAATTGAGAGAATTTCATGTTGGCGGGAGAGATGAAAATTCCCCCTGCGGCGTGAATGCGCAGGGGGAAAAAATTAAAGCAGCTGGGTCAAGCGGTTAAGGTCAGATTGAATAGCACCGGCGGTGACATCACGGCCTGCGCCGGGTCCACGGATGACTAACGGGTTATCGCGATACCAGCGGCTTTCGATGGCGAAAACGTTGTCACACGGCAGCAGAGAAGCCAGCGGATGATCTTCGCGCACGGCTTCAACGCCGACGCGCGCTTTTCCGTTGGCGTCGAAACGCGCCACGTAACGCAGCACTAATCCCATCTCTTTGGCGGCTTCGAGACGCTGCAACATTTGCTCGTTAAGCGCTTCGCCACATTCAAAGAACTGATCCACGGAGCCGTTAATGCAACCTTCCGGCACCAGCGATTCGACGCGCACCTGATTAGGCTCGATGTCGTACCCCGCCTCGCGCGCCAGAATCACCAGCTTGCGCATGACGTCCTGACCGGAGAGGTCGACGCGCGGATCGGGTTCGGTCAGGCCTTGCTGCCAGGCGAGATCCACCAGCTCGGTAAACGGCTGCGTGCCGTCAAACTGCAAGAACAACCACGACAGCGTGCCGGAGAAGATGCCGCTGATCGCCAGAATGCTGTCGCCGCTTTCGCGCAGATCACGCACGGTATGGTTGATAGGCAAACCCGCGCCGACGGTGGCGTTATAAAGCCAATGGCTGCCCGTTTTAGCGAAGGCATCGCGAATTTGGCGATACTTGTTGCTGTTAGATGCGCCCGCGACCTTGTTGGCGCTGATCACGTGGAAACCGTAGCTGGCGAAATCCAGATACTGATCGGCGAGATCGGCGCTGGCGGTAACGTCGAGCACCACTAAATCGTCGAAAGGATGGGCGCGCATCCACAGGAACAGCGACTCTTCGTCGTGTTCGCGCGCTTCATCATTGTAGAAAGCCAACGCGCGGCTGGCGTCGAGTCCGTCGTAGCTCAGCAGGCTGCGTTTGCTGTCGACCACGCCGGCCAGCACGAATTCAAAGCCGCTGCGGGCGGAAATATTTTTCTGCTCGCGGGAGAAAAGCTCAAGCCAGCGCGAGCCGATATTGCCTTTGCCGAACAGCATCAGGCCGATACGTTTCTCGGCGCGGAACAGGGTTTTGTGCAAACCTTGCACCAGATTTTCGGTTGGGCCGACGCGCAAAACAGCGACGAGGCTGATGTCATCTTCGGCCTGCCAGACAAATTCCACCGGCTGATCTTTTAATTCCTGATAGAAACGGTGGCTATGCAGCGGATTTTTACACACGCCTGCGCCGACCATCGCGACCAGCGCCAAACCTTCTCGCAGCGTTAAACGGCCCGGCAGCGCGGCCTCTTCCAGCACGCTCAACGCGCTGTTCACCACTTCGGAGGTGTAGCAAAGTTGCAGCTGATTGCGGTCGGCGTGCACGCCAATCGCCAGCGGTTTGATCTGCGCGCGTTTGAGCAGCAGCTCAACTTCTTTATGTGCGTGGGCAAAATCGTGACCGGCGGCGATATCTACTTCAATCAAACAGATATCATCGTGGCTGGTGACGATTTTCGCGCCGGAACCGGATGCCAGCACGCGTTCGATGCGCGTTGAACCCTGCTCGGGCTGATAACTGCAACGCAGCTGGAGGTCGATATCACTGTTGGACACGGGCTGCAAGGTGCGGGTGTGCAGCACCGGCGCGGCCAATCGTGCCAGCTCGCTGGCTTCATCGAGGCGCAGCAGCGGCAGCAGGCAGGCATCTTTGACCTTGCGCGGGTCAGCGCTGTACACGCCCGCGACGTCGCTCCAGATAGTCACGCGATGCACGCCCGCCAGTGCGCCAATCTGCGTGGCGGAATAGTCGCTGCCGTTACGGCCAAGCAGCACGGTTTCGCCCGCGTTATTACGCGAGATAAAACCGGTTACTACTAAATATTGATGCGGATGCTGCGAAAGCAGCTGTTGCAGCAGCGGATAAGAGCGGCCTTCGTCGACCTGAGGCTGCGCCGCGCGTTCCGCACGCAGGAAATCGCGGGCATCGAGCCAGGCGGAAGGCAGATCCATGGTCGACAGCAGCGCCGACATCAGACGCGCCGACCAGACTTCGCCCTGCCCAACCACTTCGGCATAAATCGCGTCGGTGATTTTGCCGTCAAGCAGCACGGCCAGACGTTCAAGGTCGTGAATAAAGGAGGCGATCAGCGGTTCAGCCATTTCGGCGGGAAGCAGGCCGGTAATCAAATCGCTCTGATAACGGCGCAGCGCCTGCTGCACCTGATGGGCGGATATTCTGTCGCTCTGGCTGAGTTTCAGCCAGCTAATCAGTTGGTTAGTCGTGCTGCCTGCGGCAGAGACCACCATAATATCGCCAGGATTACCGTATTCGGCCATGATACCGGCCACGCGAAGATAACACTTCGCATCGGCCAGACTGCTACCGCCAAATTTGTGTAACTGCCGACTTCCTGCCGGCGCTGCAACCGCTATCGCACTCATTACTTACCTCTTTGCCGCCGACTGGAAAGCCTGTTCCAGATCGGCAATTAAATCTTCGCTATCTTCAAGACCGACAGACACTCGGAGCAGGCTGTCGGAGATCCCTGCGGCAGTACGTGCTTCCGGAGACATGCCCGCGTGGGTCATGGTCGCGGTATGTGAAATCAGGCTTTCGACGCCGCCGAGTGATTCGGCCAGCGTGAACAGCTTCAATTCAGCCAGGAAATGACGCAGCGTTGCCTCGTCTCCGTTGAATTCGAAACTGACCATCGCGCCAAAACCGCTTTGCTGACGACGGGCAATCTCGTGGCCCTGATTTTCCGGCAAGGAAGGATGATACAGCTTTTTAACCAACGATTGTTTCTGTAAATAAGCAACAATCGCGAGTGCATTTTCCTGCTGTTGTTTAACGCGCACGCCAACGGTACGCAGGCCGCGCAGCAGCAGATAGCTATCAAAAGCGGCACCGGTCACGCCGATGTTATTGCCCCACCACGCCAGCTCGGTCGCATGCTCGGCCGTTTTGGAAATCACGGTTCCGGCAACCACGTCGGAATGACCATTCAGATATTTGGTGCAGGAATGGACGACGAGATCGGCACCGAGCTTCAACGGCTGTTGCAGCACCGGGCTCAGGAAGGTGTTATCTACCACGGCCAGCGCGCCAGCTTCGTGGGCCGCATCACAAATCGCTTTAATATCGACCACGCGCAGCAAAGGGTTGCTCGGCGTTTCAATCAGCACTAACTTGGGTTGCTGCGCCAGAGCTTCACGCAGGGCAATCGGGTCTCCCTGATCGACAAACAGCACGCGATAGGCTCCGCGCTTGCTCAGGCTGTCGAATAAACGATAGCTGCCGCCGTAGCAATCGTGCGGCGCCACCAGCAGATCGCCCGGCTTGAGGAACACGGTACAGACCAAATGAATCGCAGACATCCCGCTGCTGGTCAGCACTGCACCCGCGCCACCCTCCAGATCGGCCAGCGCGCGCTGAACGACATCACGGGTCGGATTTCCGCGGCGTGAATAGTCGTGAGCTCTTGGCTGGTTAAAATCGGCGAAATTATAAGTGCTGGAGAGCGTGATAGGCGGAACGACGCAACCGTACTGCTCGTCGATGTTGAGTCCACTGCTAACTGCGATGGTGCCTTGCTTAAGCGTCATAATAATTGCTCCCTGCCGGGATGAATGAAAAGTTAAGGGAATAAAGATTAATCGTTAGCGGGATAGACGTCAATACATCTGGACATCTAAACTTCTTTGCGTATAGATTGAGCATTGTGATAATAACCGCTAAAATTATGGCGGTATGGTTCTTTATTCTCACCCTGCAAGGTTCAGGACGACGGCTATAGTGAGATCTGCGGAAATCGGGCATAATCTCCGGGTTTTCAGAATTTTATTTTTATTTGATAAATTTAAGGTGTCCCATGGCTGAGTGGAACGGCGAATATGTCAGCCCTTACGCTGAACACGGTAAGAAAAGCGAACAAGTTAAAAAGATTACGGTTTCCATTCCTCTGAAAGTATTGAAGATTTTGACGGATGAGCGCACGCGCCGCCAGGTTAATAACCTGCGCCACGCCACAAACAGCGAATTGCTGTGCGAAGCTTTCCTGCACGCCTTTACGGGCCAGCCGCTGCCAAACGATGAAGACCTGCGCAAAGAACGCAGTGATGAAATTCCGGAAGCCGCCAAAATCCTCATGCGTGAATTAGGCGTAGATCCCGATACCTGGGAATATTAAGCTGATTTGATGAGCTGAAGAATTTCACGAGCTCGTCAATTGAGACGCTGAAGTATTGAGTTGCTGTTGGAAGTATTGAGAAGTATTGCGTGTTGTCGAAAGTATTAAGCATTAAATAGAAAGAGCGCCAGAATTTGTTTTCTCTGAAATTCAGGCATTAAAAAAGGCGCCATCGGCGCCTTTTTTTACTTTCGAGCTAAGCTTATTTGCTGCTCGGTACGCTGAAACGCTTGTTAAAGCGGTCAACGCGGCCACCGGTAGTCACTTCACGCTGCTTACCAGTGTAGAACGGGTGACATTCGCCACAAACGTCCAGGTTCAGATCGTGACCAACAGTAGAGCCGATCTTGATAACGTTACCGCAAGAACAGTTAGCAGTAACAACTTCGTATTTAGGGTGAATACCTTGTTTCATGAGAAAACCTCGGTTAGGCCGTGTCGCTATCCAACCTTGCTGCCGTCAGACACCACACGTAGTGTTAATGATTAAGTTCTCTGATACGGAATGCATCAAAGGCGGCGAATCATACAGAATAAAAAGTGTTCGCGCAATCATGTTCATGCATTCCGAGTCACACAGTGTACACTATCTCGTCGTTTTTTTATAGTCTGGATTGAAAATGCCCGTTGCCCACGTTGCTTTACCCGTACCGCTTCATCGTACCTTCGACTATTTACTGCCCGCCGGAATGCAGGTGGCGGCCGGTTGTCGGGTCAGCGTGCCCTTTGGTAAACGCGAGGCGGTCGGCATTGTTATCGGCGTCAGCGACAGCAGCGATTTTCCGATTGAAAAGCTCAAACCGGTGGCGGAGGTGCTCGACAGCAGCAGCCTTTATACGCGCGATTTGTGGCGCGTGCTGCACTGGGCCGCCGATTATTATCATTTCCCGCTGGGCGAAGTGCTGCTCCACGCCCTGCCCGTTCTGCTGCGTCAGGGAAAACCCGCCGAGCTCGCTCCGCTGTGGCAATGGTTTGCTACCGAACAGGGTCGCGCCACGCCGCTCGACAGCCTGAAACGCGCGCCCAAGCAGCAACAGGCGATGGCGGCGCTGATGCAGGGCTCTATTTATCGCCATCAGGTCAGTAATCTCGAATTAAACGAAGCGGCGCTTCAGGCGTTGCGCGCCAAAGGGCTGGCGGAGCTGCAAAGCGTCGCGCCTGAAACGCAGGATTGGCGCGACAATTTCAGCGTCATCGGCGAGCGTTTGCGGCTCAATACCGAGCAGGCAACCGCCGTGGGCGCGATTCGCAGTGAAGATCAGCAGTTTTCCGCGTGGCTGCTGGCCGGGATTACGGGTTCGGGCAAAACCGAAGTCTATCTCAGCGTGCTGGAAAATATTTTAGCGCAGGGCCGACAGGCGCTGGTGATGGTGCCGGAAATCGGCCTGACGCCGCAAACTATCGCCCGTTTCCGCGAACGTTTCAGCGCGCCCGTCGACGTGCTGCACTCGGGTCTTAACGACAGCGAGCGCCTCGCCGTCTGGCTGCGCGCGCGTAACGGCGAGGCGGGCATAGTGATCGGCACGCGCTCTTCCTTATTTACCCCTTTCGCGCGGCTCGGCGTCATTATTATCGACGAAGAGCACGACAGCTCCTATAAACAGCAGGAAGGCTGGCGCTACCACGCTCGCGATTTGGCGGTGTTCAGAGCGCATGCGGAAAATATTCCGATTGTAATGGGTTCTGCCACGCCCGCGCTTGAAACTTTACACAACGTGCAGCTCGGAAAATATCGCCAGCTGACACTGACCAAACGCGCGGGCAATGCCACGGCGGCAACCCAGCATCTTTTGGATATCAAAGGATTACCGCTGAAAGTTGGGCTGTCGCAGCCGCTTATCCAGCGCATGCATCAACACCTGAAAGCGGATAATCAGGTGATGCTGTTTCTGAATCGACGCGGTTATTCGCCCGCGCTGCTGTGTCACGAATGTGGCTGGATTGCCGAATGTCAGCGCTGCGACCACTATTACACCTTCCACCAGCATCAGCGTCAGCTGCGTTGTCACCACTGCGACAGCCAGCGCGCGGTGCCGCATCAGTGTCCGCAGTGCGGCTCGACCCAGCTGGTTTCCGTCGGCGTCGGCACTGAACAGCTCGAAAGCGAGCTGGCGCCGCTGTTCCCCGACACGCCGATTACCCGCATTGATCGCGACACCACCAGCCGTAAAGGCTCGCTGGAGCAGCATCTGGCGGAGGTGCATCGCGGGGGCGCGAGGATTTTAATTGGTACGCAGATGCTGGCGAAAGGTCACCACTTCCCCGACGTCACGCTGGTGTCGCTGCTGGATGTCGACGGCGCGCTGTTCTCCGCCGATTTTCGTTCGGCAGAGCGTTTTGCGCAGCTTTACACTCAGGTTTCTGGCCGTGCGGGGCGCGCGGGCAAGCAGGGCGAGGTGGTGCTGCAAACTCACCATCCTGACCACCCGCTGTTGCAGGTATTATTGCAGAAAGGCTATGACGCCTTTTCAAAACAGACGCTGGCCGAGCGTCAAAGCGTGTTTTTGCCGCCGTTTACCAGCCACGTTTTATTCCGTTCGGAAGATCACGACAATCGTCAGGCATCGCTGTTTTTACAGCAGCTGCGCAACCTGCTTGAAGCCAGCCCGCTGAAAGACGATTCCCTGTGGATTCTCGGCCCGGTTCCGGCGCTTCAGGCCAAGCGCAGCGGGCGATTCCGCTGGCAGTTGCTGCTCCAGCATCCGTCGCGAAAAGTGCTGCAACAGCTGATTAAAAGCTCGCTGCCGCTGATCGGCAGTTTGCCGCAGGCCAAGAAGGTCAAATGGACGCTCGACGTTGATCCGATCGATAACTAATCGGTTAACTAAGGCGCGAGTCTTAAATTTTGCGGCATAGCGCGAAAAAACAGCATAAGTCACATTTTTTATGCAATTAAGTAATTAATCCTAGTCACATTCTGTTTAGAATGTGATGAGCTACGCAAAGTTCTCGTAGCCTGTGAGCTCAATAAAAAAATTTGCACGGATGCTGCAAACAACCTTATAAAAATTTACGTCCATGATGTCGTGTCAGTTTGATGCAGGTGCAAGGAGAGATGCGTTGGATCAGAACAGAGTAATTCCTACCGCTACCATGAAAGATGTAGCGGAAATGGCCGGGGTTTCGACCGCCACGGTGTCGCGCGCGCTGATGAATCCTGAAAAGGTTTCTGCGCCAACCCGTCAGCGGGTTGAACAGGCGGTGATGGCCGTTGGCTATTCGCCCCACTCTCTGTCCCGCAACCTCAAGCGTAACGAATCCCGCACGATTCTGGTGATCATCCCCGACATCTGCGATCCCTTTTTCGCCGACGTGATTCAGGGGATAGAACGCACCGCCGCCGAGCATGGTTATCTGGTGCTGATAGGCGACTGCGCGCAGCAAAATCAGCAGGAAAAAACCTTTATCAATCTGATCATTACCAAGCAGATTGACGGCATGCTGCTGCTGGGTTCCAACCTGCCGTTTGACGCCAGCAAAGAAGAGCAACGTAACCTGCCGCCGATGGTGATGGGCAACGAATTCGCGCCGGAACTTGAGCTGCCAACGGTTCACATCGACAACCTGACCGCCGCCTACGAGGCCGTGCATTATCTGCTGGGACTCGGGCATCAGCGCATTGCCTGTATCGCCGGTCCCGACTCCATGCCGCTTTGCCAATATCGCCTGCAAGGGTATATTCAGGCGCTGCGTCGCAACGGGCAAACCGTGGAAAGCCAGTACATTGCCCACGGCGATTTCAGCTACGAATCGGGCGCGCAGGCGCTGTCTACGCTGATGAGTCAGCCAAAACCGCCCACCGCGATTTTCTGCCATAACGACATCATGGCGATCGGCGCGATGTGTGAGGCGAAAAAATTAGGGCTGCGCATCCCGCAGGATTTGTCTATTGTTGGTTTCGACGATATAAAAATCAGTCAGTTTTACGACCCGCCGCTCACCACGGTGGCGCAACCCAGGTTCCAGATAGGCCGGGAAGCCATGTTATTATTGCTGGATCAACTTAACGGTAATCCGGTAGAAAGCGGTTCACGCCTGCTCGAAAGTGAACTGGTTATTCGCGGCAGCACCGCTGCACCCAAGCGCTAACTAACAGTCAAGTTTTCAGGATCCTGTAAAATGACGTACTTCTTTAATCATAACGACACAGCGAAACGATAGTGGCCCAAAAAGACTATGTGAGCCGTGGACGCTCAGGAGCACGGCGGAAGACCAGTACCAGCCGTAAAAAGAAAAGCAGTTCCCCGATGGTTTCCAAAACAATGGTGGCGATTGCCGTCGCCGTCGTCGTGGTATTTATCGGTGGCCTTTACTTTATCACTCACAAAAAAATGGAAGAGGCGGCGGAAATTCTGCCTTCCCACGCGACCCGTCCGGGCAATGGCTTGCCGCCAAAACCGGAAGAGCGCTGGCGTTACATCAAAGAGCTGGAGAATCGACAGATGGGCGTGCAAACCCCCACCGAGCCGACTTCTGGCGGCGATGTATCGTCTAAAACCCAGCTGACGCCAGAGCAAAAACAGTTGCTTGAGCAGATGCAGGCCGACATGCGCCAGACGCCGACGCATCTTAACGAGGTGCCGTATAACGATCCGACGCAGGCTGCGCGCACCGCGCCCGTGTCGAAGCCGTTAACCAGTCAGCCGACGTTTATGCAGCAGCCGGTGAGAGCGCCGCAAACCGCTCAGCTAGCACCGGTGCAGGTTCAGCCGAAGCCAAAACCTGTTCAGCAGCAGCCGATGATTACCCAGGCCAGGCCGGAACGCGAAAAACCGCAGCCGACGCAACAGCAGCACATGTTGCCGCAGCAATCTCAACCGCAGCAAAACGTAGCTCAGAATGCTCCGGAAAAAGAGAAACCGAAAGAGCAGGAGAAATCCCAGCGCTTTATCGTGCAGTGTGGCTCTTTCCGTGGCAGCGAACAGGCCGAGTCCGTGCGCGCCAAGCTGGCGTTTGAAGGCTTCGAGAGCCGTGTCACCTCAAACGGTGGCTGGAATCGCGTGGTCATCGGGCCGTACAATAATCGCTCGGGTGCCGACGGCACGCTGTCTCGTTTGAAAGGTTCTGGCATCGCAGGCTGTATTCCCGTCCCCGTCGGGGGTTGAAAACCCATAATCCTCCCCAATCTATACAATCAATATGGCCCGCGACGTTATGGAACCTGAACAGGGCTCCATAACGCCGCCGGGATCTCTTCCGTCTGCGACGAGGAACAGCTCGTGACAACAATTGTATGTGTGCGCCGTAATGGCCACGTGGTGGTAGGTGGCGATGGCCAGGCCACAATGGGTAACACCGTAATGAAGGGTAACGTCGTTAAAGTACGTACCTTCTTCAAAGATAAAGTGATCGCGGGCTTTGCCGGCGGTACAGCCGATGCCTTTACGCTGTTTGAGCTGTTTGAGCGCAAACTCGAGATGCATCAGGGACATTTGACCAAGGCCGCCGTCGAGCTGGCAAAAGACTGGCGTACCGATCGTATGCTGCGTCGTCTCGAAGCGCTGCTGGTCGTGGCCGATGAAACCGACTCGCTGCTGATTAGCGGCAACGGCGATGTCATTCGCCAAGATAACGGGTTAATCGCCATTGGTTCAGGCGGTGCATTTGCCCAGGCAGCGGCGACTGCCCTGCTGGAGAACACCGACCTGAGCGCGCGTGAAATTGCTGAAAAATCGCTGAATATTGCCGGTGATATCTGCATTTACACCAACCACAACCTCAATTTCCTGGAATTGCCTAAGCAATCCCAAGCGTAAGGATCGAATATTATGTCTGAAATGACCCCACGCGAGATTGTCAGCGAATTAGACGGCTATATCATCGGTCAAGATAAAGCCAAGCGCGCCGTGGCGATTGCCCTGCGTAACCGCTGGCGTCGCATGCAGCTTGAAGAAACGCTGCGCCACGAAGTCACGCCTAAAAACATTCTGATGATCGGCCCGACCGGTGTCGGTAAAACCGAAATCGCCCGTCGTCTGGCGAAACTGGCCAACGCGCCTTTCATCAAGGTTGAAGCCACTAAATTCACGGAAGTGGGTTATGTGGGTAAAGAAGTCGACTCCATCATTCGTGATCTGACTGATTCTGCCATTAAAATGGTGCGTCAGCAGTCTATCGAGAAGAACCGCTACCGCGCCGAAGAGATGGCCGAAGAGCGCATTCTCGACGTCCTGGTGCCGCCAGCTAAAAACAACTGGGGCCAGCCAGAAGAAGCGAAAGAGCCTTCTACCGCGCGTCAGTCTTTCCGCAAAAAACTGCGTGAAGGCCAGCTGGACGATAAAGAGATCGAAATCAATCTGGCCGATGGCGGCGCGGGCGTTGAAATCATGGCCCCTCCAGGCATGGAAGAGATGACCAACCAGCTGCAGTCAATGTTCCAGAATATGGCCGGTCAGAAACAGAAAGCGCGCAAGCTGAAAATCAAGGAAGCCTACAAGCTGCTGATTGATGAAGAAGCTGCCAAGCTGGTGAATCCGGAAGAGCTGAAAGAGCAGGCTATCGAAGCCGTTGAGCAGCACGGTATCGTGTTTATCGACGAAATCGACAAAATCTGTAAGCGTGGCGGCCAGAGTTCAGGCCCGGACGTCTCTCGTGAAGGCGTGCAGCGCGACCTGCTGCCGCTGGTGGAAGGCTGTACGGTTTCAACCAAGCACGGCATGGTGAAAACCGACCACATTCTGTTTATCGCTTCCGGCGCATTCCAGACGTCGAACCCGTCGGACCTTATCCCTGAATTGCAGGGTCGTCTGCCGATTCGCGTTGAGCTGCAGGCGCTGTCGACCGAAGACTTCGAGCGCATTCTGACTGAGCCGAGCGCGTCGCTGACCCGCCAGTATCAGGCGCTGATGCAAACCGAAGGCGTGACCATCGACTTCACCACCGACGGTATTCGTCGTATCGCCGAAGCCGCGTGGCAGGTAAACGAAACCACCGAGAACATCGGTGCGCGTCGTCTGCATACCGTGCTTGAGCGTCTGATGGAAGATATCTCCTACGACGCCAGCGAAAGCAACGGCGTGTCAATTTCCATCGACGCCGAATATGTTCGCAACCACCTCGATGCACTGGTGGCCGACGAAGACCTGAGCCGCTTTATTCTGTAATCGCGCGGTTCACGTCATCGTTATCAGGGAGGCTTCGGCCTCCTTTTTTTGCCCCCTTTCTGCCCGTCACTTACACGCAACGCTCAATAAATAGGCTATTTATGCTGAAAATTGATGATTTTGCCAACATCCGTCAGAAAGGGATATACTTACAGCACACGCGAGCAACCAGATTGAATCCTATGAAATACGATACTTCAGAACTATGCGACATTTATCATGAAGAAGTGAATGTCGTTGAACCGCTGTTCTCCAACTTTGGTGGACGTACTTCATTTGGCGGACAGATCACGACCGTGAAATGCTTCGAAGATAATGGCTTGCTCTATGACTTGCTTGAAGAAAACGGCCGTGGCCGCGTGTTGCTGGTCGACGGCGGCGGTTCCGTTCGTCGCGCACTGATTGACGCTGGCTTAGCCAACCTTGCGCTGCAAAACGAGTGGGAAGGAATGGTCATTTACGGCGCGGTTCGTCAGGTCGACGACCTCGAAGAGTTGGATATCGGCATCCAGGCGATGGCCGCCATTCCGGCAGGCGCAGCGAGCGAAGGCATCGGCGAGAGCGACATCCGCGTCAACTTCGGCGGCGTCACCTTCTTCTCCGGCGACCATTTGTATGCCGACAACACTGGCATCATCCTCTCCGAAGACCCGCTCGACATCGAATAATCGTCAGTTTCGAACAAACTGAAGACAATAAAAAAGACGCCAATGCGCGTCTTTTTCATTTTGAATAATGGACTGTTCCTAATCCGCAAATATTTCGAGTTGCAGGAAGGCGACAACTAAGCGAGTCCCCAGAAGCTTACACAAGTAAGTGACTGGGGTGAAAGCAGGCAGTCAACGCATCTGCAGCTTGAAAGATGCCGTGGATTTAGACTTCTTCCATTTTTCCCAGTAAGGATCTCAGGCGTTCTTGCCACACATGCTGCTCTTCTTTCAGGTGAGCGTTTTCACGCACCAGAGACTCATGGTTGCCGTTTGCGTGTTGTACCTGCTGTGACAGGTTATTGTTCTGCTCTTTCAGCTCTTCGATTTCCATCTGCAGTAAAGTAATGGTATCAATCGCTTGCTGAACTTTTGTTTCAAGTTTCTCAAAGACTTCAAATGACATGTTAATTCCCCTTATGTTCGCAAGGCGTATATCTTCTATGACTCGCCACGTCTTCCCGACGCAGCTCGATAATCCAATCAACGACGGACGTAATGCGTACCGCGACTGTAATTAACCCCGATTGTATGTAGGCATCCCGTCCCTGTCTAGCAACATACTGGCTGTGCACGTAGTCTGTTGCAATTCAAATGACGTAACTATCAGCAAAAGCCGAATTTAGGCCCCATTTAATACCTAAAACCATTACTTTTCTCGTTAGTTACTCATTTTTATGGTTTGCAAACTTGTAAAAAACACTCGTATTCGCTCATTTTTATGACACACCACACACATTTTGATTTCGGTATTTCTCGTTTATGCTCGTTAACGATAAATTCACATCACAGACTCATCTTGCATGAGATGTTAAAATAAATAACACCAAACAATAAAACTAAATGAAAAGTACCCTACCCTTAACAACTATCCTTTACAGGATCCGACTATGAGCCAAAATATGAATCCCTCAATAAAAGGTCAATGCATCGCAGAATTTTTGGGAACCGGGCTGATTATCTTTTTTGGTGCCGGTTGCGTCGCAGCGTTGAAGCTGGCGGGCGCCTCGTTCGGACAGTGGGAAATCAGCATCATCTGGGGCCTCGGCGTCTCGATGGCGGTTTACCTGACAGCGGCCATTTCGGGTGCGCATCTTAATCCGGCGATTACCATTGCCCTGTGCCTGTTCGCCAACTTCGACGGTCGCAAGGTTTTGCCGTACATTGTTGCTCAAATAGCAGGCGCCTTCTGTGCGGCAGCGCTGGTATACGGCCTTTACTACAATCTTTTCTACGATTTCGAACAGAGCCACAACATGGTGCGCGGCAGCGTAGCGAGCCTTGATCTGGCCGGGATTTTCTCGACCTATCCAAACCCGCACATTAGCGTATTGCAGGCGTTTCTGGTTGAAGCCGTGATTACCGCCGTTCTGATGGCGATGATTCTGGCGCTGACCGATGACGGCAACGGCGTTCCGCGCGGCGCATTGGCTCCGCTGCTGATTGGCCTGCTGATCGCCGTTATCGGCGCGTCTATGGGTCCACTGACCGGCTTTGCGCTGAATCCGGCGCGTGACTTCGGTCCTAAACTGTTCGCCTTCTTCGCCGGTTGGGGAAAAGTCGCCTTCACGGGTGGACGCGAAATCCCTTACTTCCTGGTGCCTATCTTCGGGCCGCTGGTAGGTGCATGTCTGGGTGCTGTGGGTTACCGCGCACTGATCAGCAATCATCTTCCACAGATTACCGCCGCCGCTCCGTCAGAAGAGGCTGCCAAACAGCCATCTGAACGTAAAGCCTGATAGGTTTAACTGATTCACAGCCCACTTTGCAGGACATAAATCATGACAGCAGATAAAACTCACGACAAAAAGTACATCGTTGCACTGGACCAGGGTACCACCAGCTCTCGCGCCGTAGTGCTCGATCACGACGCCAACATCGTTAGCGTTTCACAGCGTGAATTCACCCAGATTTACCCTAAGGCGGGTTGGGTTGAGCATGATCCAATGGAAATTTGGTCATCTCAAAGCTCTGTCCTGGTTGAAGTGCTGGCAAAAGCTGACATCAACTCTGACCAAATTGCCGGTATCGGTATTACCAACCAGCGCGAAACCACCATCGTCTGGGAGAAAGAGACCGGCAAGCCAATTTATAACGCGATTGTCTGGCAGTGCCGTCGTACCGCCGATATTTGTGAAAAGCTGAAAGAAGAAGGGCTGGAAGAGTATATTCGCCACAATACCGGCCTGGTGGTTGACCCGTATTTCTCCGGCACCAAGGTGAAATGGATCCTCGATCACGTCGAAGGTTCCCGCGAGCGTGCGCGCAAAGGCGAGCTGCTGTTCGGGACTGTCGACACCTGGCTGGTATGGAAAATGACGCAGGGGCGTGTTCACATTACGGATTACACCAACGCCTCGCGTACCATGATGTTCAACATCCACAGCCTGCAATGGGACGATCGCCTGCTTGAAGCGCTGGATATTCCGCGCGAGATGCTGCCGGAAGTTCGCCCTTCCTCCGAAATTTATGGCCGCACCAACATTGGTGGTAAAGGCGGTACGCGTATTCCAATCGCCGGGATCGCCGGTGACCAGCAGGCGGCGCTTTATGGCCAACTGTGCGTACAGCCTGGCATGGCGAAAAATACTTACGGCACCGGCTGCTTCCTGTTGATGAACACCGGCACCGAAGCCGTGGTGTCTAAAAACGGCCTGCTGACCACCATTGCCTGTGGCCCGCGCGGCGAAGTGAACTACGCGCTTGAAGGTGCCGTGTTCGTGGGCGGCGCGTCGATTCAGTGGCTGCGCGACGAGTTAAAACTCATTAACGATGCTGCCGATTCCGAATATTTTGCCAGCAAAGTCAAAGATTCCAACGGCGTTTACGTGGTGCCTGCCTTCACTGGCCTCGGCGCGCCTTACTGGGACCCGTATGCCCGTGGCGCGATTTTCGGCCTGAGCCGTGGCGCCAACAGCAACCATATTATCCGTGCTACGCTCGAGTCCATCGCCTATCAGACCCGCGATGTTATCGACGCCATGCAGGCCGATTCCGGCACGCGCCTGAAATCACTGCGCGTTGACGGCGGCGCGGTGGCCAATAACTTCCTGATGCAGTTCCAGTCAGACATTCTTGGCACCCGCGTTGAACGTCCTGAAGTGCGCGAAGTGACCGCGCTGGGTTCCGCTTTCCTTGCGGGTCTGGCCGTCGGTTTCTGGAACGATCTTGACGAAGTGCGCAGTAAAGCCGTGATCGAAAAAGAGTTCCGTCCGGGAATCGAAACTACCGAACGCAACTTCCGCTACAAAGGCTGGCAGAAAGCCGTGGCCCGCGTGCGCGCATGGGAAGATCACGAATAACGCCCTTTCGGACTGCCCGATTTTGGCGTTAATTCAAACGCTTTACTGGAGAACATCAAGCGCTTTACTCGCGAAACTCAAACTCCCCACCTGGGGAGTTTTCCTTTTTTGGCCTCCCCGCTATGGTAGACTTTTAGCCCCAAGATGAGCCTGCGCTCACCGTCCTCATTTTCTTGAAACGGATTTATCGATGAAACGTGAATTAGCTATCGAGTTCTCCCGCGTCACAGAAGCCGCCGCCCTTGCCGGCTACAAATGGCTAGGCCGTGGTGATAAAAATCTGGCCGACAACGCCGCCGTGCAGGCGATGCGCATCATGCTCAACAAGGTCGATATTGCCGGTGAAATCGTCATTGGCGAAGGCGAAATTGATGAAGCGCCGATGCTGTATATCGGCGAGAAAGTGGGAACCGGTAACGGCGATGCCGTTGATATCGCGGTCGATCCGATTGAAGGCACGCGAATGACCGCGATGGGCCAATCCAACGCGCTGGCAGTGCTGGCGGTCGGCGATAAAGGCACCTTCCTCAATGCGCCCGACATGTACATGGAAAAGCTGGTGGTTGGCCCGGGCGCGAAAGGGGCGATTAATCTCGACTTGCCGCTGGCCGATAATCTGCGCAACATTGCGGCGCGTCTCGGCAAACCGCTAAGCGAACTGACGGTGTCGATTCTTGCGAAACCGCGCCACGACGCAATCATCGTAGAACTTTATAAACTCGGCGTGCGCGTCTTCGCCTTCCCCGATGGCGACGTGGCGGCCACTATTCTGACCTGCCTACCTGAGAGCGAAGTCGACGTGATGTATGGCATCGGCGGCGCGCCGGAAGGCGTTATCTCGGCGGCGGTGATTCGCGCGCTGGATGGCGACATGCAGGGCCGCCTGCTGGCACGTCATGATGTGAAAGGTGACACGCCCGAGAATCGTCGTTTGGGCGAAGAAGAGCAGGCACGCTGCGCGGAAATGGGCATCGAAACCGGCAAAGTGCTGGCGCTCGACGACATGGCGCGCAACGATAACGTCATTTTCTCGGCCACCGGCATTACGCAGGGCGATTTGCTGGCCGGAATTAGCCGTCAGGGTAATCTCGCGACCACCGAAACGCTGCTGATTCGCGGTAAATCTCGCACCGTCCGTCGCATTCGTTCCACCCATTATCTCGACCGTAAAGACGCCGCGCTGCACCCGTTTATTCTCTAAATTTGGCTATCGGGTCGGCGAAAGAACTGGCCTGATAACATTTAATCGATAATCCTTCGGTAAAATATGGAATAAGATCAGACGCTAGTTTCAATCCTATCAACGTGGAGAGAGTCGATGGCAGAATGGATAACGGGTAAAGTTTCAAAGGTGGAGCACTGGACGGAGAGCCTGTTCAGCATCGTAATTAATGCGCCTATCGATAACTTTACGGCCGGGCAGTACGCCAAACTCTCGCTGGAAATTGACGGTGAACGCGTGACGCGCGCTTACTCCTTCGTTAATGCGCCAAGCAACGACAACCTCGAGTTTTATCTGGTCAACGTTCCCGAGGGCAAGCTGAGCCCGCGCATTCACGCGATGCAGCCGGGTTCCGAGATTATGATCACCAAAGAGTCGCAGGGCTTTTTCGTGATCGACGAAATTCCCGAGTGCGACAACCTGTTTATGCTGGCGACCGGCACGGCGATTGGCCCGTTCCTGTCGATTCTGCAGGAAGGCAAAGGGCTGGAGCGTTTCAAAAATATCGTACTGGTTCACGCCGCACGCTTCTCGCGTGACCTTTCCTATCTGCCGCAGATGCAGCAGCTCCAACAGCACTACAACGGCAAATTGCACATTCAGACCGTCGTTAGCCGTGAAGAGACGCCTGGCTCGCTGACGGGCCGCGTACCGGCGCTGATTGAAGATGGGTCGCTCGAGGCCGCCGTCGGCGTCAAGATGGATGCCAATGACAGCCACATCATGCTGTGCGGCAATCCGCAGATGGTGCGCGATACCCAGCAGGTGCTGAAAGATACCCGCGAAATGCGCAAACACCTGCGCCGCAAACCGGGCCACATGACCAGCGAGCATTATTGGTAAGCCATGAAAAATTCTCGAATTTTTAACGGCGCGTTGCTGCTGTTTATTTTGTGCAGCGGCACGGCGTTTGCCGATCCGCCGCCCGACCGCGATCGTCTCTCCACGGAAGAGGTGCCCAAGGCGCCCTATCTGATGCCCGGCGCGCCCACTTTCGAGCTGACGCTGGTGAGTTTTCGCGAGAAATATAACCTCGCCAATCCAACGCAGCCGATCGCCGAATTCCGCGCTATCGCCGACAAACCCGACGCCGTTTTGCTGACTCGCGCCGCCAGCAAAATCAACGAAGATCTCTACGCGTCTACCGCGCTGGAGAAAGGCACCGGCAAAATCAAAAGCATGCAAATCACTTATTTGCCGATTCAGGGTGCAGAAGAGAAAGCCGCGCACGCCACGGCAATAAGCTACATGGCGAACATTATTCGCGAGTTTGACCCTACGCTTTCCGTCGACCAGAGCGTCGCCAAGGTCAACAGCTTGATCGACAAAGGCAAAGGCCAGCAGTTTTACCAGCAGCAGGTCGGCGCGGTGCGTTACGTGATTTCAGACAGCGGCGAAAAAGGCCTGACGCTGGCCGTTGAACCCGTGAAGCTGGCGCTGTCTAACTAATACAGTATTTTTAAACGTTGAATCCCCAAAGTCGTTGGCGTCAGAACAAGGCGGCAAGCATATGAATCCCGATGAGCTGACACTGGTCAGTGATTCGGGTGAATAAGCGAAGCCAACAAAGTTGTGGCGTCAAATACGGCGGGGATTTGACGAAAAGCAAAGCTATCGGCATTGTAGATCATTATACTGTTGTGCAGTTTATCTGCCGATTCGGCAGAAATTTCAATCGACACTCGCGTCCCCTTACGGAGGAAATAAAATGCGACATCCATTAGTGATGGGTAACTGGAAACTGAACGGAAGCACCACGTTAGTTAACGATCTGATTGCCGCTTTGCGTACCGAGTTGAGCACTGTTGAAGGCTGTGGCGTTGCCATTGCTCCGCCGGAAGTTTACCTGTCTCAGGCTAAACATGCGTTGTCAGGCAGCCACATCGCGCTGGGTGCCCAGAACGTTGACACTAACCTGTCTGGCGCATTCACCGGTGAAATTTCTGCCGAAATGCTGAAAGATGTAGGCGCGCAATACATCATTATCGGCCATTCCGAGCGTCGTACTTACCACAAAGAAAGCGACGAGTTTATTGCCAAAAAATTCGGCGTGTTGAAAGACGCGGGTCTGATTCCCGTATTGTGCATCGGTGAAACCGAAGCAGAAAACGAAGCGGGTCAAACTGAAGCCGTTTGCGCCAAGCAGCTCGACGCCGTGCTGAACACGCTGGGCGCGAAAGCGTTCGAAGGCGCGGTCATCGCTTACGAACCTGTCTGGGCGATCGGTACCGGCAAATCAGCCACTCCAGCGCAGGCGCAGGCGGTTCACAAATTCATTCGTGATCACGTCGCCAAGCATGACGCCGCAGTAGCCGAGCAGGTTATTATTCAATACGGCGGTTCTGTTAACGCAGGCAACGCCGCTGAGCTGTTCACACAGCCAGACATCGACGGCGCATTAGTCGGTGGCGCATCACTGAAAGCCGACGCTTTCGCCGTGATCGTTAAAGCCGCTGCCGAAGCAAAAGCCAAGGCTTAAGCCTCTGCCAGCCGTTAATAACGAAAAACCCCGCGACAGATATCGCGGGGTTTTTTTATCGCTGAAATTCAGCGCGATTTAATGTGAACGATGCAGATTAACGCTGGTTTACCTGGTCGTAGATGCCGCCGTTGGCAAAGTGATCTTTCTGCGCGGCGGTCCAGCCACCAGCAACCTGCTGAACGGTATAGAGTTTCAGCTGAGGGAACTGCGAAGCAAACTGCTTGGCAACCGCAGGGTCGCGCGGACGATAGTAGTTACGCGCAGCGACTGTCTGGCCTTCCGGCGTATAAAGGTATTTCAAGTAGGCGTCGGCCACGTCGCGCGTTCCGCGCTTGTCGACCACTTTATCAACCACGGAAACGCTTGGTTCGGCCAGAATCGATTCGCTTGGATAGACCACTTCAAACTTGCCTTTGCCCAGCTTCTGGTCAGCCAGAATCGCGTCGTTTTCCCATGAAATCAGCACGTCGCCGATGCCACGTTCAACGAAAGTATTGGTTGCGCCACGCGCGCCAGAGTCCTGAACTTCCACATTTTTAAACAACGCTTTCAGATACTCTTTGGCTTTCGCCTGATCGTTGTTGTTGTGATGCAACGCGTAACCCCAAGCGGCCAGATAGTTCCAGCGCGCGCCGCCCGAAGATTTCGGGTTCGGCGTAATTACGGAAACGCCCGGCTTGATCAGGTCATTCCAATCGTGAATGCCTTTTGGATTGCCTTTGCGCACCAGGAACACGATGGTTGAGGTGTAAGGCGCGGAGTTGTCCGGCAGGCGGGCTTCCCAATCTTTATTGATGCGGCCGCGTTCAGCGATGGCATCAACGTCGGACTGCAACGCCAGCGTCACTACGTCGGCATCGATGCCGTTAATCACGGAGGTTGCCTGAGAGCCGGAACCGCCGTGCGACTGGCGAATCGTCACGTTGTCGCCGGTTTTTGCCAGCCAGTATTTACTGAAGACTTTATTATAATCCTGATAAAGTTCGCGCGTTGGGTCATAGGAAACGTTCAAAATCTGGATATCTTTTGCCATTGCACCGGCGGTGACCAACAGTAATGCCAGCCCTACTCCCAATTTACGCATCGCACTTCTCCCAGAAATTATTCTAAATAAGATGAATTCGTGTTTGGATTGATTCATAGAATCAGTGGGATAAAGCGTGCCAGAGAACACGGCAACAATTAAAGACTAAAAAATTTCTTTCTATTCCATTTCGAAATATACGGATTTTGGTCAAAAAAAAGCCTCCACTAATGAAGGCTTTATGTTTTCAAAATGAAAGTTTGTCTAAGTCATTCGGGGCGAATTAGTAGAGCTTTTTCGCGGTTTCCCACATTTCAGTTTTAAACGGACGCTTCATGTTTTCGATGGCGTCAATAATATCGTGGTGGACCAGCTTTTCATTCTGCACGCCGACGCAGCGACCGCCGTAGCCCTGAAGCAGCAATTCAATGGAGTACGCGCCCATGCGTGAAGCCAGAATTCGGTCGAAGGCGCAAGGCGCACCGCCGCGCTGAATATGGCCCAACACGGTCGGACGGGTTTCGCGACGGGTTTCGGTTTCGATGTGACGTGCTAAATCGCCGATGTCGCAGATGTGTTCGGTAATCGCCACGATGGCGTGCTTTTTGCCTTTGGCGATACCCGCTTTGATCTCTTCAACCAGGTCGTCGCGATTGAACTCGACTTCAGGGATGACGATAAATTCGCAGCCGCCCGCGATGGCCGCAGAGAGGGTCAGGTCGCCGCAGTAACGGCCCATGACTTCGACGATGGAGATTCGCTGATGCGAAGACGAAGTGTCGCGCAGGCGGTCAATCGCTTCAACGACAGTTTCGAGCGCGGTGAAATAACCAATCGTGTAATCGGTGCCCGCAACGTCGTTATCGATGGTGCCCGGCAAGCCGATGCACGGGAAGCCCATTTCAGTCAGGCGCTTGGCGCCCATATAAGAGCCGTCACCGCCGATAACCACCAGCGCATCGATGCCGCGGTTTTTCATGTTTTCGATGGCTTTACCACGCACGGCTTCGTCGCGGAACTCAGGGAAACGCGCCGAGCCTAAAAAGGTGCCGCCACGGTTAATCACATCTGAAACGCTGTAGCGATCGAGCTGCTTCATGCGATCTTCATAAAGTCCAAGGTAGCCGTCGTAGATTCCGAAGACCTCCAGGCCCTCAGTAAGTGCTGCGCGAACAACGCCACGTATCGCCGCATTCATGCCGGGGGCGTCGCCACCACTTGTCAGTACACCGATTTTCTTGATCATGACTACCTCTGAACTTTTAGATGCAATTTCTTAAGAATTCTTGAGCAGACCCGCTCTACCGGAGCCATCAGGTCAGATTTTCCGGTTGGTCGTCTGAATGCTCAAATCATATAACAAAATGCTTAAACTGAATTGATTCAGGTCACCTGTCATCGTTAATTCAGCTTTGTTCAACGCTTTAATTTTTCAGTCCCCGATTATACAAGGGGAGCGTGACAAACCTTAGATGAGTTTTTAAGTTCTTTGAGAAACACCGAGTTTTGTCACTCTTTGCGCCGCAATGGTTAAGGATAGCATTGTTCGCTATGACATCTGACTGATAATGCAACAAATCCGTTACATTTAATGGGGCGATGTTTTTATCTGAATGTCTGACGGAAGAAAAAAGCCCCACCTTTCGGTGGGGAAGACAGGGATGGTGTCTATGGCAAGGAAAAGAGTGGTGCTTTTGGTGCAGACTGCTGGGGATACCGGTTTAACTCTATTTACTTACGATCTAAGGCTTAACTGACCTTAAGGCGAAACCTGCTGAACAGAAGGCTGTACGCCGGAAATCTGCGAGGCTAATTGCTGCATCCGCTGCTGATGCTTCTGGTTCAACACCTCTTTCTGCTGAGGCGTGAGAAGGTTAAACATCAGGTTCCGAATACGGGCCATTTCTACCTGTCGGTCTACCTGCTCCTGAGCGATTTTTTCCGCCTGAGCGCGGACGGCGGCCTGATCAAAATTCTTGGCGGTCACTAGGTCGTGCATGGTTTCCATCTGCTGCAAATTAATCTGCGGCGAGTCTTTTCGAGCCTGATGCATGAGGTCGCGCATTTGCTGGCGTTGCTGTTCGGTTAAATTAATTCCATCGAACATAGTGTTACGTCTATCCAACATATTGCCATCATGAGCTAAAGTATCTGCAGGCATCGGTTTTGTGCTGTCGGCTAAGGCTACACTTGAACTAAGTGACAGCATTGAGGCCATAACCATTGCAGCTACCTTACACATCACGAACTCCTATAATTTTTTCGCATTACGCGAATCATTGAAAAGCAGTCTAACCCTGGAGCTGCAAACTAGCGTCAGTGCTTGTAAAACTACGTAAAGTCATGGAATAGCGGCAATTGATGACGTATTTTGCGTCTAGAGGTAATTACAATGAATAAGATTTTGTTAGTTGATGACGATCGTGAACTGACTTCACTTTTGAAAGAACTGTTAGAGATTGAAGGCTTTAGCGTGGTGGTTGCCTACGACGGCGAACAGGCGCTCGAAAAACTGGACAACAGCATCGGCCTGTTGCTGCTCGACGTGATGATGCCAAAGAAAAATGGCATCGAGACGCTCAAAGAATTACGCCAGCGTCACCAGACGCCGGTGATTATGCTCACAGCGCGCGGCAGCGAGCTGGATAAAGTGCTGGGTCTCGAACTTGGCGCTGACGACTATTTGCCAAAACCGTTTAACGACCGCGAGCTGGTTGCCCGTATTCGCGCCATGCTGCGCCGTTCTAACTGGAGCGAGCAGCAGCAAAACGGCGGTGAAACCACCAGCTCTCCGACGTTAGAAGTTGACGGTTTACAGCTGAATCCGGGCCGTCAGGAAGCGAGCTTCGCGGGTCAGGCGCTGGATCTCACCGGCACCGAATTCACCCTGCTCTATCTGCTGGCCAAACATTTGGGTCAGGTGGTGTCACGCGAACATCTTAGCCAGGAAGTGCTGGGCAAACGCCTGACGCCTTTCGATCGCGCCATCGACATGCACATTTCCAATCTGCGCCGTAAATTGCCCGATCGCAAAGATGGCCATCCGTGGTTCAAAACGCTGCGTGGCCGCGGCTATCTGATGGTATCTGCTACATGATAAACAGCCTTACCGCGCGTATTTTTGCCATTTTCTGGTTTACCCTCGCGCTGGTTCTTATGCTGGTTTTGATGGTCCCGAAGCTCGACTCACGTCAGCTTACGCCGCTGCTCGACAGTGAGCAGCGTCAGGGACTGATGATTGAACAGCATGTCGAAGCCGAGCTGGCGGGCGATCCGGCCAATGACTTGATGTGGTGGCGCAGGCTGTTTCGCGCGATCGACAAATGGGCACCGCCGGGCCAGCGTCTGCTGCTGGTGACCAGCGAAGGCCGTGTTATTGGCGCGCAGCGCAATGAAATGCAGATCGTGCGTAACTTTATCGGCCAATCCGATAACTCCGACCGACCGAAGAAAAAGAAATATGGCCGCGTCGAGATGGTCGGACCGTTTGCCGTGCGCGACGGTGAAGACAACTATCAGCTTTATTTGATTCGTCCGGCAGGCAGCGCGCAGTCAGATTTCATCAACCTGATGTTTGACCGTCCATTGCTGTTGCTTATCGTCACGATGTTAATCAGCGCCCCGCTGCTGCTTTGGCTGGCCTGGAGCCTCGCCAAACCGGCACGTCAGCTGAAAAACGCCGCCGACGACGTGGCGCGCGGTAATCTCAAGCAGCATCCCGAGCTTGAATCCGGCCCGCAGGAGTTTTTGGCTACCGGCCAGAGCTTTAATCAGATGGTTAGCGCGCTCGAAAGAATGGTCACGGCGCAGCAGCGGCTGATTTCCGATATTTCGCACGAGCTGCGCACGCCGCTGACTCGCCTGCAATTGGCGACCGCGCTGATGCGTCGCCGTCATGGCGAAGGCAAAGAGCTGCAACGCATTGAAATGGAAGCGCAGCGGCTTGATGGCATGATCAACGATTTGCTGGTGCTTTCCCGCAGTCAGCATAAAAACGAGCTGACGCGCGAACATCTCAAGGCCAACGAACTTTGGGCAGATGTCATCGATAATGCACAATTTGAAGCCGAACAGATGGGAAAAACGCTGGAAGTGACTGCACCTCCGGGCGCGTGGAAACTGATTGGCAATCCGAACGCCCTCGACAGCGCACTAGAAAATATCGTCCGTAACGCCCTGCGTTATTCGCATCATCACATTGCGGTTAACTTTACGGCGGATGGCGACGGCATCACCATTATGGTTGATGACGACGGTCCGGGCGTGAGCGAGGAAGATCGCGAGCAGATTTTCCGTCCGTTTTATCGCACCGATGAGGCGCGCGATCGTGAATCGGGCGGCACGGGCCTCGGGCTTGCGATAGTCGAAACGGCGGTGCAGCAGCATCGTGGCTGGGTAAGAGCCGAAAACAGCCCGCTGGGTGGTTTACGGCTGATTATCTGGCTGCCGCTGCAGCAGCGCTAAGATTCTGCTATTCTGCGTCCCTCATGAGACAGAGGGGCGCAGACCGCATGCTTAACATCGTTTTATTCGAACCAGAAATCCCACCTAACACCGGCAATATTATTCGGCTGTGTGCCAATACCGGCTGTCAATTACACCTGATCAAACCGATGGGCTTTGCCTGGGACGACAAACGTCTGCGCCGCGCGGGGCTGGATTATCATGAGTTCACCAACATCAAACATCATGATAACTATGAAGCTTTTCTGGAAAGCGAGAAGCCTGAACGGATTTTTGCGTTGACCACAAAAGGCACGCCCGCGCACAGCGCCGTCTCTTATCGCGACAATGACTATTTAGTGTTTGGCCCTGAAAGCCGTGGCCTGCCGCCAATTATTCTCGACAACCTGCCGCCGCAGCAAAAGATCCGCATTCCGATGCAACCCGACAGCCGCAGCATGAATTTATCGAACGCTGTTTCCGTCGTGGTGTACGAAGCGTGGCGTCAGCTGGGTTATCCGGGCGCGCTGCTCAGGGAATAAAAGCGGGGAAACAGGCAGTAAAAGTAGGAAGTAAAACAGAAACGGCAGGCGATCGCATGCCGTTATACGTTAACGCATCAAATGCCATCGCCGAACTCGAACCCGTGAGCACCGTTGAAGTACTGGTTCATGTCCATCGCCGGTTTTTCGCTTTCAGGACGCCCTACTATTCTGGCCGGCACGCCTGCCGCAGTCACGTGTGGCGGCACAGATTGCAGCACCACGGAATTCGCACCGATTTTTGCGCCTGCGCCCACTTCAATGTTACCCAGAATTTTAGCCCCCGCACCAATCATCACGCCTTCACGGATTTTTGGATGGCGATCGCCCACGGTTTTACCCGTCCCGCCCAGCGTAACCGACTGTAAGATCGAGACGTCGTTTTCAACTACGGCGGTTTCACCGATCACGATACCGGTCGCGTGATCGAGCATGATCCCGCAGCCAATGCGCGCGGCGGGGTGAATATCCACGCCGAAGGTGACGGAAATCTGATTCTGGAAATAGACCGCCAGCGCCTGTCGGTCCTGCTTCCACAGCCAGTTACCGATGCGATAGGCCTGAAGCGCGTGAAAACCTTTCAGGTACAGCAGCGGCGTAGAATATTTGTCGACGGCGGCATCGCGCGAGTGAACGGCGAGAATGTCGCGGGCGGCAGAAAGGGTCATCTGCTCGTCGTTACGATAGGCTTCTTCAACCACTTCACGGATAGCGATAGGCGGCATAATCGGGCTGCCCAGCTTGTTCGCCAAAATGTAGCTCAGCGCGCTGCCCAGATTCTCGTGCTTGAGTAATGTCGCATGGAAAAAGCTCGCCAGCATTGGTTCACACTCAGCCAGCGCGCGCGCTTCTGATTTTATGTTATTCCAGACTAGTTCCAACTCTTCTGACGACATCATTCATCCTTACCGCTTAATTAAATAAAGGTCTGCAACAGAGAATAGCAGGCCAGCCAGCAACACTCACTGGCGGGCAAGTTTTTACAGTTATTTCGTTTTACAACAATCAGCTCGACGCCATAAATCAGCGGCTGCCGGACTCATCTTTGCTGGCGCGTGCCAGCAGGCTGATTGCCGCTTCGCGCGCGTCTTTGCCGTTATACAACACCTGGAAAATCTGTTCGGTAATCGGCATTTCAACGTTGAAACGTTGTGCCAGCGCGCGAACTTCCTTGGTATTGCGATAACCTTCAACCACCTGACCAATTTTGTCTTGAGCGCTCTGCACGTCGAGGCCTTCGCCAAGCATAATACCGAAACGGCGGTTGCGTGACTGATTATCGGTGCAGGTTAACACCAAATCGCCCAACCCTGCCATGCCCATAAACGTTGAAGGCGAAGCGCCTAACGCCGAGCCCAAACGGCTCATTTCGGCCAGTCCACGGGTAATTAATGCTGTTCGCGCGTTGGCACCAAAACCGATGCCGTCTGACATGCCCGCGCCGATAGCGATGACGTTTTTCACCGCGCCGCCGAGCTGCACGCCAATAAAATCGGGATTGCTGTAAACGCGGAAGCTTTTGCCGCAGTGCAGCAATTGCTGGAGATCTTCACCAAACTGCGCATCCGTTGACGCCAGCGCAATCGCCGTCGGCATGCCTGCGGCAAGCTCTTTGGCAAAGGTCGGCCCGGAAACTACCGCCAGCGGAATAGCGTCACCTAACTCTTCGCGTGCGACATCTTGCAACAACCGACCGGTCTCGGCTTCCAGACCTTTGGTCGCCCAGACAATGCGGGCATCGGCGCGCAAAAACGGTTTGATTTGTCGTAGAACATCGCCGAAAACGTGACTCGGCACCACCACCAGCACGTCGCGGCTGGCCGCAATTGCCGTAGCAAGGTCGGTTTCGAGGATCAGCGTATCGGGAAAGGTCACATCGGGAAGGAATGCCTGATTGCAGCGGGCGGCGTCCAGCGCGTGAATATGCGCAGCGTTATGCCCCCACAGCACAACCGGGTGGCCATTTCTGGCAAGGGTAATCGCTAAAGCGGTGCCGTACGAGCCGGCACCGATAACGGTCATTGAAGCATTGACAGTTTTCATCAGGCATCCTGATGTGGCTGTGCACCTTCGGTTTCTGACTGCTGTTGCAGATAATTCATGAACAGAGCGTCAAAGTTAACCGGTGCCAGATTAAGCTGCGGGAAAGTACCGCGTGAAACCAGGCTGGTGATGCACTCACGCGCATAAGGGAACAGAATGTTCGGGCAGTATGCACCCAGACAATGCGCCATCTGCGTACCATCAATGCCTTCGATGGAGAAGATGCCGCCCTGCTGAACTTCACACAGGAATGCCGTCTCGTCACCTACAGACGCGGTTACGGTCACGCGCAGGACAACTTCAAACACGCCTTCAGCCAGCTGGTTGGACGCCGTGTCCAGGTCCAGTTTAATCTCGGGTTCCCACTCTTTCTGGAAAACCTGTGGTGCATTTGGAGCTTCAAAAGAGATGTCTTTGGTGTAGATACGCTGGATCTGGAAAGTCATCTCTGTGTTGTTCTGTTCTGACATGAAAATAGTACCCTTAAGTTAATATAATCCTTTAAAACATCCGCTTTCATGCACGACTGCGCTGTCCTGATCTCTTTGCTGTTCTTTTATCTTTCGCAAAGAACGTAAAGAGACGGAAATTACAGCAGAGCGTCGAGACCACCACGGGCGTCAAGTGCCTGTAAATCGTCGCAGCCACCAATGTGTTTGCCGTCGATAAAGACTTGAGGCACGGTCGTGCGGCCACTGCGCTCGATCATGACTTCACGCTTTGCTGCGTCACCGTCGATGGCAATTTCTTCAAAGGCCGCACCCTTGCTGTTCAGCAGGGCTTTGGCACGATGGCAAAAAGGACAAGTCGCTTTGGTGTACATTTCAATCTTAGCCATAACGCACCTCGGAATCAGTTAGGATAAAGAGTGTTCTTTACTGCTATTTTTGAATCTTGAAGCAAACCGCTATTACGTTAACTTTTTGCTGTAACGTCTCGCTATTACTTTCCGCGCGCCAGTGGCAGATTCTCGCCGCTCCAGCCTGCAATGCCTTCTTTCAGGCTGAATACGCGTTCAAAACCGGCATTAACCAGACCTTCTGCGGCTAAACGCGCAGTCTGGCCGTTGGCACAAACAACAATAACCGGCTGCGCCTTGTGCTTGGCAAGGTCGCCCAGATTGTTGCTTTTAATGTCTGCGCTAAGCACGTTTAGCGAAGTCGAAATATGTCCTTTACGGAACTCTTCACGCGCGCGAACGTCGACAACAACCGCTTCTTCTTTATTGATCAGACGTGTTGCTTCACCGCGGGTAATCTCTTTAACTTTTGAGAAACGTGCTCTAATTGTAGTGAAAATCACGGCAATCAGCAGAGCAACCCACGCCAGGCTTAAAACTGGGTGCGCGCTAACGAATGGCATAATATCTTGCATGGGGTGTAACAACTCCCGACAGTTAGGGGAAATTCAAGGCTCACGAGTATACCCTGCGTCTTACGCAAATACAGCCCGAATGCGCGGCGTATCATCATAAACTGCGGCACATCCCGAAAAAATCAAGGGTAGGCAGACAAATAAAACGGCGGATATTTCGTTTCATTCAATTACCGTTTATTCACTGGCAGGCAGCCTGTAACGCGCTATCTTGAATGATAGTGGCACGATTTTTTGTTTTCGCATCATGTTGTTGATTAGTGTTAGGATAAAAGCCATTAGGGATCAGAAGGTCTATCATTCTGGGACGACAAGCGGAAAAAAGTTTGAGCAAATCTATCTATTTCAGTTTGATGAGAAAAGTTCTTTCCGGTTCGGCACTGCTCGTCTGCGGTGCGTTGCTGGTTCAGCCGCGGTACAGTTTCGCGGATGATAATAAGGACCAACTCAAAAACATTCAGCAAAGCATCGCCGAAAAAGAAAAAAGCGTTAAGGCTCAAAAGCTTCAACGCGGAACTCTGCTCGACCAGCTCCAGTCCCAGGAAAAAATCATCGCCGCCGCCAGCCGCAAGCTGCGCGACAGTCAGCTGACTCTCTCCCGTTTAAACAAAGACATTTCCAGCCTGAACGCCTCTATTGATAAACTGCAAAAACAGCAGCAAAGTCAGGAAGCTATCTTGGCAAAACAGCTCGATGCCGCCTTCAGAATGGGCAAGCAGAGCGGATTACAGCTGATCCTCAGTGGCGAAGAGAGCCAGCGCAGCGAGCGCATTCTGGCCTACTTCAGCTATCTCAATCAGGAACGTCAGCAGAATATCGACGACCTGAAAAAGACCCGCAGCGATCTGGCTTCGCAGCGCGTGACGTTGCAGTCCAAGCAGGTGCAGCAAAAATCTGCGCTTTCAGAGCAGCAAACTCAGCAAAAAAATCTTGAGCAGGCGCGTGGAGCACGTCAGAAGACGCTGACCTCGCTCGAGTCTTCGTTACATAAAGATGAAGCAAGTCTGGTCGAGCTGCGTGCCAACCAGACGCGTCTGCAAGATAAAATTGCCGCCGCCGAACGTGCCGCCCGCGCGCGCGCCGAGAAAGAGGCCCGTGAAGCCGCGGCCGTGAAAGCCAAAGAGCAACAGGCAAAATCCAAAGGTTCAACCTACAAACCTACGCAGAGCGAACAGTCGCTGGTGTCGCGCACGGGCGGTCTTGGCCGTCCAGCCGGACAAGATATCTGGCCGGTGCGCGGCGCGGTACAGCATCGCTTCGGGGAAGAGCTGCAGGGTGAGCTTCGTTATAAAGGTATAGTCATTTCCGCCCGCGAGGGCAGCGATGTCAGAGCCATCGCCGATGGACGCGTGCTGCTGGCAGACTGGTTGCAGGGTTACGGGCTGGTCGTCGTGGTCGATCACGGCAAGGGCGACATGAGCCTGTACGGCTACAACCAGAGCGCACTGGTGAACGTGGGCGATCAGGTGAAAGCCGGTCAGCCTATCGCACAGGTGGGTACCAGCGGTGGACAAGGTCAGCCGTCCCTGTACTTCGAAATCCGTCGGCAGGGTCAGGCCGTTAACCCACAGCCGTGGTTGGGAAGATAACTTTGCGATATAAAAAAAGACGTTTAGCGACGTTATGTGGTGCGCTGGTGTTCACGCTGAACGTTCAGGCCGCCAAACTGGCGATTCTGTTTGATGATTTCGGTTATCGGGCGCAAAACGAAAATCAGGTGCTGAAAATGCCGATCAACGTCTCGGTGGCAATTTTCCCCAATGCGCCTGATTCGCACCAAATGATGGAAAAAGCCCACCAGCAGGGTCGCGAGATCCTGATCCATCTGCCGATGGAGCCTATCAGCAAACAGCCGCTCGAGAAAAACACCCTGACGCCCGACATGAGCGCGCAGGAAGTAAAACGTATTGTGGATCAGGCGATTGCCAATATTCCTTACGCGGTTGGCATTAATAATCATCAGGGCAGCAAGATGACCTCCAGCCTGACCGGCATGCAAAATGTCATTCAGGCGATGGCGCCGCATCGGCTGTTTTTCCTCGACAGCATGACCATCGCGGGCACCAAATCGGTTCAGGCCGCACAGGGCACGTCAGTTAAAGTTATTAAACGTAACGTCTTTTTGGATGACGTGCAGAATGACGCTGAAATTCGCCATCAGTTCCAGCGCGCGGTTGCGTTGGCGCGACGTAACGGTTTCGCCATCGCCATTGGTCACCCGCATCCGAGCACGGTGGCAGTGATTTCACAGGAGCTGGCGAATTTACCTTCGGATATTCAGCTGGTTCGCCCAAGCGATTTGCTGAATGCTCAGGTGAGTCATAACCCGAATCCGGTTCCGATGCCTGCGCCGGTGAAACCGCCAAAACCTGTAAAACCGGCCAAGCCGAAGTTTAAAGGCGTGCTGACCTGCAACGCCAAGCAGCCGATTGCGCCAGTTTACGCGGGTGCGATGTTTAGCGTTATCGGCGAAAGCCTGAGTCAATCGTCGGTGGTTAACTTTATTGAAAGGCAATGGACGGATTGGGGCAACGCGCCTGCTAATCCAAACGCGCCGGTCAGTCCAAACGCGCCTGCTAATCTAAACGCGCCGGTCAGTACAAACGTGCCTACCAGTCCAAAATAACCTTGCCTGACTGGCCGGAACGCATGGCGTCGAAGCCCCGCTGGAAGTCATCGATAGCAAAATGGTGAGTGATCAGCGGGGTGAGATCCAGCCCCGATTGCACCAGCGCCGCCATTTTGTACCAGGTTTCAAACATCTCCCGCCCGTAAATCCCTTTGATAAACAGCCCCTTGAAAATCACCTGATTCCAGTCGATCGACATATCCGCCGGTGGAATGCCTAACAGCGCGATGCGACCGCCGTGATTCATGGCGTTTAACATCGTGCGAAAAGCCGGTGGCGCGCCGGACATCTCCAATCCGACGTCAAAGCCTTCCGTCATGCCTAATTCGCTCATGACATTGGTGAGATTCTGCTTGCTGACGTTTACCGCGCGGGTGACGCCAAATTTGCGCGCCAACTCGAGGCGATACTCGTTCATGTCGGTAATGACCACGTGACGCGCGCCGACGTGGCGGCAAATCGCGGCGGCCATAATGCCTATCGGCCCCGCGCCACAGACCAGCACGTCTTCGCCGACCAAATCAAACGACAGCGCGGTGTGTACGGCGTTGCCCAACGGGTCGAAAATGGCGGCCAAATCGTCGGAAATATTGTCTGGGATTTTAAACGCGTTAAACGCCGGGATCACCAGATACTCGGCAAACGCGCCGGGACGATTGACGCCCACGCCCTGCGTATTGCGGCAAAGATGAGTGCGACCGCCACGGCAGTTTCGACAGTGTCCGCAGGTGATGTGCCCTTCTCCCGACACGCGATCGCCGAGCGCAAACCCTTTGACTTCCTGACCAATTTCAACCACTTCGCCGACATATTCGTGGCCGACCACCATCGGCACGGGAATGGTTTTTTGCGACCATTCGTCCCAGTTATAGATGTGTACATCCGTGCCGCAAATCGCCGTTTTCCGGATTTTTATCAGAATATCGTTGTGTCCGATTTCAGGGCGCGGCGCGTCGGTCATCCAGATGCCCTGTTTTGGAAACAGCTTGGCCAATGCTTTCATAAACGCTCCTTGATGTGTTTCACATTGACGGCGCTCAGGCCAGCACGCCCAGCGCTTTTCCGGTCGTAATAAAGGCGGCGACCGCCCGTTCAATATCTTCTTCGCTGTGCGCCGCTGACATCTGAGTGCGGATTCGCGCCTGTCCACGAGGCACCACCGGATAGAAAAACGCGGTGGCGAAAATGCCCTGCTGCTGTAATCCAGCGGCAAACTCCTGCGCCAGCTGGGCATCGCCGAGCATCACCGGAATAATCGCGTGATCGGCGCCGGCCAGCGTGAATCCGGCCTGGGTCATTTTTTCGCGAAACAGTTGGGCATTGCGCAGCAGCTTTTTACGCAGCTCGCCGCTTTGTTCAAGCAGGGTTAACACTTCGAGTGACGCGCAGACGATCGACGGCGCGAGCGAGTTGGAAAACAGATAAGGTCGCGAGCGCTGGCGCAGCCATTCGACCACCTCTTTGCGCGCCGCCGTGTAACCGCCCGACGCGCCGCCCATCGCCTTGCCCAATGTGCCGGTGATGATGTCGACGCGGCCCATCACCTCGCAATATTCGTGGCTGCCGCGCCCTTCTTCGCCCACAAAACCCACCGCGTGGGAATCATCGACCATCACTAGCGCGTCAAATTCTTCGGCTAAATCGCAGATGCCGCGCAGGTTGGCGATAACGCCATCCATCGAAAATACGCCATCGGTGGCGACCAGAATATGCCGCGCGCCGGCGGCTTTCGCCTGCTCGAGACAGTGGCGAAGCTCGCGCATGTCATTGTTGGCGTAGCGAAAACGTTTCGCCTTGCATAGCCGAATGCCGTCAATGATCGAGGCGTGATTTAGGGTGTCGGAAATAATCGCGTCCTCTTCGCCCAGCAGCGTTTCAAACAAACCGCCGTTGGCGTCGAAACAAGAGGAATAAAGGATGGCGTCTTCCATGCCGAGAAACTCGGCCAGCCGCTGTTCGAGCATCTTGTGGATAGCCTGCGTGCCGCAAATAAAACGCACCGACGCCATGCCAAAACCGTGTTCCGTCATGCCGGAGGTGGCGGCGTCAATGACCTGCGGATGATTGGCCAGCCCGAGATAGTTGTTGGCGCAAAAGTTCACGGCGCGGCTTCCGTCGGCCAGCGTCACGTGCGCCTGCTGCGCCGACGTCAGAATGCGTTCCTGTTTAAAAAGGCCTTCCGCGCGCGCCTGAGTGAGTTCGTCCTGCAATCGACCATAAAATGAAGCAGACATCAGATAATCTCCTGAAATGAGGCTTTCAACACAGAGACTACTAACTAGGCGGGATAATAACGAGGAAACGGGCGGGTAAATGTCAATTTTGCAGCATATGTCACGGGCGCAACAGCGCTTTAGCTAACTGTGACTAATCAGATAGCTTACCAATGTGAGCAAGCGGATGAAGTGTTATGATAGGCCTAACTGACAGATTGGGCATGGTGCCCGGTCAACACATTTTATTAAGGTGATTCCCATGATTATCGTCACTGGCGGTGCTGGTTTTATCGGCAGCAATATTATTAAATCGCTCAATGATATGGGATATCGCGATATTTTAGTGGTTGATAACCTTAAAGATGGCACTAAATTTGTCAATCTTGTCGACCTGGATATCGCAGATTACATAGATAAAGAAGAATTTATTGCCAGCATCGTTGCCGGTGATGACTTAGGCGACATCGATGCCGTATTCCATCAGGGCGCCTGCTCTTCCACCACCGAGTGGGACGGCAAGTACATGATGGATAACAACTATCAGTATTCCAAAGATATCCTGCATTACTGCCTCGATCGCTCGATTCCGTTCCTGTATGCCTCGTCCGCCGCGACCTACGGCAGCCAGAACACCAGCTTCATTGAAGACCGCAAATACGAGCAGCCGCTCAACGTTTACGGCTACTCCAAGTTCCTGTTTGACCAGTACGTGCGCGAAATCCTGCCAGAAGCCGAATCGCAGATTACCGGTTTCCGTTACTTCAACGTTTACGGACCACGCGAAGGCCACAAGGGCAGCATGGCGAGCGTCGCCTTCCATCTGAACAATCAGATCAAAGCGGGCGAGAATCCAAAGCTGTTTGCCGGTAGCGAAGGTTTCAAACGCGACTTTATCTACGTCGGCGACGTGGCGGCAGTCAACCTGTGGTTCTGGCAAAACGGTAAATCCGGCATCTTCAACTGCGGCACCGGCCGTTCCGAATCCTTCCAGGCCGTGGCCGATGCCGTGCTTGATTTCCACAAAACCGGTTCCGTCGAGACCATTCCTTTCCCTGAAAAACTGAAAGGCCGCTACCAGTCCTTCACTCAGGCAGACATGACGGCGCTGCGTGCAGCGGGCTATGACAAGCCGTTTAAAACTGTCGCTGAAGGCGTGGGCGAGTACATGAGCTGGCTAAATCGTTAAGTTAAGGGAATAAGTAAGCGCGATGAAAACGCTGGTGATCGGCCCGTCGTGGGTTGGCGACATGATGATGTCGCAGAGTTTGTACCGAACGATCAAGGCCAATAATCCTGCCGCCGAGATTGATGTGATGGCGCCCGCGTGGTGCCGTCCTCTGCTCGACAGGATGCCGGAGGTCAATCAGGCTCTGGCGATGCCATTGGGTCACGGTGCGCTCGAACTGGGCGAACGCCGCCGTTTGGGCGTTGCTCTGCGCAAAGAGGCCTATCAACAGGCGTTTGTGCTGCCTAACTCCTTCAAGTCGGCGCTGGTGCCTTTCTTTGCCTCCGTGCCGAAACGCACGGGCTGGCGTGGCGAGATGCGTTATGGTTTGCTTAACGACATCCGCACGCTCGACAAGGCCGCGTTTCCTTTAATGGTCCAGCGCTACGCGGCGCTGGGCTATGAAGCTTCACGCATTCGCTCTGCCGCCGACCTGCCGCAGCCGATCCTCTGGCCGCAGCTCGCCGTCACGCAGACTGAAATGACCACGGTTAGCGCCTCGTTTGCGCTGACCGGCGAACGTCCGCTGATCGGTTTCTGTCCGGGTGCAGAATTCGGACCAGCCAAGCGCTGGCCGCATTATCATTACGCCGCGCTGGCCGCGATGCTGATTGAAGCAGGCTACCAGATTGCGCTGTTCGGTTCGGCAAAAGACCACGAGGCGGGCGAAGATATCCGTCAGGCGCTCTCCGTCGAAGCCCGTGAATTCTGCCTGAATATTGCCGGCAAAACGTCGCTGGATCAGGCTGTAGTTTTGATTGCCGCCTGCGACGCCGTGGTGACCAACGATTCCGGTTTGATGCACGTTGCCGCTGCGCTTAACAAGCCGCTGGTCGCGCTGTATGGCCCAAGCAGCCCCGATTTCACACCGCCGCTCAGTCATCAGGCGCGGGTTATCCGTCTGATCACCGGCTATCATAAGGTCCGTAAGGGCGACGCCGCCGAGGGTTATCATCAGAGCCTGATCGATATTCAACCCAATCAGGTATTCAGTGAGCTACAACAACTTTTAGCTGCTCAAACCTTGGCGACTCAAACCCTAGCTGCTCAAACCTTGGCCGCTCAAAAGGAGCCGGAATGCAGGTCTTAATCGTTAAAACTTCTTCAATGGGAGACGTTTTACATACACTGCCTGCGCTTACCGACGCCATGCAGGCCCTGCCGGGCATCAAATTTGACTGGGTGGTCGAAGAAGGCTTCGCGCAGATCCCGACCTGGCATCCAGCGGTTGACCGCGTGATCCCCGTTGCTATTCGTCGTTGGCGCAAAAACTGGTTTGGTTCCGATACCCGCCAGCAGCGTTGCGATTTCAAACGCGAGCTGCAATCGCGGACCTACGACCTTATTATCGATGCGCAAGGGTTAATGAAGAGCGCCGCGCTGGTCACTCGCGTGGCAAAAGGCGAAAAGCACGGCATGGACAGCAAAAGTGCCCGTGAGCCGTTCGCCTGCTGGTTTTATGATAAAAAACACTTTATCGATAAAAAACAGCACGCTGTAGAACGCACGCGCGAGCTGTTTGCCAAGAGTCTGGGTTACGAGAAGCCCGCCACGCAGGGCGATTACGCCATTGCGTCGCGTTTCCTTGCCACGCAGCCTTCCGATGTCTACCCTTATCTGGTGTTTTTACACGCCACCACGCGTGCCGACAAACACTGGCCCGAGGAGCACTGGCGCGAGCTGATTGGCTTAATGGCCGACAGCCCGCTGCGGATCAAGCTGCCTTGGGGAGCCGATCACGAATACCAGCGCGCGCTGCGTCTTGCCGAAGGTTTCGCTAACGTCGATGTATTACCGAAGCTAAGTCTCGAGAAAGTCGCCGGAATTTTGGCTGGCGCGCAGGCCGTAGTCTCTGTCGATACCGGACTAAGCCATCTTACCGCCGCGTTGGACAGGCCGAATATCACCCTTTATGGTCCAACCGATCCCGGCCTGATTGGCGGGTATGGTCAAAATCAGACGACGTGTCGTCCTGAAAAAGGTAACGCAATGGCGGATATCGGCGCATCTCAGGTGAAACGTTTACTGGAACAAAAACTTTTATTGGAACAAAAACAATTGCTGGAACAAGAGTCGGTAAGCCGTGAGTTCATTCTTTAAACAACTCTATCGCTATACGCACAAGCGGCCGTATCGCCACAATGAAAATTTGTGGCCTTACATGCGCATCTCGCGAGCCATTAGCGGCGAAATCATCAGTCTGAACTTTCGAGGGCAGGAAATTCCCATCGTCAGTCTGGCCTCTCTTGCGGGTGCTTTTAGCGGCCCTATTCTGCTTACCGCTACGGGTCCGTCGGTTAAAGAAATTAACTTTAAACGGCCCATGCCGTGTCCTTCGATGGGGCTAAACGGCGCGTGGTCGCTGCATGAAGCGGTTGATTTCAAGTTTTACGTCATCGTCGACATGGGCTTTCTCGACTGCCGTCAGGAGATGGTCGCCGAGATAGTTTCTGACCCGAACCTCACGCTGTTTACCACCGCGCACGGCATTGCCCGCATTGTCGATCGCGTATCGCTGGCGAAAATTAAATGCTCGCTGGCGCTGATTGAAGACGCGGCTTTCAAGATTTTCCAGCCAAAAATTCCCGCGACCGAATTAGGTAAACGCTATGCCAACGTGCGCTGCGCCTCCTTCGCCGACAACCGTCCGGACATCGGTTTCACCACCGACATCCGACACGGCGTCTTCGACGCTGGCACCGTCGCCTATTGGGCGCTACAGATTGCCGCTTTCCTGGGGTTCAATACGTTGTATATCGTAGGTCTGGACATGAATAATTTTAATCAGCCCAGATTTTATGAGTCTGAAAGCAACAAGCTGCCGAGCTTTCTGGCGGAAAGTTTCGAGGATCTCATCCTTCCCGCGTTTACCCATGCCAGTCGCCAGTTGAAAAGGCATCAAATTCAGGTAATTAACCTGTCACCCGATAGCGCGCTGCCGCAGCATGTTTTCGAGAAAAACGCCTACCATCAGGTATTTATCTAGCCGACTCGGCCCTGCAAATTGGGCCCCTGCAATAAAGTTTCAATTCTTGCCTGAACTTCATTAGCGCCAATAATCGACAGCGGCTGTTCACGCACGGCCTTGTCCAGATTATCGACGTCGGTCGGCACCCACATAATCTGATGCAAATCAGGGTCTTGATAAGGGCCGGTATATTTTGGCACGGCGGTAACAAATAGGCTGACCGTTGGCGTTTTCAGCGCGACGGCCAAATGCAGCGGACCAGTATCGCCGGTGACCAGCACGTCCATGTTATCCATAATGCCCAGCAGCTGAGGCAACGTGGTTTTGGCGATGTAACTGATAACCCGACTCTTTTCGCTCTCGGTTAACGCTTGCAGAAATTCCTGCTCGTGACCCAGCTC
Source organism: Rouxiella sp. T17 (assembly GCF_036663475.1). Lineage (NCBI taxonomy): Bacteria > Pseudomonadati > Pseudomonadota > Gammaproteobacteria > Enterobacterales > Yersiniaceae > Rouxiella > Rouxiella sp. T17. Next base: position 65,881 of record NZ_JAWUEA010000007.1, on the reverse strand, counting down.
TTTTCCGGTGCCGATAAGCGCCACTTCATACTGCGGCCCTTTCGCCAGCAACGACTTCGCCAGCTCGACAAATTTTTCCACCGGCCAGCAACGCAGCTTTTCCGATGCGCCCATCTGGAAACCGACCGTGATTTTGCCCGGCTGTTTCTCTATCGCAGGGAAATCGACAGGAATAAACATCTCTTTATTACTGTTGTCGCCGCCCAGAAATTTCACCAAATCGAGCTTTCGCTGAATCAGATGGCCGTCGTAAGGCTCCTTGCGATTAGCCAACCACGACTCAATGCCACTTGGCTTGTCGCCGTAGACATCTTTCACCACGTATTCGCAGCCCGCCAGCACGGCGCTAATCACATCATAAGGCGGCTTGGAGTGAAGGATAATCGCCAGCTCGGGCTTGTTTTTGCGCAGCGCCTTGATAACGCCGCCGATGTCGCGCACCTTTTCGTCCCAATATACGACGTCATCGAAATAGGCGCTTTTACCCACCAATCCTTTGTTTTTATGGCTGGAAACCAGCGTAATAAACGCGTGCGGATAACGATTTTTGATTGCCCGGATGGCGGGCGTATTAAACATTAAATCCCCGAGCGCCGTGGTCGAATAGATAACGATACTGGTAAAAATGCGCGTCGATTCAAACGAATCGCGAGGTCTTAACTGGCCGGCAAACAGGGTATAACCCTTTAAAAAGAGGTTTGCGGCGGCGGTTTTCCACTTCTTGGCCATCTTATTTCACTTTCCGCTGATAATATTCAGCCAATGTCAGTCCGACAGTTCGTTCGCTAAGCCAGCTAAATAACTGCTCTAAATCACGATAAAGCGTCTCGATTTCTTGTTCATCTTTAAACGTCGGGCTGCCGCCGGGCATAAATTCAGATGAGTGAAGCATAAACTCCACATAATCGTGACCTTGCGCAAGGCTTTGAGCCGCCACGCGTTTCATCTTCTCGACGTTGCCACCATGAGGACGCAGCCAGTTGACCGAAGGCGAACGCTTTTTGCCGCGCAGCGCGTCGTAACCCTGTTTCACGCTGTTCATAAAGGCTGAATGTTTGAGATGAATGCTCATCGGCACTTGCAGCAGCGTCGATTTTCCGGCGCGGCTGATGTCGTCGGGATCCATGAAATAGGCTTGCTGAGGAAAACGGCGATAATCGGTGCCGCCTTTTCCGGCCGGATTGCCCGGTGAAGATGCCCAATTCACGTGCGGCGTGACGGAACAATCGACCTGATAGCCATATTCGCGCAGCAGTGAGGCGTAATATTCGTTAAACGCCCAGCGGCCTGCGCGATGGCTCAGCATTTTTGTTTCAAAGGTATCTTCAAGCAACTTGGTCATGTAGTCGACCTTGCCACGAATAATATCTTCTGGATATTCAATCAAATACGGCTTGAAGCGCCAATCGTCCGCCGTGAGGGGCGCGTCGGGCGGGCTATACCAGGCGTGGAGATGCATCCCGATTTCACCGGCATCGCGACGAATAACGTCTTTGGCAAACTCGACATAGCGCGTATCTACGGCCATTTCATAGTTGGTCAGATAGACCGGCTTGAAGCCATATTTTTCACACAGCGCCTGAAAACGTGGCAGGTAGAGCGCATTTTCAGTAGATATACTGTCGTGCTTCTGCCAAAGGTTGTCGCCTTCGGTATCGATTGTGATAATAAACGCGGGTTTAGTCATAAATTGCTCGGTAAAAACATCAGGTCGTTTTCAGCGTGTTGTGACGAGAACGGGGCTCGTCTTGTTGAAAAGGTTTTAATTCGCTGTGGATTCGACAACGTTAAATAAAATTTGTTGTCTATTCTTTGATATTTTTCAACCTATAGCAAGAACGGTCTGGAGGAGTAGCTACATTCTTCGGGGTCCATTAGAATCAGTAGCCTAAATTCATAAATAGTGATTAACGATGACTCAGGTTTCAGCACAAAAAATGCCTATCAAGCCGCGACGTATCCTTATTATCAAACTCCGTCACCACGGCGATATGCTGCTGACTACTCCCGTTATCAACACGTTACATCAACAATTTCCCGACGCTGAAATCGACATGCTGATGTATCTCGAGACGCGCGACATGCTGGTCAGCCACCCCGCACTTTCAAAGCTGTTCACTATCGACCGGCAGTGGAAAAAGCTGGGCGCGCGCAAGCACGTTAGCCACGAGATAAAACTGGCGCGTCAGTTAATGCATCGACACTATGATTTAGTGATTAACCTCGCCGACCAGTGGCGCAGCGCGATTGTGACCCGCCTGACCGGCGCGCCCGTGCGTCTTGGCATGGATTTCGCCAAACGACGCGGCAAAATCTGGCGCTGGTGTCATACCCAACTGGTCAGCACGCAGGGTCATGGCAAACTGCACACGGTTGAACAAAACCTCTCTATTCTCGCGCCGTTAAATCTTGCGCCCCACGCCAATCAGGCGACCATGAGTTATTCGCCCGAAGATGACGCAGCAGTGACCGCGCTGCTGCACGATCACGACGTCAAATTGCCGTTTATTGTGGTGCAGCCCACCTCGCGCTGGTTCTTTAAGTGCTGGACCGAAGAGAAAATGGCCGAAACGTTCCGCGCGCTGTCGGCAAAGGGTTTTCCGATTGTGGTCACTGCCGGACCGGATAAACGCGAGCTGGAGATGGTCGACAAAATTCTCGCGCTGTGTCCAGACGCCCGCACCGTTTCGCTGGCGGGTAAGCTGACATTGCGCCAGCTGGCCGCGCTCATCGACCGCGCCGCACTTTTTATCGGCGTTGATTCCGTGCCCATGCACATGGCCGCCGCGCTGCAAACGCCGCTGGTGGCGCTGTTCGGCCCGTCCAAACTGACTTTTTGGTCACCTTGGCAGGCGATTGGCGAAGTTATCTGGGCCGGTGATTTTGGCCCGCTGCCCAATCCCGACGACATCGACACCCACACTTCAGAACGCTACCTTGATGCCATTCCCGCGCAGGCTGTCATTGATGCGGCAGAAAGGTTACTTCCATGAAACATTTTCGACTGGCGCTGGTGCGTCAAAAATATCGTCCCGACGGCGGCGCCGAACGTTTTATCTCACGCGCGCTTGAAGCGCTGGACGATCAGAATCTTGAACTCAACGTCATTACCCGCCAATGGCAGGGCGACGTTAAACCCGGTTGGAAAGTGCATATTTGCGACCCGTGGAAGCTCGGGCGCATCAGCCGTGAACGCGGATTTGCCAACGCCGCGCGCAGCCTGTGGCAGAAAGAAGATTTCGATTTGGTGCAAAGCCACGAGCGTATTCCGGGCTGCGATCTCTTCCGCGCCGGCGACGGCGTGCATCGCCGCTGGCTGGAACAGCGCGCCCGCATTTTGCCGAGCTGGAAAGGTAAACAGCTGTTTGCCGATCGCTATCATCGCTATGTGATGCAGGCCGAGCAGCAGATGTACGCCGCGCCGGAGCTCAAGGCGGTTATCTGCAACGCCGAGATGGTCAAGCAGGAGATAATCAACGAGTTTGGCGTGCCCGCCGATAAAATTCGCGTCATTTATAACGCCATAGACAGCCAGCGTTTTCTGCCGCCGAGCGAGGCCGAGCGTCAGGCTTTGCGCGCGCAGCATCAGGTTCCGCTGACCGCTACCTGCCTGATTTATGTCGGATCCGGCTTCGAGCGCAAAGGGCTGGAGGCGGCGATTCGAGCTATCGCGCCCACCGATCGTCACCTGCTGGTCGTCGGCAAAGATAAAGACCAAAAACGTTATCAGGCGCTGTGCGCCACGCTCGGTTGCAGCCATCGGGTACATTTTTTTGGGATGCAGACCTCAACGCTGGCGTTTTATCAAATGGCCGACGCGCTGCTGCTGCCAACGCTTTATGATCCGTTCCCGAACGTTATCCTTGAGGCGATGGCCTGCGGTTTGCCGGTAATCACCACGCCGACCTGCGGCGGATCGGAATTTATCGTGCAGGGCAGCAACGGTTTTGTCTGTGATGCGCTTGATATCAAGGCGTTGGAAGCGGCGGTGATGGCACTGCCGAAGCAGGCGTTGGGCTCGATTGAGGGCGAAAAGGCGCGGGAAACTATTCTCGACTGCACGCCGCAAAAACTCTCCTCACAACTCATTTCACTCTATCAGGAGCTGCTGGGCTGATGCGAATTCTCTTTATAATCGATGGCTTACCGGGCGGCGGCGCAGAAAAAGTGGTGCTGACGCTGGCCGAGGGCCTGCTGCGGCAGAATCATCAGGTCGCGCTATTTTCGCTGCGCGACGTCTGTGAATACGCGCTGCCGCAGGGGTTGGACTATCAGGTTATTAAGGATGAGAATCGCAAGCCGTGGCGTAAACTGACTGAAATTTCGCGCCGCGCGGCCCAGTTGGATAAAGCGTTAAGGGCGACGGAACGCTTTGATTTGGTGTTATCGAATCTGCATAAAACCGACCGTATTGTGGCGAAAAGCCGCGTGCTGGATTTCCAGAAAGTCTGGTTTTGCCTGCACGGCATGTTTTCAACCTCCTATCTGGGCCATCGCACGGGCTTTGATCGCTGGATGAAAAAACGCAAAATCAAGGCGGTTTATCAACAGCGTAACGTGGTGGCGGTGTCGCGCGCGGTGGGCGAAGATATTCGCGAGCAGTTCGACTTGAAACCGGCAAAACTCGAGGTGATTTATAATCCCTTTGATATAGAGGCGATTCAGAAAGCCGCCGCCGAGCCTTGCGAACTGCCTGCGTCACCTTATCTGATCCACGTCGGTCGTTTTCATGAAACTAAACGTCATGACCGGCTGATTGAGGCTTATGCCCTGAGCGGCGTGACGGCTCCGCTGGTGTTGCTGGGGCAAGGCAAGGCCGATCGTACCGAAAAGCTGAAGGCGCTGGCTGTCAGTCTGGGCGTTGGCGATCGCGTATTGTTTAGAGGTTTTCAATCTAACCCTTACCCGTTTGTTCGCCACGCGTCGCTGCTGATTTCGAGTTCCGACAGCGAAGGATTCGGCAACGTGCTGGTCGAGGCGCTGCTGCTCGGCACGCCGGTCGTCAGCACCCGTTGTCCGGGCGGACCGGCGGAAATCCTGACCGAAGAGTGGGCGCGCGGACTTTCAGATCTTAACGCGCCCGCGCTGGCAGAGAAGATAAAAGATATTTATCAGAATCCGCCGCACATCGACGCCAATAAGCTGACGCACTTCAGCTTAGAAGCCATCAGCGCGCAATATGCCGCGCTGGCACTAAAATAACTTATGGCATTGGCGGCGGTTAAAATTTAGAATTCCGCCTTTACCCTTAGATTTTACGGATATTATGTTACAAACGCTGTATACCGTTCTTCTTTACCTCATCCAGCCGCTGATCTGGATCCGCCTGTGGATGCGGGGTCGCAAAGCGCCGCTCTATCGTAAAAGATGGGCCGAACGCTATGGATTCTGTAAAGGTAAGGTCGTGCCGGACGGCATTATGTTGCACTCCGTGTCTGTCGGTGAAACGCTGGCGGCCGTCCCTCTGGTTCGCGCGCTGCGTCATCGCTACCCTTCTCTGCCGATCACCGTCACCACCATGACGCCGACCGGCTCCGAGCGCGCGGTCTCTGCCTTTGGCAAAGATGTCAGCCACGTTTATCTGCCATACGATTTGCCCGGTTCCATCGAACGTTTCCTCGATCAGGTTCGCCCCAAGCTGGTGATTATTATGGAAACCGAGCTGTGGCCAAATCTGATTACCGCCCTGCATCAGCGTGAAATTCCGCTGGTGATTGCCAACGCGCGCCTCTCTGCCCGTTCGGCCAAAGGCTACGGCAAGCTCGGCAAATTTATTCAGGGCGTGATGCAAAAAATCACCCTGATCGCCGCCCAAAACGTCGAAGACGGCGAGCGCTTTATCTCTCTTGGCCTGAAACGTTCGCATCTTGCCGTGACCGGCAGCCTGAAATTCGATATTTCCGTCACGCCGGAATTGGCCGCGCGCGCCCTGACGCTGCGCAGCCAGTGGGCGTCGCGCCGTCAGGTGTGGATTGCCACCAGCACGCACGATGGCGAAGAAGCCGTGCTGCTTGAAGCACATCGCGAGCTGCTGAAAACCTTCCCGACGCTGCTGCTGATTCTGGTGCCGCGCCATCCGGAGCGTTTCCCGGTCGCTTGCGATCTCACGCAGAAAGCGGGCCTGACCTATATTCAGCGCAGCAGCGGCCAGGTGCCTTCTGCTCAGACGCAGGTCGTCATCGGCGACACCATGGGCGAACTGATGCTGCTTTACGGCATCGCCGACATCGCGTTTGTGGGCGGCAGTCTGGTTGAACGAGGCGGCCATAATCCGCTGGAAGCCGCTGCACACGCCATTCCGGTGTTAATGGGTCCGCACACGATTAACTTTAAAGATATCTGCGCCAAGCTGGCACAGGCGGATGGACTGATTACCGTCACGGACAGCGCGTCGCTGGTGAAAGAGATTGCCACCCTGCTGACCGATGAAGATTATCGATTGTATTACGGTCGTCACGCGGTAGACGTGCTGCGTCAAAATCAGGGCGCGCTGCATCGCCTGCTCGAGCTGATGGAGCCTTACCTTCCTCACCGGAGTCACTAAATCTGATGTCTGCCAAAAAACGCCTGTCCGTGGTGCTGATTGCCAAAAACGAAGCCTCGCTGCTGGAAGAGTGCCTCACCTCGGTTAACTGGGCGGATGAAATTGTGCTGCTCGATTCGGGCAGCAGCGACGGCACGCAGACGCTGGCGCGCGAGCTCGGGGCAAAAGTTTTTGAACATACCGACTGGCAAGGATTCGGCAAGCAGCGTCAGCGCGCGCAAGACTACGCCAGCGGCGACTACATTTTGATGATCGATGCCGACGAGCGCGTCACGCCCGAGCTGCGTCACTCCATCGAAGAGTGCCTGAACGCGCCCGAAGAGAACGCAGTGTATCGTTTAGGCCGTCGCAATCTGTTTTTAGGGCGCTTTATGCGCCATAGCGGTTGGTATCCCGATCGCGTCAATCGCCTCTATCAAGCTGATAAATATCGCTATAACGATGATTTGGTTCATGAATCGCTGAAAACCGACGGCGCGAAAATCGTCGACCTCAAAGGCGACCTGCTGCATCTTACCTGTCGCGATTTCTTCGCCTTTCAGCGCAAGCAAACAAATTATGCCGAAGCCTGGGCGAAACAGCGCCACCAGCAGGGCAAACGTTGCAGCTTCTTTTCGATTATCAGCCACACTTTAGGGGCGTTTTTCAAAACCTGGATCTTGCGCGCCGGTTTTCTCGACGGCAAACAGGGATTGATTCTGGCAGGCGTGAACGCACAGTATACGTTCAACAAATATGCCGCCCTCTGGGCATTCAGCCACTCAATGCAAAAAAGCGAGCCACTATGACGACCAAGGCAATCTATCCCGGTACTTTTGACCCGCTAACGAATGGTCACCTCGATTTAGTGACGCGTGCGTCCTTGATGTTCGAGACCGTGATTCTGGCGATTGCCGCCAGTCCGCATAAGAAAACGCTGTTTTCGCTGGATGAACGCGTGGCGCTGGCGAAGCAGGCAACGTCGCATCTCGCCAACGTCGAGGTGATTGGTTTTAGCTCGCTGATGGCAAACTTCGCCAAAGAGCATCACGCCAACGTGCTGGTGCGCGGCCTGCGGGCGGTGTCTGATTTTGAATACGAAACCCAGCTCGCCAGCATGAATCGACATTTAATGCCGACGCTGGAAAGCGTGTTTCTGATGCCGTCGAAGGAGTGGTCGTTTATTTCCTCTTCTTTGGTCAAAGAGGTGGCGCGACACGGGGGAGATATCACGCCTTTCCTGCCTGCTCACATCACGCAGGCGCTGCTTGAACGCATCGCGAGCGAATAGTTACTCTAGACAAATCAAAGGGTAGTGCTGTAAATCAACGATTAGTGCTGGCAGTTGCGGCAGAAGAAGGTGCTGCGTTGCGCGTGCTTGCTGATTTCAATCGGCGTTCCGCACACTCGGCAAGGTTCGCCAGCGCGGCCATAAACCTGCAGCTGCTGGGCAAAATAGCCCGGTTTGCCATCGGACTGTAAAAAGTCTCGCAAAGTGGTGCCACCCTGTTCGATTGAGCGCAGCAACACGGCCTTGATAGTCTCCACCAGCAGCGCGTACTCTTCCTGAGTCAGCGAATTTGCCGGCCTGTCGGGCGAAATTCCCGCCACAAACAGCGATTCGCTGGCATAAATATTACCTACACCCACCACCAGCTTGTTATCCATCAGCCACGGCTTGATCGGCGATTTCTTCTTGAGCGATTTCTCGCGCAGATAATCGGCGTTAAACGCTTCGCTAAGCGGCTCGGGACCAAGATGCGACAGCACGCTGCTGCCCTGCGGATCTTCACTCCACAGCCAGGCACCAAAGCGACGCGGATCGGTATAACGCAGCACGTAGCCGGTATCCATCACCAGATCCACGTGGTCGTGTTTAGCAGGCTCCGTCTCTTCCGCCAGCACCCGCAGACTGCCCGACATGCCGAGATGAATAATAATCCAGCCCGTTTTCAGCTCGACCAGCAAATACTTGGCGCGACGCTGCACGCTAATAACCACCTGATCGCTGAGCGCCATAATCTCCTGCGAAACCGGCCAGCGCAGCCGCGCATTGCGCACCACGGCGTGCATAATCGTGTGACCGACCAGATAGGGTTCAATCCCCCGACGGCTCGTCTCAACCTCTGGTAATTCTGGCATCAATTGTTCCTAAACCTGTAATCGTGCGAATAGTGTAGCCAATGCAGCTACAGCATCAAGCTTCAAAGCTTCAAAGCTTCAAAGGTTCAAAGGTTCAAAGAGTCAAAGGTTCCCCAAAGTAATTGGAGTTGTGGCAAGGCGGCAAGTGAACGAGTCCCTAGGAGCTTACACAGGTAAGTGACTAGGGCGAGTGAACGCAGCCAACGTAGTCACAGCTTCAAGTACGAAGAGGAAGGTTCCCCAAAGTAATTGGAGTTGTGGCAAGGCGGCAAGTGAGCGTAGCTAACGCAGCCACAGCTTCAAGTATGAAGAGGAAGGTTCCCCAAAGTAATTGGAGTTGTGACAAGGCGGCAAGTGAGCGAGTCCCTAGGAGCTTACACAGGTAAGTGACTAGGGTGAGTGAGCGTAGGCAACGCAGCCACGGCTTCAAGTACGACGGGGAAATTTAGATATAAAAAAACCCAGCCGAAGCCGGGTTTTTATTAATCCGCTAAAATTACTTAATTTTAGCTTCTTTGTAGATCACGTGCTGGCGGACAACTGGATCGAATTTCTTCAGTTCCAATTTTTCCGGCTTAGTACGCTTGTTCTTCGTGGTGGTATAGAAGTGACCAGTACCAGCAGAAGAAACCAGCTTGATCTTCTCGCGAACACCTTTAGCCATGTTTCAGTTCCTTTCCTTAATACTTCTCACCACGGGCACGAATTTCGGCTAGAACCGTTTCGATACCCTTCTTATCAATCACGCGCATACCTTTAGCAGATACACGCAGAGTTACAAAGCGCTTCTCACCTTCAACCCAAAAACGATGGGAATGCAGGTTTGGCAGAAAACGGCGTTTGGTCGCGTTCATTGCGTGGGAACGGTTGTTACCGCTCACCGGGCGCTTGCCAGTAACTTGGCAGACTCGGGACATGTGTCTATTCTCCAAAAATCAAATCAGCTCGAGCTTCGTATAGGGTATGGCCGCCTCGTCAGGCTTTGAGAGCCCATCTCAGCAAACTCCACTGAGAACCGACTCACTGTCGTCGGGTAAAAACCGTATATCATCAGGTCGAAACCTGCTGAGATAGGCTCTTAACGCCAAACCCAAGATTCTCAAAGGTGGCGTAGTATACGCTCTAGAGCGTAAGTGCTCAAGTCCCGAACAGCTAAAGATCCCAAAGGATCTCCAAAAATAGGCTAAATCCAACCGCGCTCGGCAAAAGAAACCGTTTCTCCGCCCCCTACCACCAAGTGATCGAGTACGCGAATATCCAGCAGTTGGCACGCTTTTATTATCTGTTCGGTTACCCTTCTGTCCGCAAAACTGGGTTCAGCTTTGCCGGACGGGTGATTATGCGCCAGAATCAGCGCCGTCGCATTAACCTTCATCGCTTCGCGCACAATTTCACGCGGATGAATTTCGACGCTGCTAATGGTACCAGCAAACATCTCCTCATGGCGAATAACACGGTGTTGATTGTCGAGAAAAAGTACCAAAAAGACCTCCCTTTCTCGATTTGCGAGCAAATTTTGTAAAAATTGACGGGTTATCGCCGGATTGAGCAGTACATTTTCGCTCGAAAGTCGTCTTGCATAGCATCGTCGAGTCAGTTCGGTGACCGCCGCGAGCTTGGCGAATTTGGCAGCGCCCATGCCGTGAAAGCCAACAATCGAGGGATAATCCGCCTCCAGAAGCGCGTAAATTGACCCAAAATGGGCCATTAATCCTTCGGCCAGCGCCATGACATTCAAGCCGCGCACGCCGGTATGTAAAAATATCGCCAGCAGCTCGCAGTCCGACAAACTGCCCGCGCCCAGCTCAATCAGTTTTTCTCTTGGCCCGGCACCACCCTGCCAGACCGAATTATGAATTTTCATCCTCCTTCCTTATAAGCCCCGCCTTTATCGATAAACAGTGTCGCACAGCCTTTTGTCACAAGGGTTTAGCATGGTTGAGTTTTCCAGGACGTCTCGCAAGATGAAGAAGCTGCATCGCTAATAACGAAACCGTATAGCTGTCATGAATAATCCTTATGCTAAAATATCGCCTCTCAAGAATTTCAATCGGACAATCATGATGACGGGAATTTCCGGCAAACATATTGTGCTCGGCGTCAGCGGCGGCATTGCTGCCTATAAGGCTCCCGAGCTGGTGCGGCGTTTACGCGACCGTGGGGCTGACGTGCGTGTCGTCATGACGGACGCGGCAAAGGCGTTTATCACGCCGCTCAGCCTGCAAGCCGTTTCCGGTTATCCGGTCTCCGACTCGCTGCTGGATCCCGCAGCCGAAGCCGCGATGGGCCACATCGAGCTAGGAAAATGGGCCGATTTGGTCATTATCGCTCCCGCGACCGCCGATGTGCTGGCACGCATCAACGCCGGCATGGCAAACGACCTGCTGACTACAATTTGCCTTGCTACCGCCGCGCCTGTCGCCGTGGTTCCGGCGATGAACCAGCAGATGTATCGCGCCGCCGTGACGCAAGAAAATCTGCATCAGCTAGCCGCACGCGGCACGTTGGTGTGGGGTCCCGATGAAGGCAGTCAGGCCTGCGGCGACGTAGGTCCCGGGCGTATGCTCGACCCGCTGGTGATTGTCGACATGGCCGTGGAGCATTTTTCACCCCGCCAAGACTTACAGCATCTGAAGATTATGGTCACTGCCGGCCCCACGCGTGAAGCGCTGGATCCCGTGCGTTATATCTCGAACCACAGCTCCGGAAAGATGGGTTTTGCCATCGCCGAAGCGGCAGCCAAACGCGGCGCGCAGGTTACGCTGGTTAGCGGCCCCGTCTCTTTATCGACACCTGCCAAGGTCGCAAGAACGGACGTCACCACCGCGCTTGAAATGGAGACGGCGGTTAACGCCAGCGTCGCCGAACAGCATATTTTTATCTCCTGCGCGGCCGTTGCCGACTATCGCGCCGTTGCCATCGCCGATGAAAAAATAAAAAAACAGGGCGATGAAATCACGATAAAAATGGTCAAGAATCCTGACATTGTTGCAGGCGTCGGTGCCATGAAAGCGCATCGCCCGTATGTCGTAGGGTTTGCTGCTGAAACCCAGAATGTGGAAGAATACGCCCAACAAAAACGAATCACGAAGAATCTCGACCTGATTTGCGCGAACGATGTATCCCTTGCAGGGCATGGTTTTAATAGTGATACCAATGCCTTGCATCTTTTTTGGCAAGATGGAAACCTGCGTTTACCTCTCACCGATAAACAGCAGCTTGCCCAAGCTTTACTCAATGAGATAGTCAGCCGTTATGATGAAAAAAATAGACATTAAGATTCTTGATCCACGCATTGGCAAAGATTTTCCTTTGCCGGCTTACGCCACGCCGGGTTCTGCAGGATTAGATTTACGCGCCGTGCTGGACGCCGCCGTCGAGCTGCATCCGGGCGAAACCACGCTGCTGCCGACCGGATTGGCTATCCACATTAATGATGCAAATCTGGCGGCAGTCATTCTTCCGCGCTCAGGTTTGGGTCACAAACATGGCGTAGTATTGGGGAATCTGGTGGGGCTTATCGACTCTGACTATCAGGGCCAGCTGATGGTTTCCGTGTGGAACCGTGGACAAACGACCTTCACTATCGAACCAGGCGAACGTATTGCCCAGATGGTTTTCGTTCCCGTCGTTCAGGCCGAATTTAATCTGGTTGAAGACTTTACCAGCAGCGAACGCGGCGAGGGTGGTTTCGGTCACTCTGGACGCCAGTAAGAATCTGTTCAACATCGCGGTGCAGGTCCGCAGGATATTGAACAGATCCTTATTTATATCAAACCGATACAATAAAAATTAATAAGCCTTCACTGTAGGTGACATCTGGGTGTTGTCCTTAGCTGCGTTCCATTTGTGGCGATTTACGTTGGCAACGGCTAAACGGTGAGGGTTAACAAGCCGCGCAATCTTTGGGTTGATGCGGCAATTGTTCGGTTTTTTTTATATTTGAGCCGTTTTAAGCAAGGGTCTATTCAGACATGGCAGAAAAAGAAAATACCAAAAGGAACCGACGCGAAGAGATTTTGCAGGCATTAGCGCAAATGCTGCAATCCAGCGATGGCAGCCAGCGTATTACGACGGCTAAGCTTGCCGCCAGCGTCGGGGTATCTGAGGCAGCACTTTACCGCCATTTTCCCAGCAAAACGCGGATGTTCGACAGCTTAATCGAGTTTATCGAGGACAGTTTGATCTCCCGTATTAACCTGATTTTGCAGGATGAAAAGGAAACGTTAAATAGGCTTCGTCTCATTCTGCTGCTGGTGCTCGGATTTGCCGAACGTAATCCGGGCCTGACCCGCATTATGACCGGCCATGCCCTGATGTTTGAACAAGACCGTTTGCAGGGCCGTATTAATCAGCTGTTTGAACGTATTGAAGTTCAGCTTCGTCAGGTACTGCGCGAGAAAAAAATGCGTGAAGGTACAGGTTTCGAGACCGATGAAACGCTGTTGGCCAGCCAGCTTTTAGCCCTCTGCGAAGGCCTGCTGTCGCGGTTTGTACGTTCGGAGTTTAAATACAGTCCAACGCAGGATTTCGATACCCGCTGGCCGTTAATTTCCGCACAACTATTGTAAACACTGCTTATTGTAAACACTGCTGTAAACGCTGCTCGCGGTTTCTAATGAATGAGAAACGGTGAATAAGACGGTTAATGGCGGATTGAATGACAGAACGCAAAAAAGGGCCAAAGGCCCTTTTCTTTTTTTTGATTCACAGCGTCGATGATTCAACGAGTTAATGATTCAAATCGTAAATGATTCAAACATCAACGCTGTCAATCTACACTATTTAGATACCGTACTGCTGACGATAAGCGCGAACCGCCGCCAGATGATCGGCCATCTCGGTTTTCTCTTCGAGATAATCAATCAGGTCCGCCAGCGTGATAATTGAAATCACCTTGCAACCGTAATCACGTTCAACCTCTTGAATTGCAGAGATATCCGCGCGGCCACGCTCTTGACGATCGAGAGAAATCAGTACGCCCGCCAACGTTGCCTGATGAGCATTAATAATTTCCATTGATTCGCGGATTGCAGTTCCGGCCGTGATCACATCATCGACCAGCATGACTTTGCCCTGCAACGGACTGCCCACCAGCGTGCCGCCTTCGCCGTGATCTTTAGCTTCTTTACGGTTGAAGCAGTAAGGCACGTCGCGTTCGTGCTGCTCGGCCAACGCTACAACGGTGGTGGTCGCAATCGGAATACCTTTATAAGCCGGACCAAATACCAGGTCGAAATCGATACCCGAGTCGATCAGCGCTTCAGCATAAAAACGGCCCAACAGAGCCAAATCGCGACCGGTATTAAACAGGCCTGCGTTAAAAAAGTAAGGGCTGATACGGCCAGATTTCAGGGTAAATTCGCCGAATTTCAAAACCTGCTTGTTTAATGCAAACTCAATAAACTGGCGCTGATAGGCTTTCATGGACTTCTCCTGCTTTGAATTTATTAAATACATCCCGCCCAAGTCATTGGCGTTGCAGCAAGGCGGCAAGCTTGTTAATCCCGATGAGCCTACACACGTAAGTGATTCGGGTTAACGAGCGTAGCTAACGCAGTTACAGCGTCAATGAAGACGGGTGATTTCACTTATGAAAAAGGCGACTAAATTAGCCGCCTTAAATAATTATTCTGCCAGAACCGCTTTCTGCGCCTGGAAGATAGTTTCGATTCCCCCTCGGGCGAGGGCCAGCAAACTCAGCAGCTCTTCATGGCTGAACGGTTCGCCTTCTGCGGTGCCCTGCACTTCAATCATGCGGCCGTCTTCCATCATGACAACGTTCATGTCGGTTTCAGCAGCGGAATCTTCTACATATTCCAAATCGCACAGCGCTTCGCCTTTAACGATGCCCACGGAAACCGCGGCAACCAGACCTTTCATCGGGTTGGCTTTCAGTTTGCCCGCCGCAACCAGCGCGTTCAGGGCATCAGCCAGCGCAACGCAAGCGCCTGAAATTGAAGCAGTACGCGTGCCGCCATCGGCCTGAATCACGTCACAGTCCAAAGTAATGGTGAATTCGCCAAGCTTTTTCAGATCAACGGCGGCGCGCAGTGAGCGAGCAATCAGACGCTGAATCTCTAAAGTACGACCGCCCTGCTTGCCTTTCGCCGCTTCACGCGGGTTACGGCTGTGGGTTGAACGTGGCAGCATGCCGTATTCGGCAGTGATCCAACCTTGACCCTGGCCTTTCAGAAAGCGTGGAACCCCTTCTTCAACCGTCGCGGTGCAAAGGACTTTGGTATCACCAAATTCAACCAAAACAGACCCTTCAGCGTGTTTTGTGTAGTTTCTGGTCAGAGTTAGGGGGCGCACTTGTTGTGCATTTCGGCCTGCTGGACGCATGGGGGTTGTTCTCCGGCTCGCAAATCATAGTTGGCTGCGCATTATACGGGCTTCGTGAGGTAATGCCTATCATGACGGGTTCAGCGAAGCTATAATCCTTTCATCTTTACATTAACAGGTACACAGACATGATTCGTAGTATGACCGCTTATGCCCGACGTGAAATAAAGGGTAACTGGGGCAGCGCAGCGTGGGAACTTCGCTCCGTTAACCAACGTTATCTTGAAACCTATATCCGTCTGCCCGAGCAGTTTCGCAGTCTGGAGCCCGTTATTCGTGAACGCGTCCGCGCGCGACTGACTCGCGGCAAGGTTGAATGCAACCTGCGTTTCGATCTCGACCCAAGTGCCCAAGGCACGCTGCAACTCAATGAAAAACTGGCTAAACAGCTGGTTGAAGCCGCGCAGTGGGTCAAGATGCAAAGTGATGAAGGCGAAATCGACCCGCTCGACGTGCTGCGCTGGCCGGGCGTGATGGTTGCCGAAGAACAAGATCTCGACGCTATCAGCAATGAACTGCTGGTGGCGCTCGATGGCGCGCTGGATGACTTTATCCTCGCCCGCGAAAGCGAAGGCGATTCGCTGAGAATGCTTATCGAACAACGCCTTGATGGCGTGAGCGCTGAAGTACTTAAAGTCCGCGCCCAGATGCCAAATATTTTAATCTGGCAGCGCGAGCGTTTGGTCAGCAAGCTTGAAGACGCGCAGGTTCAGTTGGAAAACAACCGACTGGAGCAGGAATTAGTGCTGATGGCGCAGCGCGTCGACGTCTCCGAAGAGCTGGATCGTCTGGAAGCTCACGTTAAAGAGACGCATAAAATCCTCAAGAAACCAGAAGCCGTCGGCCGCCGTCTGGACTTTATGATGCAGGAGTTCAACCGCGAGTCGAACACGCTGGCGTCTAAATCCATCAACTCAGACGTGACCACCTCAGCCATTGAGCTGAAGGTCCTGATCGAACAAATGCGCGAACAGATTCAGAATATCGAGTGATTTTGTTTGAGTGTTGAGATGTTTGAAAGGAGCCCGCTTAGGCGGGCTTTTTGATGTCCGTAATATTGAGAACCATTTCGAGGATGTCCTCGGTATGGTCAAAATTGGTTCAGGTGCTAAAAGGGCACTGAAAGATGTAATACTTTCACGTTATGCATTTAGAAGTACTTACAACCCCTGTCCTGTGAGCACAAACAAGACCATTTCAAGATTAGATCCTACAGTTAAGTCATGGATTTCTTTTGGGGAAAGGTTTTACGGGGAGGAACGGATGGATACAGTCGACGCCAAAACGCGTTCCAGAATGATGTCTGGCATAAGAAACAAAAATACCAAGCCAGAACTTACATTACGCCGTTATCTTCATGCTAAAGGCTTCCGCTATCGGCTTCACGTCAAAACACTTCCGGGTCAGCCTGACTTGGTTTTACCCAAATATAATCTCTGTATCTTTGTTCACGGCTGCTTTTGGCACCAACATTCGCGTTGCCCCTATGCCACCATCCCCAAAAGTAATACTGAATTTTGGCTGAAAAAGTTTGCTATCAATATCAATCGGGACGAAAAAACGATTGCTCTGTTACTTGATAGAGGCTGGAGAGTTTTTACGATTTGGGAATGCGGATTAAGAAAAGCAGATGAGGTGATTTTAGGCTGGCTGCCGAAGACCATAAAAGGCCAGGAAAGGATACTGACTTGGCCGGAGTACTGATAAGTTTTTTACTGTTTAAATAACCAGATAAAACTTTATTCTGGGTCAAATGAGTGATACATTTTCACTTATAAAACCTAGGAGAAATTATGTCAGAATTTGAAGCAGTAGCCAAAGAGCTGGTTGAAAAGGCGGAGGCTGAACAATTTCTTCGCCAACAACAAGATAGAGAACTAGTTGGCAAAGTATTGGAAATTTATGATCAAAAGTACGTTGCCGAACTCCTTAGGAAATTGGGTAAAAATGATTGGAGCCGCGAAACGCTTAATCGTTGGGTTAATGGTAAATGCATCCCTAAGTCGCTAACTTCTACTGAAGAAGCACTACTTAAAAGAATGTTACCGGAGCCACCAAAAAATCATCCAAATTATGCGTTTCGCTTCGTTGATCTCTTTGCTGGTATAGGCGGAATTAGGAAGGGATTTGAGGCTATTGGTGGTCAGTGCGTATTTACCAGTGAATGGAATAAAGATGCTGTAAAAACGTACAAGGCTAATTGGTATAACGACGAGCATCAGCATAAATTCAATTTTGATATTCGCGAGGTTACCCTTAGTGAAAATCTCGAGATTTCAGAAGAAGATGCTTATAAAAATATTGATAAAGAAATTCCTGATCATGATGTGCTTCTTGCTGGATTCCCATGCCAACCTTTTAGCCTTGCAGGCGTCAGTAAGAAAAATTCTTTAGGTCGTGCGCATGGCTTTGAATGTGAAGCTCAAGGAACCCTTTTCTTTGACGTAGCCAGAATAATTCGTGCTAAAAAGCCTGCTATTTTCATGCTTGAGAATGTAAAAAACTTAAAGAGTCATGATAAAGGTAAAACCTTCAAAGTTATTATGGAGACTCTTGATGAGCTGGGATACGAAGTAGCCGATTCTACTATCACGGGTAAAGATGATCCTAAAGTTGTGGATGGCAAAAAGTTTCTTCCTCAGCATCGAGAGCGAATTGTATTAGTGGGTTTTAGAAAAGATCTGGGAATTCATGACGGATTCACCTTACGTGATATTAGTAAGTTCTATCCTGAAACGCGTCCTACTCTTAATGAATTACTTGAACCCACTGTTGATAATAAATACATCCTGACCCCAAAGCTCTGGGAGTATTTATACAACTACGCTAAGAAACACGCAGCAAAAGGTAATGGATTTGGATTTGGTCTTGTCAATCCATTAGATCCCGCATGTGTTACACGCACTTTATCAGCTCGTTATCACAAAGATGGTTCCGAGATTTTGATTGATAGAGGTTGGGACATGACTCGTGGAGAAATGGACTTTAGTGACGAAGATAATCAATTGAAACGTCCTAGAAGGCTCACACCACGAGAATGTGCTCGATTGATGGGGTTTGAAAAGCCTGAAGGTAAACCGTTCCGCATCCCGGTATCGGATACTCAATCGTACCGTCAGTTTGGAAATTCAGTGGTTGTTCCTGTGTTTGAAGCTGTAGCAATGCTTCTAGAACCCTATATCCATCGTGCCGTGTCTATTGATAGAAAAAACAAACCTTAACTTAATTTCTCCCCGATTTGATATCGGGGAGAATAGTTTATTCTTTATACAGATCTAAAAGTTGCTTGATAAACGTACCTAAAGTAATCAAGTTTTCCCTGATCGTTTCTGGGTATTTTTTGTGCAAAGAAGATGGCACAACTAGCTTAACGCCTTCCCTCTGCATTTCCTGAAATTGAGTGACAGACACCCCTTCTTGGAGAGTAAAAAGATGAATCTCAGAAATTCTGTCTGCTTCATTCAATATTTGCCGCCAACGATCTTTGCATGTTGTCTTAACGGCTAACATCCTGAGTTTGTCATCAGGATAATCAGGATCGTGGTATGACATGGACGATGGGAAAAGGAAGTCAGGTTTTTTATTTCCTTCAGTAGCAGCCTGAGTAGCAAATTGAGTTAATCCCCACTCGATAAATAGCGTCTCAAGGTGGATTTCCAGGGACTTCCCAGCTCTTGACTTTCTTCTATTACTTACTGAATTAGCTAGAGTAATGAATTCATTCACTGAGCCAAAACCTTTACGAATTAAATCTAAAACATGAAGTTCTTCAACAACCTGAAAAATTTCATATTCAACACGGCGTCTATCAATTAACTGCGTGTCAGGATCAGCTTCACCACGCGTATAATGTGAGGTGGCAAATTGAATAATCTCACTTCCTGACGGGAATGATAGTTTCCAATTTTCAGGAATAATATATCCGGATTTTACGGGCTCGGTACTTACAGAGAATCCGCCCAAGATTTTTTCTGCATTACCCGAAATTAGTGTGCCAGGTATTACTTCACCAATCGCAGATTCGATAACGTCCTCGTCATCAGAATTTACACAGACCCAAATATCTACTGACGGGCTATCCGAGCCGGGAACATGCTCAAATGCCAAGATGGTTAACGCGCCGGTATTTTCAGGATCCTGTAAAGGACTGCCACTTCCCCAACGTGTTATACGTTTTTCATTCCGTGTCTTGCCAAAAAAACGACCATTGTAGTAGACCGCTCTAGCTTGGCTATCATTACAAGTGTGAGAAGAAACATGAGCATTTAAAAATACAGAGGGATTTTCTTCATCAACGCGATTAATAGATGGGAAAAGATGCTCAACTATTCCTTTAGGGATATAAATGCCAACCTGATGCGCTCCCGTAGCACCCGTATCATTTGCAGATAATCTCTTGATAAAAAGATAATTACTGCTGTTCCCTTTTTCCAGCAACCAAGCATGAAGGCCGGACATAAACCCCTCCCTTTTAATTAATGCAGAACACTAAAAATCTTATACAAACTCATAAATTTAATTAAGCATACACGCCTGTTTTTGTTATCGATAGACTGAATCAATTAAGTTGTCTCCTCACCTTTTACCACTTTCAACCTGAGCCCATTTGTCAGTTTTCCCCCACGCCGTGAGGATACCGTACTGAGTTGTAACGGGGTGTGAAAAAGGGGGTCTTGAGATTGACGGCGGGCGGTTTAGGTCTTATATCAGTCGGGAGAGTTTGTATTAGTCTGAAGTTTGACCCCTGAGGGGAATGAAATGAAAAAGCTTGCTGTATCACTGGTAATCCTGAGCCTGCTGACTCCTCCGCTGGCGATGGCGCACGGAGGCGGTGGTGGTCATGGTGGACCCGGATTTAACTTCTTGCCTGAAGCTGCTGCTGCCGTTGTGATTGGCGGGCTAACTTATTGGGCGTTGAACGGAAATTACTATCAAAAACAAGGCGATGAATACGTAGAAGTTAATGCGCCACCTCGCGATGATGGCCCACCGCCGCCACCGCCAGAAGAGGAGGATGAGTATGACTCTGCGCCGCCAGACCTCGCGCCGATCGATTTCCACGGCGAGCGTTTCTATGTCAGCCACGGACATTATTACAAGCGCGATCCGTCCGGCCAGTACTATGAAATTCCGCGACCTTATGGGCTCTAAACGCGACGATTTTTAGAAATCGGTTGCTATAAGCCTTTATAAAAAAGAAAAAAGCAGGCATCGAGCCTGCTTTTTCGGTTTCCATACGTCTAAAAAAGGGGCGGTCGAAAGTGAGTTAGCGCGAAACGGGCGGCACTTTTTCGCGATCGCCGAGAGAAGCTGGCAGCTTAACCTTGTAGATTTTATAAGGTCGTTGCACCAGATCCTTGCCGCCCGGCCCGCGGTTATAAGCCAGTCTGGCGGTCTGCGGGCAAGGAATATAGAGTTCGCGCTGATGCGAAATAAATAGCGCGTCGGGACCCCAAATCCGGTCATCCTCTAAAATAATCTTCAGATCTCCCTGCGGCGTCAGCATGGTTATGCGCGGGCGCTGTGCCTCGGACATATAAATGTTGCCCTGAGTATCTATCGCCGTGCCCGAGAGCGCGGGCGTGTCGTAAACAAACTCGATTTCCTCGGCCAGCGCCTGATCGGTCAGCCTTTCATTACGCAGCGAGGCGGTCGGAACGCGATACATCGGACCTGAAAGCGGCTGATAATAAAGCCATTTACCGTCTGGCGTCAGCTCAAGCGGATCTGAATTAACGATTTTTGGACTGCCGTCATCTTTTTGCATCACGGTGCCGGTCTCATCCAGCGCGGGACGTTCGACCTTTGCTTTTACTGAATGATGATCGGCTAATCTGCGCATCGATTTTCCGCTTTGCAAGTCGGTAATGATGATCGCGCCGAGGCCGGAATCGGTGAAATAGGCGTGCTGAGCATCAAGACGCAAATCGTTGATGTTACCGCCTTTAGGTAGAGCCTTTTCATCAAAGGTGATTTTTTTCAGCAGCTTGCCGGTATTGATATCAAATTGCAGAATTTTTTGCGCGTCGCGGCTGAGTTTTGGGTCACCCTGATCGACCACCCAAAGCGTGTCGTCGTCAAAGATGTGCACGGTGTTAACTAAAACGAATGCGTCTTCGCCCGGCTGACCGGATTGCCATTCATTCCAGCTTCCGCCGGGGAAAGGTTTGAGGGAACCGTCGGGAAGGAGCTCGGCAACGGAAGGCGTTGTTTCATTGGTCGGCCAGCGCGGCAGGCCAACGAAAGTGCGGCCGCTGCTGCTTACCGTCACGGCGTTCGCCAGCCATTTTAGGCTCGCAACCTGTTGCAGTTCGGGTCCCAATCCTTTGCTTAAACCATAATCCGTCATTTTTGTGGCCGCTTGCGCCAGCCCACTGCCTAAGAGTGCGACGGCTCCTGTAGAAATCAGTGAAGCCTTACAGAAGTCTCTCCTGTTCATTATTTTTCCCTTATGTCCGTGATAAATCGCGCGTACAAAGGCTGAATTTTTGTTTCAAAAATCCACCAGGTGAAAAATAATTATAATTAAGGATGGGGATCGTGCAGAAAAAAGCCCGAATTAACGGGCTTTTAGAGAAAGGTGTTTTAAAAAGCGGAGAAGATTAGGCTTCCCAGCGTTTCAGCAACACGCAGGCATTTACGCCGCCGAAACCAAAGCCGTTAGAGAGGGCATAGTTGATTTCATGTGGCTGCGCCTTGTTACCGATGATGTTCAAACCTTCGGCCGCGGGATCTTTATTATCCAGATTCAGCGTTGGCGGAACGATTTGGTCACGAACGGCCAGCACGGTGAAGATGGTTTCCAAACCGCCCGCCGCGCCCAGCAGGTGGCCGGTGGCAGATTTGGTGGAGGTCACGGCCAGTTTATCGCCGGTGCCAAACAGGTTTTTGATCGCGTTGATTTCGCCCAAATCGCCTACAGGCGTAGAAGTGGCGTGCGCGTTCAGGTGATCAACCTGCTCAGGTTTGATGCCGCCCTGACGCAATGCAATTTTCATTGCACGGCCCGCGCCGTTGCCGTCTTCTGCACCTGAAGTCATGTGGTAAGCGTCGCCGCTGGTGCCGTAACCGATAATTTCGGCCAACGGTTTCGCGCCGCGTGCCAGAGCGTGTTCCAGCTCTTCAATGACCAGCATGCCCGCGCCTTCGCCCATGACAAAACCGTCGCGCGCGCTGTCGAATGGACGTGACGCTTTTTCAGGATGGTCTTCGTGACCCGCTGACATCGCTTTTGCTGCCGCGAAGCTGCCGAGGGTTACGGTGTCGATGGTCGCTTCCGCGCCGCCGCACAGTGCAATGTCGGCTTCATCGTTACGAATCAAACGAACGGCATCGCCGATAGCCTGCACGCCCGCCGCACATGCGGTAACCGGTGCGCCGATTGGGCCTTTGAACTGATGCTTGATAGAAACCTGGCCCGCCGCAAGGTTGACGAGGAAAGATGGAATAGTGAACGGAGACAAACGCTTAGGACCGCGCGTGTCGTTGGTTCTAACCGCATTGGCAATCGCCGGGAAGCCGCCGATACCAGAACCAATCACCGTGGCCGAACGCTCTTGCTGCTCTGCGGTCTCAGCTTTCCAGCCCGATTCGGCAATCGCTTTATCTGCAGCTGCCATGGCGAACAGAATAAAACGGTCCATTTTTTTCTGATCTTTCGGCAACACGTACTGGTCCGGGTCGAAGCCTGACTCAGGATCCTGCTCTAAAGTTTGTACCTGGCCGCCAATTTTAACGGTCAGCGTTTCGCTGATTTCAGTAGGCAGAACACGGATACCAGACTGGCCGGCCAACAGGCGCTGCCAAATGGTGTCGATGTCACAACCGAGCGGGCTCACCGCCCCCATGCCAGTAATTACTACGCGACGATGAGTCATATTAATTCCTCTGCGGACCATTCCGCTTAAGTAAGGATGCGAGTTACACATCTTTTTATCAGTCGGCCTATTTCACCAAACTGCGTAAAACCAAATTGGTTATCACAACAACGCGTTCTTCAAGCTGCTCGGGCGTTTTCTCCTCAAGCATTAACGGATGTGAAAAAGGGGTCATCACACTGGCGATGGCCATGCAGACCTCATCGAGCGGCGTTTCAGATTCAAATTCACCTGATTCTCGCCCATCAACGATTACCTTTTTCAAAATTCCATAGAGCGCGGCGCGATGATTATTTGCCGAATCCCAATGATTCGCAGCCGCCACGGCAGCGATGTCATGCAACTTTCTTTCTTCAAAAAACAGCGCCAGACTTTTGGTCAGCAACGACGAAAAAAGCTCGCGAAGGCGATCAGCCGCGCTTTTATCGCCAAGCGCAATCTCTCGCAAAGCATCATCGATTTGCCCAAGCGAATGGCTGCACACGGCCTCGCCAATCGCCTGTTTAGATTCGAAAAACTTGTAAACATAAGCGCTTGAAACACCTATAGCTTTTGCCAAGTCGGCTACGGATGTTTTTGAATAACCGTAGTGGCGAAAATGGTCCAGCGCGGCGCGGATAATCTGCTCTCGACGCTCATGCAAAGCGGGACCTCGCTGCGGCAGTACAACCGGCGTTTCGGGTTTCATGCAGCTCTCCAAGGCACATCTCCAAGCTATACGTATAGCTTAGGTTAACAGGTGACAAATATACACATTCGTTACCTGATTGGAATAGCTATCTTTGGTAAGGCTTGTTGAAAAGGATGGAAGTTACAGGAGGATAATGAATAACAGATGAAAATTAAAATAATGCGAGCGCATGATTTTAGAACCCAAGGCAGCATAAAATGGTAGGGTAAACCAACTATCCAGATTATATAAACTAATCCGATGGCAGGATGAAAAGAAAAATTCAGTCGAGACCCACAGCAAAGCTCATTACCCTGTCGTCGTAAACTTTGTAGTTACTTAATTGTTTTAGTAGTTGTAGTAGTTATAAATCTGAAACCATAAAATCTTGGCGAAATGTCGACTGGCGAAACTTATGTTGCTCACTGTTCTTTATATTATTGGTATTACGGCTGAAGGCATGACGGGTGCATTAGCCGCCGGTCGTCGAAAAATGGACGTTTTTGGCGTCATCATTATCGCCTGCGCCACGGCGATTGGTGGAGGCACCGTTCGCGATATGGTGCTGGGCCACTATCCGTTAGGTTGGGTTAAACATCCACAGTACATCCTCATTGTGGCGGCCGCGGCTATTTTGACTACCTGGTTAGCACCGTTAATGCGCCACCTGCGCAAACTGTTTTTAGTGCTGGATGCCCTAGGTTTGGTGGTGTTTTCAATCATCGGAACTCAGATAGCGCTGGACGCAGGCCATGGGCCGCTTATCGCCTCTATCGCCGCCGTGATTACCGGCGTGTTCGGCGGCGTGTTGCGCGACATGCTGTGCAACCAAATCCCGCTGGTTTTCCAGAAAGAGATTTACGGTGGCATCTCTTTTGCCGCAGCCTGGCTGTACATCATTCTGCAGTACTTTGTGGTGCCACAGAATCTGGTGGTGATCATCACACTGCTGGCAGGTTTTGCCGCGCGCCTGCTGGCGTTACGCTTTAAGCTGGGCCTGCCGGTATTTCACTATCCTGATTCGGACCACTAAGCTCCTGCTCTTTATGGCTGTCAGTTTCAATAAACGCTGGCAGCCTTTCATTGCCGAGTACTTTGACCATCGCCACAACCTCAGGATGATGGATAAAACGCTGGATCTGTTTAGCGCTCTTTTCACCCATTCCTCTTGCTGTTCGCCACTGTGTTTCTGTGATGCGCGTTATCTGCGGCCACGTGAGCGTTTCACTCATTGCTAATCCGGCTACCGGAAAGCCCAGCGCTGACAGCCAGCGACGAAAACTTTTTTGCTTTGCTAACTGCATTTCGGCAAAAAGCTTTCTGGCCTGCTTTTCGCCAATCCCCGGCACCGCGTTGATCTGCTGCTCGGTGAGCGTTAGCCAATCAAGTAAAGATGTCACCAGCTCAGCCTCCACCAGCTTCTTCCAGGTGCCGGGTCCAAGACCGCGAATCGCTAACGCCTGCGAGCCGCTAAGCCAAACCAGTCGCGATAAAAACTGCTCCCGGCAAAGATCGCTAGTGGTAAAACAGCTAAAGGCATCAAGTTCAGAATGATTAATAGCCGGATTTTCATCGCGACCAGCAACCCGCCACACGACCTCGTCGAGCCGTGGAATGCCTTGCCCCGCCAGGCTCACAGCCACTCGGTCACCAATATTAATGTCCCACTCTTTCAGTTTTGCAGGCGAACCGATGCTGACGCGAGCGACCTGTTTATCGTCGAGCATAACGGGTTGTAGTTTTAAGACGACGGAGCGTTTACCACTGCGTCCTGTCGTGATCTCAATTCCGGTGACGTCGGTCAGTTTGCGCACTACCGGATATTTCCATGCCACCGCCCAGCTCGCAGGTCGATTGCGCCACGCGCGACCTTCTGGTTCTGCCTGTTGCCGAATAACAATGCCGTCAGAGGCGAAAGGTAAAGGATGCTGATACCAGTCGTCTCGCCATTTCGCCGCCTCGGCAAAAGTCTCAACCGGCTGGGTAAACGCGGCGGTGAGCGGAAACCCCCATTCGGTGAGTCGCTGTAAACGCGCGGTCATCGTGGCGGGGCCGTCTGGCCATTCCCAGATAAAAATACCTACCTGTTCGAGAGACGCCGAGGCCTTTCGACGCATCATCGCGCCTGCAACCGTCGAGCGCGCATTCACGCCGCCGGTAATATTTTGCCGATGACCGTTCATCATCAGAAATAGCTCGCCTTGCAGCACAACCCGCTTGGCGAGGTCAGGAATAGTCTGCGGAATAGCAGGAATTGCCGCCGCTTTTGCTGTCCAATCCTGCCCCAGCAGGCCATCTCCGCGACTGAGCAAAGCAGTCAGGTGACCTCGCTGATATACCAGCGTGACGGCGATGCCATCCACTTTTGGCTGCACCCACAGGTCGGTTTTACCTTTCATCCACTGAGCCACCGCGTTTTCGGAGGCCATTTTTTTGAGTCCGGTATGAGAAACCGGATGCGGCAAGGTGGCAGAACCTGCGGGTGGCGTTGCTTCTTCCGGCGCGTTGCCCGCGCAAAGCCGCCATTTTTGCTGCTGCTCCCGCAGGCTGTCGTAGACCACGTCTTCAATTTGGCTTTCGCCCTTCAAGAAATAGGCCCTGTCCCAGCTTTCAAGTTTGGTGGTGAGCCGAGATAACTCCTGCTCGAAACGCGTCGCGCTCCAGAGCGGGCAAGATGAATCTTTCGCAACATGAATTTCTTTAACAATGGCGGTTTCAGTCGCCCCGATCCCTTTAAAAGCAATCAATGACAACAGCGTCGCGAATAAATAAAAAACGGGCAATAAATAGCGCATGACAATCTCCTCGTTGCGGCTATTCAAGGCGTTTTTATAAGTGACTGCCAGCGGGAAAATAACGTTCTCCAAGAATCCTCGGAAAGTTTTTTCCTGTTTGCATAATTGCTGTTTTTTATTGGAATAAGCCTCGCAAACAGGCCAACTTGGGCTGTTTTATCGCGATTACTTGCGTTCAAATGTGTCGGAACGCTGCACCCCAAGCGGTGAACGTGTATACTGTGCCGAAGATCACTCTTCTGTATTTCCATTTCAACCCAATCAGCTGAAACGTCATCATGGTTCAAGGCACGCTATATATTGTCTCCGCCCCCAGTGGAGCAGGTAAATCAAGTCTGATTCAGGCTTTACTAAAAACTCAACCGCTCTACGACACGCAGGTCTCGATTTCTCACACCACTCGCCCCATGCGACCAGGCGAGAAACACGGCGAGCACTATTTCTTCGTGTCGAAAGAAGAATTCCGCGAGTTGATTGAGCATGACGACTTTTTAGAACACGCTGAGGTATTCGGTAACTATTACGGCACGTCACGTAAAGCTATCGAGCAGGTTTTATCTACGGGTGTCGATGTCTTTCTGGATATCGACTGGCAGGGTGCCAAGCAAATCCGTGAGCGCATGCCTCATGCACGCAGCATCTTTGTGCTGCCGCCGTCGAAAGACGAGCTTGACCGCCGCCTGCGTGGCCGTGGACAAGACAGCGAAGAAGTCATCGCCAAACGTATGGCGCAGGCCGTGGCCGAAATAACGCACTACGTTGAATACGACTATTTAATTGTGAATGATGATTTTGATCTGGCTTTGCTGGACCTTAAAACCATTATTCGTGCAGAACGTCTTCGTCTGGGCCGTCAAAAGCTCCGTCATGACGGATTAATCACCAAACTATTGGCAGACTGAAGTCACTTTCAGTATTATGCCCAGTCTTTCGTCACCCTGTGGAGTAGCACATATATGGCACGCGTAACTGTTCAAGACGCTGTAGAAAAAATTGGTAACCGTTTTGACCTGGTGTTGGTGGCTGCTCGTCGCGCACGCCAGCTGCAATCTGGTGGTAAAGATCCACTGGTCGCTGAAGAAAACGACAAGTTCACTGTTATTGCCCTGCGTGAAATCGAAGAAGGTCTGATCACAAACCAGATCCTCGACGCTCGCGATCGTCAGGAGCAAAAAGACCAGGAAGCCAACGAGATGCAAGCGGTTACTGCTATCGCTGAAGGCCGTCGTCCTACTTAATCAGCGGGTCTAACTTGTACATCTTTGAAAGCCTGAATCAGCTGATTCAAAAATACCTGCCAGAGGACCAGATCAAGCGCCTCGTGCAGGCATACCTCGTTGCGCGGGATGCGCACGAGGGTCAGACACGCTCGAGCGGTGAGCCTTACATTACTCACCCGGTAGCCGTGGCCTGCATATTAGCTGAAATGCGACTCGACCACGAAACGTTGATGGCTGCGTTGCTTCATGACGTCATTGAAGACACGCCCGCAACCTATCAAGACATGGAACAGTTGTTTGGCAAGAGCGTTGCCGAACTGGTTGAAGGGGTTTCAAAGCTCGACAAGCTGAAGTTCCAGGATAAAAAAGAAGCGCAGGCGGAGAACTTCCGCAAGATGATTATGGCGATGGTGCAAGACATCCGCGTCATTTTGATCAAACTCGCTGACCGTACCCATAATATGCGCACGCTGGGCTCTTTGCGCCCGGATAAACGTCGCCGCATTGCCCGTGAAACGCTGGAAATTTACAGTCCTCTGGCGCACAGGCTGGGTATACATCACCTTAAAACCGAGCTCGAAGAGCTGGGCTTTGAGGCGCTGTACCCCAATCGCTATCGCGTTATCAAAGAAGTGGTGAAAGCTGCGCGTGGTAACCGAAAAGAGATGATTCAAAAAATCCTCTCGGAGATTGAGGGACGTCTGACCGAAGCCGGCATCCAATGTCGCGTGAGCGGACGTGAAAAACACCTCTATTCTATTTATCTTAAGATGCACCTGAAAGAGCAGCGTTTCCATTCGATTATGGATATCTACGCGTTTCGGGTGATCGTTAAAGAACTTGATACCTGCTATCGCGTTCTCGGTCAGGCGCACAGCCTTTACAAGCCTCGTCCGGGGCGGGTTAAAGACTATATTGCCATCCCGAAAGCCAACGGCTATCAGTCTCTGCACACCTCCCTGATTGGTCCGCACGGCGTGCCTGTCGAGGTGCAAATCCGTACCGAAGATATGGATCAAATGGCAGAGATGGGGGTTGCGGCGCACTGGGCTTATAAAGAGAACGGCGAGAGCAACGGCACGACGGCGCAAATTCGTGCCCAACGCTGGTTGCAGAGCCTGCTTGAGCTTCAGCAGAGCGCGGGTAACTCGTTCGAATTCATCGAGAGCGTTAAATCCGACCTCTTCCCCGATGAAATTTACGTCTTTACGCCGGAAGGTCGCATCGTCGAGCTGCCTGCTGGAGCAACGCCGGTCGACTTCGCTTACGCCGTGCACACCGATATCGGTCATGCCTGCGTTGGCGCGCGTGTCGACAGACAGCCTTATCCGCTTTCGCAGCCGCTGACCAGCGGACAGACTATTGAAATCATCACGGCTCCGGGCGCACGTCCGAATGCGGCGTGGTTGAACTTCGTGGTCAGCTCGCGCGCACGCGCAAAAATTCGCCAGATGCTGAAAAACCTCAAGCGCGACGACTCTGTGTCGTTGGGTCGCCGTTTGTTGAATCACGCGCTGGGTAGCGGACGCAAACTGACTGACCTGCCGCCGGAAAACATCAAGAAAGAGCTTGATCGCATGAAGCTCCACGCGATGGATGACCTGCTGGCCGAAATCGGCTTGGGTAATGCCATGAGTCTGGTGGTGGCTAAAAATCTGATGGGCGACCAGTCTTCCATGGCGACTTCAGGTTCTCGCAATCTGCCAATTAAAGGCGCAGACGGCGTGCTGATCACCTTCGCCAAGTGCTGTCGTCCGATTCCGGGCGACCCGATTATTGCGCACGTCAGTCCGGGCAAAGGTCTGGTGGTTCACCATGAATCTTGCCGAAACATCCGTGGCTATCAGAAAGAGCCCGAGAAGTTTATGGCGGTCGAATGGGACAATCAGGAAACCGAGCAGGAGTTTATCGCCGAGATTAAAGTTGATATGTTCAACCATCAGGGCGGTCTGGCGAATCTGACGGCGGCGATTAACGCGGCGCAGTCTAATATCCAGAGCCTGAGCAGCGAAGAAAAAGACGGTCGCGTTTACAGCGCATTTATTCGCCTGAGCACCCGCGACCGCGTACATCTGGCTAACATTATGCGCAAGATTCGTATTATGCCGGATGTGATTAAAGTCACCCGAAACAGAAACTGATCCCATGACTCCAGAACGTTATGCGCGCATTCAAGAAATGCTGGCGGCTCGCCAACCTGACCTGACCGTTTGTATGGAGCAGGTGCACAAGCCGCATAACGTTTCGGCCGTGATTCGAACTGCCGATGCTGTCGGCGTCAATGAAGTGCATGCCGTTTGGCCAACCAGCAAAATGCGCACCCAAGGCTCTTTTGCCGCCGGTGCCAACAGCTGGGTTCAGGTTAAGACGCATAAAACTATTCAAGACGCCGTAGCCAAAATGAAGGCGATGGGCATGCAGGTTCTGGCGACTAATCTGTCTGAAAAAGCGGTCGATTTTCGCGAGATTGATTACACCCTTCCTACCTGCATTTTGCTGGGCCAAGAGAAAACCGGCATTACCCCAGAAGCTCTAGCGTTGGCCGACAGCGATATTATTATCCCGATGGTCGGCATGGTGCAGTCGTTAAACGTTTCTGTAGCCTCGGCGCTTATCCTTTATGAAGCCCAGCGTCAGCGGCAAAATGCCGGCATGTACGCGCGTAAAACCAGCCTGTTAAAAGAGAAAGAGCAGCAACGCCTGCTGTTCGAAGGGGGTTATCCGGTGCTTGCCAACGTTGCGCTACGAAAAAAACTGCCTCGCCCACTGATTGACGACACCGGCAAAATTGTTGCCGATGACGAGTGGTGGGCCGCAATGCAAATGACGGTTGTCAGATGAAGGGCCGCCTGCTGGATGCCGTCCCGCTCACGTCACTCTCTGGCGTTGGCGCAAGTCAGGCGGAAAAGCTCGCAAAAATCGGCCTCGAAACCATTCAGGATCTGCTGCTTCATTTGCCTTTGCGCTATGAAGACCGCACCCGCCTTTACGCAATAAACGACTTACTGCCCAATATTTTTGCCACCGTTGAAGGTGAAGTTCTGCGCACGGACATCAGCTTTGGCCGTCGTCGCATGCTCACCTGTCAGATAAGCGATGGCACGGGCCTGCTGACTCTTCGTTTCTTCAATTTCAACGCGGCAATGAAAAACAGCCTGGCGCCCGGCCGACGCGTGACGGCGTACGGCGAGATTAAACGTGGCACGATTGGCGCGGAGATTATCCATCCTGAATACCGCGTGCAGGGCGAAAACAGCGAGGTGGTTTTACAAGAATCACTGACGCCGGTTTACCCGACCACGGAGGGTATTCGTCAGGCGACGCTGCGCAAACTCACCGATCAGGCGCTGGCGTTGCTGGATACTCAGCCTATCGCCGAGCTTCTGCCGCAGGAGCTGAGCCGTTCGCTGATCCCGCTTTCGCAGGCGCTGCATCTTTTGCATCGTCCGCCTCCAGATATGCAGCTTGAGGACCTTGAAAAAGGTCAGCATCCGGCACAGCGCCGACTGATTATGGAAGAGCTGCTGGCGCATAACTTAAGCATGCTGGCGGTGCGCGCCGGTACGCAGAGTTATAAAGCGCTGCCGCTGGTGAAAGATCACCAACTGATAGACGCGTTTCTGGCGTCGCTGCCGTTTAGCCCAACCGGCGCGCAAAAACGGGTGGTCGAAGAGATTGAACACGACCTCGCGCAGGGCTATCCGATGATGCGTCTGGTGCAGGGCGACGTGGGTTCCGGCAAAACGCTGGTTGCCGCGCTGGCGGCACTTTGCGCGATCGCGCAGGGCAAGCAGGTTGGCCTGATGGCTCCCACCGAACTGCTGGCCGAACAGCACGCGAATAATTTCCGTCAGTGGTTCGAGCCGCTGGGTATTCAGGTTGGCTGGCTGGCCGGAAAGCAAAAAGGCAAGGCGCGAATTGCCCAGCAGGATGCTATCGCCAGCGGTCAGGTTTCAATGATCGTGGGCACGCACGCCATCTTCCAGGAACAGATTCAGTTCTCGGCGCTCGCGCTGGTCATCATCGACGAGCAGCACCGTTTTGGCGTCCACCAGCGTTTGGCGCTGTGGGAAAAAGGCAGGCAGCAAGGTTTTCATCCGCACCAGCTGATTATGACCGCGACGCCGATCCCCCGCACGCTCGCCATGACGGCCTATGCCGATCTCGACACCTCGGTTATCGACGAACTCCCGCCGGGCCGAACGCCGGTCACCACCGTGGCTATTGCAGACACGCGCCGAAACGACATCATCCAGCGAGTGAAAAGCGCCTGCGTCGATGAGAATCGTCAGGCTTATTGGGTGTGTACGCTGATTGAAGAGTCGGAAATGCTTGAAGCGCAGGCGGCCGAAGCGACGTGGGAAGGGCTGAAAATTGCCTTGCCGGAGCTTAATGTCGGCTTGATTCACGGCCGCATGAAAGCGCAGGAAAAGCAGGCCGTGATGGCCGCCTTCAAGCAGGGTGAAATCCAGCTGCTGGTCGCGACTACGGTCATTGAAGTGGGCGTCGACGTGCCCAATGCCAGCCTGATGATTATCGAAAACCCCGAGCGTTTGGGTCTGGCACAGCTGCACCAGCTGCGTGGCCGCGTGGGCCGTGGCGCCGTGGCCTCTCACTGCGTGCTGCTCTATAAAACGCCGCTGAGTAAAACGGCGCAAAAGCGTTTGCAGGTGTTACGCGACAGCAACGACGGCTTTGTTATCGCACAGCAGGATCTCGAAATTCGCGGTCCGGGCGAGCTGCTTGGCACCCGCCAAACCGGCAGCGCCGAGTTTAAGGTCGCCGACCTGCTGCGCGATCAGGCGATGATCCCCGAAGTTCAGCGGGTGGCGCGCCACCTTCACCAGCAATATCCCGAACACGCCAAGGCGCTCATCGAACGCTGGCTGCCGGAAAGGGTCCGCTACACCAACGCCTAACCTGCGTTAAAAGGATTTGTTCTTTCTACAGACCTCGCCTTCCCCCGCAAACACATTATTTTCAAACACTGTTTGCAAAAATTGTTTGCAGACATTGATTGCAGACATTATTCGGTCATCGCCTCGGCTGGCCTTTTTCATGCTTCCCTATCGACGATAAAGCCATAAAAATGCTATCGGCAAACGATTGCTTTTAGCCTTGATATCATGAAAAATGCCCGCTTTGTGGCTTAATGGGGTGCCAAAAGAATGCCTACACAATCTGCCGAGCCAGAGGCTCAGCTATCAGCGTCGGAAACGACCCGCAGCAGTGAACTAATTTATCGATTGGAAGATCGCCCGCCTTTGCCACAAACGCTGTTTGCGGCCTGCCAACATTTGCTGGCGATGTTTGTGGCGGTTATCACTCCCGCGCTGCTGATTTGTCAGGCATTAGGTCTGCCCGCGCAGGACACACAGCACATTATCAGCATGTCGCTGTTTGCTTCGGGTCTGGCCTCCATTTTACAGATTAAAACGTGGGGCCCGGTGGGTTCGGGCCTGCTGTCGATTCAGGGCACCAGCTTCAACTTTGTTGCACCACTGATTATGGGCGGCCTGGCGCTGAAAAATGGCGGAGCCGATGTGCCGACCATGATGGCCGCGCTGTTTGGTACGCTGATGGTCGCGTCCTGCACCGAAATTCTGCTGTCGCGCGTGCTGCATCTGGCGCGCCGCGTGATTACCCCGCTGGTTTCCGGCATCGTGGTGATGATTATCGGCCTGTCGCTTATTCAGGTTGGTTTAACCTCAATCGGCGGCGGTTATGCAGCGATGAGCGACCACACCTTTGGCGCACCTAAAAATCTCTTTTTGGCGGGCGTGGTGCTGGCGGTGATTATCCTGTTGAATCGTCAGCGTAATCCTTACCTGCGCGTTGCGTCGCTGGTGATTGCGATGGCCGTCGGCTATGTCGTTGCCTGGGCGATGGGCATGCTGCCTGCCGCCGCGCCGACCGCGGCCGCGCATCTTATCAACGTGCCGACCCCGCTTTATTACGGCCTTGGTTTTGACTGGAACCTGCTGGTTCCGCTGATGCTTATCTTTATGGTGACCTCGCTGGAAACCATCGGCGACATCACGGCGACCTCTGACGTTTCCGAACAGCCGGTTAGCGGCCCGGTTTATATGAAACGCATCAAAGGCGGCGTGCTGGCAAACGGCCTTAACTCGATGCTCTCGGCAGTGTTCAACACCTTCCCGAACTCCTGCTTTGGTCAGAATAATGGCGTTATTCAGCTGACCGGCGTGGCCAGCCGTTATGTCGGTTTTGTGGTTGCGCTGATGCTCATCGTGCTGGGCCTTTTCCCGGCGGTAGCGGGCTTTGTGCAGCATATTCCGGAGCCGGTTCTGGGCGGCGCGACCATCGTGATGTTCGGCACCATCGCGGCTTCGGGCGTGCGTATCGTGTCGAGAGAACGATTAAATCGTCGCGCAATCATGATCATGGCGCTGTCGCTGGCCGTCGGCATGGGCGTTTCGCAGCAGCCGCTGATTTTGCAGTTTGCGCCGGACTGGCTCAAAACCCTGCTCTCTTCGGGCATTGCGGCGGGCGGGATCACGGCTATCGTGCTGAATCTGCTCTTCCCGCGCGAACCTTAACGCGCAACAGGGCATCAATAACGGCGGCAGGGTCACTCCTCCCGCCGTTTTTTATTGCCGTTTACATGGTAACCTGTTGAGAACGAGTGCCGATTACGGCATAAACATCTTTACGATTTCCGCTCCCACGGACATGGATTTAAACGATGAAATTTCTCGGTAGATTGCTGCTGACAATCATTCTGTTGTTGGTTTTAGTGCTGGTCATATTCTACGTATTTCTGCAAACGCGCTGGGCGGCGGGCTCGATTAGCCGCTGGGTGACTGAAAACAGTGAATATCGCCTGTCGATTAGCAAGATTGATCACGACTGGTCTTCGCCGTCGCGCCTGAGCCTTTCCGGCGTGAAGTTTGCCGAGAAAAATCAGCCCGACGTGCTCGATGCCGCCGAGGTCGATCTCGACCTTGATTGGGCACAAATCACCGAGCCGCGCACCTTCGACCGCGTGGTGTTGGTTAACGGAACCCTTAATCTTTCGCCGCAATCGCTGAACCTGCCGCTGAAGGCCAATACGCTGCAACTGAGCAATATCGCGCTGAGTGGCGGGCTTGAGCAGTGGAAGGTCGAGGGCAAAAACGTTAATGCCGGTATCTCGCCGTGGCAGCCAACGTCCGGCGCCGTGTTAGGCAACAATGCGCAGTTTCAACTTAGCGCCGACACGCTGGCGCTGGATGATATTCCTGCTCAAAACGTGTTGATTCGGGGCCAAATCGATAACAAGCAGCTGACGTTAAGCAACTTTGGCGCGGATGTTTCGCGTGGCGAACTGACGGGCAAAGCGAGCCGCAGCGCCGATGGCAGCTGGACACTGGATAATCTGCGGTTGAGCAATGTCAGGCTGCAAAGCGCGCAGCCAATCAGTACGTTTTGGCAGGAATTTATCAAGCTGCCGAAGGTCGATATCAAGCGTTTCGACCTGATCGACGCCCGTCTTCAGGGACAAAACTGGTCAATCAGCGATTTGGATATGACGGTTACCGACGTCACGCTGCAAAAGGGAGACTGGCAAAGTAGCGACGGCCAGCTTTCTATGAACGCCACCGACCTGATTAACGGTAATCTGCATTTCAGCGATCCGAATCTGAATCTCGACTTTTCGCCGCAGGGCATCGCCATTCGCCAGTTCGGCACGCGTTGGGAAGGCGGCCTGTTGCGCACTTCAGGGAACTGGATCCGCGCGTCGCATAATCTTGAGCTTGACCAGCTGAGCGTCGCGTCGCTGGAATATACGCTGCCGGAAAACTGGCGTCAGCTGTGGCTCGATCAACTGCCAGACTGGCTGTCGGACGTGTCGGTGGCGAAGTTTACCGCCAATCGAAACCTGATCATCGATATCTCGCCCGACGCGCCTTTCCAGATAACCGGACTCGACGGTTTCGGCACCAATCTCAAGCTGGCGCGTAATCATCAGTGGGGAATGTGGTCGGGCAAGCTAAACCTCAACGCCAGCGATGCGACCTTTATTCGCAACGACGTGCGCCGCCCTTCTCTGGCGCTGGAAGCCAATGAAGACGCCGTAAATATTGCCGAGCTGAGCGCGTTTACCAAAGAGGGATTACTGGAAGCCACCGGCAAGGTGAGCCAGCAGCCACAGCGCGATTTTTCCGTCATGCTGACGGGCCGCGCGGTACCGGCCAACGAGCTGAAAAACTGGGGCTGGCCGGAAATTGGCGTGCAGGGCAACGTTAATATGCAGCTGAATCTCAAAGGGCAGATGCCCGCCAACGTCGATTTCAAACCCACGCTTAGCGGCACGCTGCACGCCACCGGCAACAACGGCCAAGAGATCCAGCAGCAGATGAATCGCGGCGTGGTGAGTCAATAAGTTAACTAACCTTCTGATTGTGCGAAGATTATTTTATACAGCGACACGCCCGGCAATGACCGGGCTTTTTTTTAGTTAATGGCCGGCTCAAGAGGATCATTGGGGGACGCGGGTAAGACGAGATAGGTTCCTTCAAATACTGCGCCCTCGCCTTCTTCGCCCATGAGCTGCACTTTAAGCTGCACGCGCGCTCTGCGCCCTTTCGCCAGTCGGTCTAAATCTCCGCTAATCGAGCTGAGATCGGCAATGGCGCGCGGCCTGCCGGTCACGGGCGAACTGTAACGAATGTGCGCGTCGGCCAACACGATAGTGCCGCCCAAATGGCGTTCACGCAGCAGCAGCCAAATCAGCCCCCAGCCCGTTAATGTCGCCAGTGAAAACAGGCTGCCCGCAAACAGCGTGTGGTGCGGGTTCTGATTGCCGGTTTCAGGCATGGTGGTAACAAAACGCTGGCCGGTGTACTGGCTGATGCGCACGCCCATCTTTTCGCTGAGCGGAATATGATCGTACCACGCCTGTTGCAGCTGCCCGCACCAGTCGGGGCGATGCAGAATGTCGTCCAGCGTTTCTATCGGTTTGATCATCAAAAAGTGGCGCACCGGCGTACTTTGCGGCGTGGTGATTTCGCCCTGATTGATAAAACCGAGCTTGGCAAAAAACTCGACGGCGTCTTCACGGGCGCTACACACCACGCGCTTTACGCCTTCCTGTCGGGCGACGGACTCGAGCGTCATCGCGACTAATGTACCCAGCCCTTTGGCCTGCACGTTCGGGTCGACCGCCAAAAAGCGAATCGACGCTTCGTTGTCGGCATTAATATATAAACGTCCGATGGCGACAGGTTTGCCGTGTTCATCGACCACCATCTGGTGATGCGCCATGGCATCATAGGCATCACGCTCTGACCCTTCCGGCTGATGCAGAGGCTTGCGCAGCATTTCCCAACGGAATTGATAATAGGCAGCCAGTTCTGATTCGGTTACGGGAACTCTCAGATGATACATAGATACTTTCTCTCTCTGGCATTGCGCCGTTGTGTTAGACCTGCAACCAGAAGGTAACAGGTCCATCATTAACCAAAGCCACTTTCATGTCGGCAGCAAAACGCCCGGTTTCGGTATGAAGGCCTTTTTCACGGCATTGACCGGTAAAATATTGATAAAGCCTGTCAGCCTCGGCGGGGGCGGCGCCTTTCGAGAAGCTCGGCCGCATGCCCTTTTGGGTATCGGCGACCAGCGTAAACTGCGACACCACCAGCAAACTGCCACCGGCCTGAGTGACGTTCAAATTCATCTTGTCGTCACTGTCGCCGAAAATGCGATAACCGGCGACTTTATCGCACAGCTTTTTGGCTTTCTGCTCGTCATCGCCCTGCTCAACGCCCAGCAAGACCAGTAATCCCGGACCAATTTCACCGCAGATTTCGCCCTCTACGGTAACGCTCGCCTCTAAAACTCGTTGAATCAACGCAATCATAACGACCCTATTTTTCTCGCGGCGCGGTATTTTTTTCCACGTCCTGTTCTTGTTGTTTGGCGCGAAACTCACCGAGCGTGACGGTAATTTCGGCACCCAATAGTACGATACACCAGCTGATATAGACCCATAAAAATAAAATCGGGATCACGGCCAGCACGCCGTAAATCAGCTGATAAGACGGAAAAAGCTGCACATAAAGCGCGAAGCCTTTTTTGCCGAGCTCGAACAGCGCACCCGCCACCAGCGCGCCGATCAGCGCATCTTTGGTCGGCACGCTCGAGGTTGGCACCGCCAGATAAAGCAGCCAGAAGGAGATCCACGAGATAAGCAGCGGCAACACGCGTAGCGCTCTGTCGACCACGGAATGCAGCCCGTTAAGGCTGAGCCAGTTGAGCGACAGCAAATATGAGCTGATGGCGACGCTGGCAACCAGCAGAATCGGCCCGAGCGTCAGCACCATCCAGTAGACCGCGAATGAAAATACCAGCGGCCGCTGGGTGTGACTGCGCCAAATCTTGTTCAACACGCTGTCGACGGAGGCAATCAGCAGCAGCGAGGTGACGATCAGCCCGACGGTGCCCACGGCGGTCATCTTGCTGGAGTTGGAAACAAACTGCTCGAGATAACGCTGAATGACATCGCCCGTGGCCGGCATGAAATTGGTCAGAATAAAGCTCTTCAACTGCACGCTGATGTCGGAGAACACCGGAAACAGCGTAAACAGTGAAAAGACCACGGCGATCAGCGGCACCAGCGAAAGCAGGGAAACATAGGCCAGATGGCCCGCCAACAGGGTTAATCCATCGCTGTCGGCGCGCCAATAAAGCATCTTGCTAAAACGTAAGGCACACTTCAGCTTGGGATGGAGCCTCGGCATTGTTTAATCCTTTAAAGCTTAGGTAATTTGATGGCCCGAAAAGTGATGCGAAAGCGTATCGCCGTCGGTCACCAAAATCGCCTGAATCCCCAATGCGCTGGCAGCGTTGACGTTCTCGGCCACATCATCGAAAAATACCGCTTCCTGCGCGCTGAACCCTTCTTTATCCAATACATACTGGAAAATGGCCGGATCAGGTTTACGCAGGCCGATTTGCTGGGACAGATAAACGGCATCGGCATTTTGCTCGATTTCGGGATAGTGCGTCGGCCAGTGTTCAAAGTGCAGCGAATTGGTGTTCGACAGCACCACGACGCGATGCCCTTCCTGACGCAGCTTTTTCATGGTGGCGATAGCCTCCGGGCGCAGGCCGACAAAAATCGACTGCCAGCCGGCGGTGAACTGTTCGAAGCTCAGCGCGATGCCCAGCTCGTCGCAAATCTCTTCGGCAAACTGTTGATCGGTGATTTCTCCGCGTTCATGTTGCTGGAAAGCGTCACCCATCGTGAATCGTTCCATCAGATGGGCCAGCGGCGTTCCGCTAAGATTGCTCCACACGCCCAGCACACGCTTGAAATCGATATCAATTAACACGTTGCCCATATCAAATATATACAGCATTGCACGCTCCTGATTTCAAAGACGAAGAGCTACTTTAGCCGTAAATAAGGGATCTGAACAGTGACACAGCGAGCTGCTTGCAGTCCGTTTAGGAAAAGTACGCATAAAAAAAGGGCACCCAAAGGTGCCCTCTCTACGACGAACGTGCGGGTTAAAGAAGATTACGCTTCTTTAGGACCACGGCTAGCACGTTTACGGTCGTTCTCGGTCAGGTGACGTTTACGGATACGTACAGACAGAGGAGTAACTTCTACCAACTCGTCGTCATCCAGGAACTCGATAGCTTGTTCCAGAGACATCTTGATGGCAGGAACCAGCGTGGTCGCTTCGTCAGTACCAGAAGCACGCATGTTGGTCAGTTTCTTACCGGTCAGGCAGTTAACAGTCAAGTCGTTTGAACGTGAGTGAATACCGATAACCTGGCCTTCATACACTTCAGCACCGTGACCCAGGAACAGCTTGCCGCGATCTTGCAGACCGAACAGAGCAAACGCAACCGCTTTACCCTGACCGTTGGAGATCAGCACGCCATTCTGACGCTGGCCGATGTCGCCTGAACGCACGTCATCGTAGTGACTGAACGTGGAGTACAGCAGACCGGTACCAGAAGTCATGGTCATGAATTCGGTACGGAAACCGATCAGGCCACGTGCCGGGATCAGGTAATCGAGACGAATACGACCTTTGCCGTCAGGGATCATGTCCTTAACGTCGCCTTTACGCTCACCCATGGCTTGCATGACTGAACCCTGGTGCTGCTCTTCGATATCCAAAGTCACGTTTTCGAACGGCTCTTGCATGCGGCCATCGATTTTACGGTTGATTACTTTAGGACGAGAAACAGCCAGCTCGAAACCTTCACGACGCATGTTTTCGATCAGAACCGACAGGTGAAGTTCACCACGGCCTGAAACGCGGAATGCGTCGGAGTCTTCGGTTTCTTCAACACGCAGTGCAACGTTGTGCACCAGTTCTTTGTTCAGACGGTCAAGAATCTGACGTGAAGTCACATACTTACCTTCTTTACCACAGAACGGAGAGGTGTTTACGTTGAAGTACATGGTAACGGTTGGTTCATCAACGCTCAGAGCTGGCAGCGCTTCGACGTTCTGTGGATCACAGATGGTGTCGGAGATGTTCAGTTCGCCCAGACCGGTGATAGCAATGATGTCGCCAGCTTCCGCAGTCGCAGCTTCGATACGCTCAAGACCCATGTGGGTCAGAACTTTACCGACTTTACCGTTACGGGTTTTGCCTTCGCTATCAATGATAGTGACCTGCTGGTTAACTTTGGCAATACCACGTTTGATACGGCCGATGCCGATAACGCCAACATAGTTGTTGTAGTCCAGCTGGGAGATTTGCATCTGCAGTGGGCCAGTGCTGTCAACCTGTGGAGCGGATACGTGGTCAACGATCGCCTGGTACAGCGGGGTCATGTCTTCGGCCATATCGTTATGGTCGGTACCCGCGATACCCATCAGTGCAGAAGCATAGATGATAGGGAAATCAAGCTGCTCATCGGTAGCATCAAGGTTTACGAACAGGTCGAATACCTGGTCAACAACCCAGTCAGGACGCGCGCCAGGGCGGTCGACCTTGTTGATTACCACGATCGGCTTCAGACCATTAGCGAATGCTTTTTTGGTCACGAAGCGGGTTTGCGGCATAGGGCCATCCATTGCATCCACAACCAGCAGCACCGAGTCAACCATTGACATCACACGCTCTACCTCGCCGCCGAAGTCGGCGTGTCCCGGGGTATCAACGATGTTGATGCGGTAGTCTTTCCAATTAATGGCGGTGTTTTTTGCGAGGATGGTAATCCCACGCTCTTTCTCCAAATCGTTGGAGTCCATTACGCGTTCGGTTGCTTCTACACGCTCTCCGAAGGTACCGGATTGCTGTAGCAGCTTGTCAACCAGGGTAGTTTTACCATGGTCAACGTGGGCAATAATGGCGATGTTACGCAAATTTTCGATCACAGCTTTGCCTCAGGCATTTAGAAATATAGAAATAGCGCGCTATTGTACACGTATTAGGCTAGGTTCTAAACAAGTTCACAAGATTCTCTTTGAAACAACTTCTGTATGGTTACTTTACGATCCCTTTCACGGTGCAAAACCCCGTCTGACCCAAAATGGTGCACCAAATTGGGTCACAACCCGTGTGGTTTTGACCCAAAATAGTGCATTAATCCCGTTATGGTGCATACTCAATAACCATACAACCCGCGCAGAACGGCAATCGTACCGATTTGACAAAGTTGGCACAGATTTCGCTATTACTTATTCAGGGTGAAAAGAGTCTTATCAGAGCCATTATAGAGCTGTTTAAGCCACACGCCATTTTCGACACTGTTTGTTGATTCGTTCGAAGACGAACACATAATGAGAATTTCGGGAGAACTAGTATGTCCGCTGAACACGTTTTTGCGATTATCAAGGAAAATGAAGTCAAGTTCATTGACCTGCGCTTCACTGACACCAAGGGTAAAGAACAGCACGTTACCATTCCATCTCACCAGGTGAGCCCGGACTTCTTTGAAGATGGTAAAATGTTCGATGGTTCTTCCATCGGCGGCTGGAAAACCATCAACGACTCAGACATGGTGCTGATGCCAGATCCGAGCACGGCGGTTCTTGACCCGTTCTTTGAAGAGTCTACCTTGATCATCCGTTGTGACATCGTAGAGCCAAACACTCTGCAAGGTTATGACCGCGACCCGCGTTCAACGGCTAAACGTGCTGAAGACTTCCTGAAAACTTCCGGTATCGCAGACACCGTGCTGTTCGGACCTGAGCCAGAGTTCTTCCTGTTTGATGATGTGCGCTTCGGCAGCAGCATCTCCGGTTCTCATGTTGCTATCGATGATATCGAAGGCGCGTGGAACTCCAGCACCAAATACGAAGGCGGCAACAAAGGCCACCGTCCAGCAGTAAAAGGCGGTTACTTCCCGGTTCCTCCGGTCGACTCCGCTCAGGACCTGCGTTCTACCATGTGTCTGACC
Organism: Rouxiella sp. T17; assembly: GCF_036663475.1. Taxonomy (NCBI): domain Bacteria; kingdom Pseudomonadati; phylum Pseudomonadota; class Gammaproteobacteria; order Enterobacterales; family Yersiniaceae; genus Rouxiella; species Rouxiella sp. T17. The sequence continues at coordinate 23,936 of NZ_JAWUEA010000007.1, read as the reverse complement.
ATGGAAGAAATGGGCCTGGTTGTTGAAGCTCACCACCACGAAGTGGCGACCGCTGGCCAGAACGAAGTGGCAACCCGCTTCAACACCCTGACCAAGAAAGCCGACGAAATCCAGATCTACAAATACGTGGTTCACAACGTGGCTCACGCATTTGGCAAAACTGCGACCTTTATGCCAAAACCAATGTTTGGCGATAACGGTTCAGGCATGCACTGCCACATGTCCCTGTCCAAAGACGGTAACAACCTGTTCTCTGGCGACAAATACGGCGGCCTGTCCGAAACTGCGCTGTACTACATCGGTGGTATCATCAAGCACGCCAAAGCAATCAATGCTTACGCGAACCCGACCACCAACTCCTACAAGCGTCTGGTCCCAGGCTACGAAGCTCCTGTTATGCTGGCTTACTCAGCGCGTAACCGTTCTGCTTCTATCCGTATTCCACACGTTTCAAGCCCGAAAGCGATGCGTATCGAAGCGCGCTTCCCTGATCCAGCGGCTAACCCATACCTGGCGTTTGCTGCCCTGCTGATGGCTGGCCTCGACGGCATCATCAACAAAATCCATCCTGGCGACGCGATGGACAAAGACCTGTACCACCTGCCACCAGAAGAAGCGGCAGAGATCCCACAGGTTGCTGGTTCTCTGGAAGAGGCTCTGAACGAGCTGGATGCAGACCGTGAGTTCCTGACTCGTGGTGGCGTATTCACCAATGACGCAATCGATGCTTACATCGCGCTGCGTACTGAAGAAAACGACCGCATCCGCATGACGCCACACCCAGTAGAGTTCGAACTGTACTACAGCGTTTAATAACGTTTACGTAGTCCCGAGCTTTACTCCGCACTGTCGTGGTTTTCGAGCCTTGGCAGTGCGGAACAAAAATATAGAGATATTTTTTGTTGCCGTGGAATCTTTTAGCCCATCTCCGGATGGGCTTTTTTCTCCACGCTACTTTCCTGTGTGACATCCCCGGCCCGGCGCATTGACGGGAAGCGGGTTTAAATGCACCAATCAGGTGCGGGAGACTGCTGTATGGCAACTGGCAAGCTGCCCGATGCTGGGCAGATCCTCAATTCTCTTATCAACAGCGTTCTGCTGTTGGACGACGAGTTGGCCGTGCATTACGCCAATCCGGCGGCTCAGCAATTACTTGCGCAGAGTTCACGTAAACTTTTCGGCACGCCGTTGCCCGATCTGGTGGGCTACTTTTCGCTGAATATCGCGTTAATGCGCGAAAGTATTGAGGCTGGGCAAGGATTTACCGACAGCGAAGTCACCCTGGTGGTGGATGGTCGGGCGCACATTATGTCGCTGACCGCACAGGCTTTGCCGGAAGGTTTTATTTTACTCGAGCTCGCGCCGATGGATAACCAGCGTCGTTTGAGTCAGGAACAGCTTCAGCACGCGCAGCAGGTCGCCGCAAGGGATCTTATTCGCGGGCTGGCACATGAAATTAAAAACCCGCTGGGTGGACTTCGGGGCGCGGCGCAGTTGCTGTCGAAGGCGCTTCCCGACCCGTCCCTGCTGGAATATACCAAGGTCATTATCGAGCAGGCCGACCGTTTACGTAATCTGGTTGACCGTTTGCTGGGGCCGCAAAGACCGAGTCAGCATATTACGCAGAGCATTCATCAGGTTGCCGAGCGCGTATGCCAGCTGGTGTCGATGGAAAAACCCGACAACGTTCAGCTGGTTCGCGATTACGACCCGAGCCTGCCCGAACTGGCGCACGATCCGGATCAAATCGAGCAGATTCTGCTTAACATTACTCGCAATGCCTTGCAGGCATTGGGAGAAGAAGGCGGCACTATTACGTTAAGAACGCGTACCGCTTTCCAAAGTACCCTGCACGGGGTGCGCTACCGTCTGGTGGCCCGTATCGATATTGAAGATGACGGTCCCGGCGTGCCTGCCCATTTGCAGGACACCCTTTTTTACCCCATGGTCAGCGGCCGCGAAGGGGGAACAGGTCTGGGCCTGTCCATCGCGCGCAGTTTGATTGACCAGCATTCGGGTAAAGTTGAATTTAACAGTTGGCCAGGACACACCGAATTCTCGGTTTTCCTGCCTATTCGCCAGTGAGGTTTCTATGCAACGAGGGATAGTCTGGATCGTCGATGACGATAGCTCCATCCGCTGGGTTCTTGAACGCGCGCTCACTGGAGCAGGCTTGAACTGCACCACGTTCGACAGCGGCAATGACGTGCTGGAAGCCATTGCGACTCAAACCCCTGACGTTTTGTTATCAGATATTCGCATGCCTGGAATGGACGGGCTGGCGCTGTTAAAACAAATCAAACAACGTCATCCGATGCTGCCCGTCATTATTATGACCGCGCATTCGGATTTGGACGCGGCGGTCAGCGCGTATCAACAGGGCGCGTTCGACTATTTGCCAAAACCTTTCGATATTGACGAAGCCGTCGCGCTGGTTGAGCGCGCGATCAGTCACTATCAGGAGCAGCAGCAGCCCGCGCGCAGCCAACCGGCCAGCGGCCCGACGGCGGATATTATCGGTGAAGCGCCTGCCATGCAGGACGTGTTTCGCATCATCGGTCGTCTCTCCCGGTCATCAATAAGCGTGTTGATTAACGGCGAATCGGGTACGGGTAAAGAGCTGGTGGCGCACGCGTTGCATCGCCACAGCCCGCGCGCCAAAGCGCCGTTTATTGCCCTGAATATGGCGGCTATCCCGAAAGATTTGATTGAGTCCGAGCTGTTCGGCCATGAAAAAGGGGCGTTTACGGGCGCCAATCAAATTCGTCAGGGTCGTTTTGAACAGGCCGATAACGGCACGCTGTTCCTCGATGAAATCGGTGATATGCCGATGGACGTGCAAACCCGCTTGCTGCGCGTATTGGCCGACGGCCAGTTTTATCGCGTGGGCGGCTATGCGCCGGTGAAAGTCGACGTGCGCATCATCGCGGCGACCCACCAGAATCTCGAGCTGCGCGTGCAGGAAGGCAAGTTCCGTGAGGATTTATTCCACCGTCTGAACGTGATTCGCGTGCATCTGCCGCCGCTGCGCGAGCGTCGTGAAGATATTCCGCGTTTGGCACGCTATTTCCTGCAAGTTGCGGCCAAAGAGCTGGGTGTTGAAGCGAAAAACCTGCATCCGGAAACGGAAACGGCGCTGACTCGCCTGCCTTGGCAAGGTAACGTGCGCCAGCTCGAAAACACCTGTCGCTGGTTAACGGTGATGGCAGCGGGTCAGGAAGTCCTGATTCAGGATTTACCGCCTGAACTGTTTGAAAGCAGCGCGCCAGAGACCGGCGGACAGAGTCTGCCAGACAGTTGGGCGACGTTGCTGGCACAGTGGGCGGATCGCGCATTACGTTCCGGTCATCAAAACCTGCTTTCCGAGGCTCAGCCAGAAATGGAGCGCACGCTGCTGACTACCGCACTGCGTCACACTCAGGGACACAAGCAGGAAGCCGCCAGATTGCTAGGTTGGGGACGCAATACGTTGACCCGCAAACTCAAAGAATTAGGCATGGAATAACGGCTTTTACGCTGATTTTTTCATGTGATTAAAAAGCGGATTAACGCGAAATAAAACCTGTCCCGGCCCCTGAAGCCGGGCTTTTTTTTGCCTTTTTACTGCCTTTTTCCTGTCACGACGCGCTTTCGGCCAAGGCAATTGTTTGTCCTTGCTCACAAACCTGATACGCCATTTCCCCCGCCAAACCTCGCACTAAAACATTCTGTAACGCCGAAATTCCCTTTCGCGGCTACTGTGCAAATTTCTAAAAGTCCCTATTATCAAGGTCAACAGCGCATTTCGAACCGATCGGTACGTTATTAGTTTAAATTATCAACATAATTTGAAGCATTTATCATTCCTTGCAGGAATCAATCCATAAAACCAGATGCCGTTCTTAACGCGTTGTTGCTGACATAATCCAATGAAATAACCCAAAAGAAACAAGCAGCTAACAAAGAGCTGCGACGAACGATTTTTTATCTCTCCCCTACAGAGGAATGAAGCGATGCTGGTGACCCTGAGTATTTTAATGCTCGTGTGTTTTATCTTTTGCCTGATGACAAAACGGTTGTCAGCCCTGACCGCGCTGATCATTATTCCGACCGTTTTTGCGCTGATTGGCGGTTTCTACGCCAATATCGGCAAGTTCATGATGGATGGTATTAAAACCGTTGCCCCCAACGGCGTAATGATTATTTTTGCGATGCTCTATTTCATGGTGATGACCGAGGCGGGCATGTTCGATCCGCTGGTCAAACGCGTGATTAAGGCCGTAAAAGGCGATCCGGTTAAAATCTATCTCGGCACCGTGCTGCTGGCGTTTCTCGTCGCGCTGGACGGCGACGGCGCCACGATTTACATCATCGTGCTGTCGGCGTTTCTGCCTATCTACAAGCGCCTCGGAATGTCATTGCCGATGGTGTGCTGCCTGCTGCTGCAAGTGTCGGGATTGGGCAATATGGTGCCGTGGGGCGGACCTACCGCGCGTGCCGCCACCTCGATGCACGTCGATATTGGCGAGATGTTTGTGCCAATGATGCCCGCGCTTGTCGCCAGCGCCGTCTGGACCTTTGTGCTGGCCTACATTTTCGGACGCCGCGAGCGCGCGCGTTTGGGGCCAAACATCAACGTAGATTACGAACACGCTATCGAAGAACAGCATCGCTGCCGCGGTACAAAAACTTTCTACTTCAATTGGACTTTAACCATTTTGTTGATAATTGGTTTATGTATCGAAGTGTTGCCGCTAAGCTATCTGTTCATGATCGCGGCCTGTCTGGCGCTGATTGTTAACTTCCCGGACCTGACGGCGCAAAAAGAGCAGCTGGAACAACACGCTCCACCGATTCTCGCGGTTTCCAGCCTCATCTTTGCGGCGGGTGTGTTTACCGGCGTGTTTACCGGAACGGGAATGGTTAACGCGGTGGGCGGTGCCCTGCTCAACGTGATCCCGGATTCTCTGGGGCCGTACATGGCCGTGGTTACCGCCGTGCTGAGTATTCCGATGACCTGGCTGGTGTCGAACGATGTGTTCTATTTTGGCGTGCTGCCGGTGTTGGCGGATACGGCAAAACATCACGGCATTACCGGCATCGAAATGGCACGCGCTGCGTTAATGGGTCAGCCGGTGCATATTCTTAGCCCGCTGGTCGCGTCAACTTATCTGGTGGTGAGCATGCTGAAACTGGATTATTCAGAGAATCAGTATTTCACCTTTAAATGGTCTCTGTTGAGCAGCCTGATATTAATTGCTGTTTCACTGCTTACGGGGATTTTTCCTTTCTACGCTGCATAGAGTGTTTTATGACCTGGTTATTTGATCAATGGGATTTCATCGTCATCCTGCTCCAAATTATTGTAATCGACCTGCTGCTGGGCGGTGACAACGCGGTAGTTATTGCCATGGCCTGCCGCAAGCTGCCGCCTAACCTGCGCAACAAGGCGATTGTTATCGGTACGATTGGTGCGATTGTGGCGCGCGTGGTCTTGTTGATCGTGGCGGTTAGCCTGTTGAACCTGCCTTATCTGAAGCTTGTCGGCGGACTGCTGCTGCTGTGGATAGGCATCAAGCTGGTGGCCAACGAAGACGAAGAGAGTGAAATCAAAGGCGCAACCAGCCTGTGGAAAACCGCGATGACTATCGTAGTGGCCGACGTGGTGATGTCGCTGGACAACGTATTGGCCGTGGCCGCTGCGGGTAAAGGCAACTTCCTGGTGGTCGCGCTGGGCGTGGTGATCAGCATTCCAATCATCGTGGCGGGCAGCAAGCTGGTGCTGGCAATCATCAACCGTTTCCCGGCGGTCGTGATGTTGGGCGGCGCGCTGATTGGCTGGATTGCGGGCAGCATGCTGGTTGAAGACCCGGCCATCGCGCATCTGAAAATGGCGGCTATCAACCATCTGCCGACGATCGGCGGTATTGTGGGCGCGGTGCTGGTGCTGGCGATTGGTATGGGTAAAGGCAAGCTGGCAGCACGCAGCAACTGATTACTCTTTATTGATTAAGTTACTTTCTATTGATTTAGAAATAAGAAAAGAAAAAACCCCAGTGGACAGTCTCCGCTGGGGTTTTCTTATTTATATTACTGCTTCTATTTCTATAGCGGCTGAACAGCCGCAAGAAAACGATTATTTAAAGCTTTCTGCCGCCGTCTGCGCGATGGCGATTTCATTCGGGTTGGCAGAGCCGCTCACGCCGACAGAACCAATCACGCTGTTTTTATACATCACCGGATTGCCGCCGCCCAATGGCACCATGCCTGGCAGCGTAGCGATGGCGGGTTCGGTGCCGTTTGCGCGGCCCATGTATTTGTCGGTTGGCGTGTGATACAGCGCGCCTGCGCGAGCTTTCAGGATAGAAGAGTCGATACAGCCTACCGGCGCGTTATCCATGCGTTTAAAGGCCAGTAGCTGACCTGCCTGGTCCAGAACGGCGATACACACGTTGGCGTGCAGGCTGTCGGCTTTTTCGGTCGCCACGGAAATCAGCTTTTCGGCGTCGCTGTAAGACAAAATAGTTTGGGTCATGGTGGCGTTGGCGGAAAAGGCACTCAGGCTGCCAAGAGAACACAGAGCAGCTAACATCAGTAATTTCTTCACGGTAAAACCCCTATATATCATTGGTAATATGAAAAGTAAGAGCAGCATGGACTTAGCGTAATAAGCGAAATGATTCAATGAATAGCCGCCGTCTTATTTAATCGATGCCCTTTTTATTTTAAAAGATGCAGTAAGACGGCGGTAATACTTTACTATTTAGTTTAAAACAGTTAGCTATTAAGTTTAAGACAGTTAACTATTTTATTTAAAGACGATTAATTCAGTACGGTTAACGCCGCTTTAGCGGCTTCGGTATCCACATCGCCATTAGGTGTACTCACACCAATTGCGCCGACAACCTGACCTTCCAGTTTAATTGGGATACCGCCCGAGAAAGGCAAAATACGTGGGTTGCCCAATATAAGCAAATTACCCTGCGTCACTTTCTGCTGATAAGATTCGGTTGGCTGACCGAAATAAGCCGAGGTCTTGGCTTTCTCTGGTGCCAGAGCAATATTTGCCGGCGTTGCGCCATCAAGACGGTCGAAAGTAATAAGCTGACCGGCAGCATCGACAATAGCGACTGCGCCGCCGATGTGGTGCGATTTAATGGTCTCTTCCGCTTTCTTCAACAGTTCGTTGGCCTGATCGCGGGTCAATACCGGAACGTGAGTCACACTGTTTTCCGCCGCCTGAGCCGCAAAACCGGTCAGCAGCCCGGATACCATTAATGCACAAATAGCCTTCTTCATAATAAATCTCACTTTTTCAACGCCTTGTTTAACACATACGGCGGGCACGAAAACCGTCACCCGCCCTTTTGGATAGCAGCAGAATATCAGGCCGCGCTTTTCTGCACGCCTTTGATTTTATTATTTTTGTTACCAAACTTTTGGCTGATTAAATAATCCAGACTCCAGCGGCCCGGACCATTGACCACCAGCAGTAAAAAGCCCGCGGCGCAGGAGGCATTTTTCAACCACACCATCAGGTGCGCGTGGCTATAGCCTTGATAAAAAAGAAATCCGGCCACGATGGAGAACACGGCCATAAAGATAGAGGTGAAGCGCGTCAGGAAGCCAAAGGCGATGGCGATACCGCCGCCAACCTCAAGCAGAATAACCAGAGGCAGGAAAAACGCCGGCACCTGATTCTGAGCCATCAGCGCAACGTTATCGGAATAATGAACAATTTTATCGGCACCTGATGCAAAAAACAGCCCAACGGCCAAAATACGAGCAACGACATACGCAAAATCTGAGGATTTATTCATAATTTATTTCGCTACAGTGATTTACAAGTGATTTCTAATTAAATAGAAAACGGGAGTTATCCCTTCGTCTTCCTAACGACAGTATTATGAGCTGTGATTGAAATCCGGCAGGATAATGTGACATTGCGGAAAAATAAAACTCACCAACTGATAACATTTGTAATACATTTTTATCACGGGTATAGCATGAAAAACAGTGCCGGATGGTTATCGTTTAGGTGCGGTCTGGTTATTTATCACTGAGCGGGATTAATTTAAAAAAGGGGAAATAAAGAGCGGAATAAGGCTGGCCGAGCTTAATATTCTCCGGGACATATTGCCCAGAGAATTAATAAGCCCATTTTGTATTATAAAAAAGGTCGAGCAGATCACATAAATAACACTATTTCACGCTGGCTTTTTAATTTAATCGCTTAATCTGTTGACCAGTGATTATTTTTAAATCAAAGACCGCGTTATTTATAGGGCGAGCCCTTATTTCAAACCGGCTTATTGGTAATTCCAAATTTTCTCGGCAATATGCACAAACTGTCGGGCGACCGGCGATAATTCGCTCCACGAGTGAAACTGCAAGCCAAAGGTGCGCGGCATAACCAGCAGCGGCATCGGAATTTCCACCAGCGGAATCGCATGTTGAATCTCTTCCAACGCGCGTCGCGAGACAAAACTCAGCAGGTTGGTTTCAACAATCACTGAATGCAGCGTGGCGATAGAATTAGCCTCAATCTGGATGCGTGGCGGCGGATAACCTCCGGCGCGCAGACGTTGCTCAAGCCATTGACGCGTCGCGACTTTTTTGGAGGGCAGCAGCCAATTATATTGGTCAAGCTGCTCCGACGTCGGGTGAATGCCCGCCAGCGGATGCGCCTTGCTCGCCACCAGCACGACAGGGTCGTCGAGCAGCGGGCGGCAGATAAACTCGCTACTTTTCTCGGGTAAAAAGCCGAGAATAATGTCGAGCTGCTTCTCGCGCAGCGTGCTTTGCAGCAGGTCATTCATGCCGACTTTCACGTCCAGCCGCACGGTTGGCGCCTCTTCGAGCAGGCGTTTTGCCAGCTGTGGCAGCATGAATTCGGCCGCCGTCGCCGCCGCGCCAAGACGAATATACCCCGCCGTTCCCTCTGCCAACGCGCTCATGTCACGTTGAATCACTTCCATGTCCTGCACGATTTTTTGAGCCCGCTCACAAAGTAGCAATCCCGCTTCGGTCAAACGTATCCCTCTACCGACCTTTAAAATCAGCCGCGTATTGTAGATTTTCTCTAATCTCTGGATGCATTTTGTGAGGGCGGGTTGAGTGATACCAAGGGTTATCGCGGCACGACCAAGATGTCCGGTGTCCTGAATTGCCAGGAAATAGCGTAAGTATTTCAGTTCCATTCCATTCCTCGTAGGAATCAATCAATAAAATTCAGGCGTTATGATTTATCTTTTAACAGTGCCAATATGGATAAAAATAGCACTGGAGCAGCGTATGACCTATAAGTTTTTAATGACCGCACCGGCCTTGGGCGCGGCTGGCCGCAAGGTTTTGGCCGATGCAGGTTGCCAGGTGGATTACCTGAAAAATGCCAATGACGACCAGGAAGTCGAACAGCTGATGGCTGCCAATGCCTATGACGCCGTGATTTCGCGCACGGTAACGCTGTCGGCCAAGGCGATTGAGGCCTGCCCGTCGTTGAAAATAATCTGCAAACACGGCGTGGGCGTCACCAATATCGACGTCGCGGCCGCCACGGCGCATTCGATTCCGGTTCTGACGACGCCTGCCACCAATGCGCAATCCGTCGCGGAACTTGCCGTCGGCCTGATGCTGAGCGCCGCGCGCCAGCTGCCTTTCTTCCAGCAGGAGATTGCCGAAGGACGCTGGACCCGCAGCAGCGAAGGCATTGAACTGTATGGTAAAACGCTGGGTCTGGTCGGTTACGGCGAGATTGGTCGTCGCGTGGCGCACATCGCCAAGGCTATCGGCATGCGCACCGCATTCTTTGACCCTGCCATCCCGCAAGGCTCCGATTCTTCCGACGCCGTGCAGTACTCAACGCTGCAAGAGCTGCTGAAAAACAGCAACGTGCTCTCTCTGCACTGCCCGGTTAACAAGGCGACGCGCCTGATGCTGAATGCCGACACGCTGGCGCAGCTGCCCGATCGCGCTATCGTTATCAATACCTCTCGTGGTGAGCTGATCGACGAGTCTGCGCTGGCGCAGGCCCTGACTGACGGAAAACTTGCCGCTGCCGGTCTCGACACCGTGGCCGTAGAGCCATTACCTCTGGACCATCCTTTCCGTCAGTTCAGCAATATCGTCATGACCCCGCACATTGGGGGCACCACACCTGAAGCACTGGATGCCGTGGCACGTTCCGCCGCGCAGCAGTGTCTGGACTTTTTACAACAGCAGCGGATCAACGCCCGCGCCTGTGTAAATCCTGAAGTTTTGAATAAAGGAGAGTAACGAATGACTTCTCGCAGCGAATGGCCAGCTGGCTACTTTATCGGTCAACGCGACAACGTGCCTGACACCGCCACGATTGAGGCATTCAGCCGCCTGCCTGTGCCAAACATTGGCGACTGCATGGGGCGCAGCACCGCCGCTCTCGGCTTGCAGCCTTATCACGCAGACAGCAAAGTCGTACTCTGTGGCCCGGCGATCACCGTGAAGGTGCGTCCAGGCGATAACTTGATGATTCATAAAGCGATCGAAATGGCCCAGCCGGGCGACGTGATTGTCGTTGACGGTTCCGGCGACCTGACGCAGGCGCTGATCGGCGGTCTGATGCGCACCTCCGCGCTGACCAAAAAGATTGCCGGTTTCGTGATTGACGGCGCTATCCGCGACCTGAACGAGTGGGCCGAAGGCGGCATCGCCGTGTTCGCGCGCGGCAATACGCTGCGTGGGCCAAGCAAGGACGGTCCGGGTCAGGTGAACGTGCCGGTTTCCTGCGCGGGAATGATTGTTAATCCGGGCGACCTGATTGTGGGTGACGCAGACGGCGTGATCGCTATCCCTTACGAGGAGCTGGATCACCTGCTGCCGAAGGTGCAAAAGCACGCGCAGCGCGAGGAAGAGATCAGGGCGCATAACGCGTCGGGTACGACAGATCCTGAGCGTTTCAATAGCTTACTGCGCGCCAAGGGCTGCCCAGTTTAAGCGATATAACAAAACTTGATCTATCTTTGGGGTGGCGACACCCCTTTTTGTTGCGCGGATTTATGTGCAGCATTTCAGGAGCGCGGCCTGGGCAACGGATGATTTTTCCCTGTCTGCACGCGAACTCCGTCTCAACCTCTGAGTATTATTTTGAAAAGGAGCTGGCATGAAACTCGTGTTAAAAACCATGAGCCTCACCATCGGTTTATTACTGGCCACAGGATTGCAGGCCAAAGATACCCTTCCGCCAACATTGCCAACGCAGCAGGATGCGCGTTTAGAGCAGGTAGCAACCTCAACGCACGTCTGGAACGGCCTGACCGTCACCCAAGGCGGCCGTATCTTTGCTTCGTTTACTCAATCTGAAGGTCCGGGCCTGCAACTGGGCGAAGTCGGCAAAGACGGTAAAATCACGCCTTACCCGGATGCAGAATGGAACCAGTGGAAGCCAGCCGATCCTGAACATCATTTCCTGCACGTTAACGCCCTGCGTATCGGGCCAGACGGCAATCTTTGGGCCGTCGACGCGGGCAACACCGGCATCGGTACGGGCGCTAAATCGGTAGATGGCGCCGCCAAGCTGGTGAAAATCGACCCAAATACCAATAAAGTTATCAAAACTTACCTCATCAAGCCGCCGGTACAGAAAACCGCGAGCTACATTGATGACGTACGTTTTAACGGGCATTACGCCTACATGACCGATCCGGGCGCTGTGGGTTTGGTGGTATTGAATCTGGATACCGGCAAGGCGCATCGCGTGCTCGACAATCAGCCGCTCTCAATCGACCACGACCCTATCTATGCCGACGGCAAGAAGCTGATTCTGCCAAACGGCCAGGAAAAACGCGTGGGTCTTGACCAGCTGGAAGTTTCGCCAGACGGCAAGTGGCTCTATTATCAGGCGATTCCGGGTCCTTTAGCGCGTATCGAAACCCGTTATCTGAACGACGCCTCTCTGCCAGCCAGCGAAGTTAACAAACACGCAGAGAAGGTGATTGATACCTGGAGCACCGGCGGCACGGCTATCGACAGCGACGGCAATATTTATGCCTCGGATATCAACACCCGTTCCATTAAACGCATCACGCCGGAAGGCAAAGTATCGACCGTGATTTCTGATCCGCGTTTGGTATGGATTGATGCGATGTGGGTGACCGACGGCGCGCTGTGGTTGCCTTCAGGCCAGATCAACCGTACGCCGGCAACCACCGGTGGCAAAGCGTCGACGGTGGAATATCCGGTCAAGATGTACAAACTGCCTCTGCCAATCAAGCCTTCACCGCTGGATCACTCATAATTTTCTACGCGTTGTGAGATAAGCAGAGTGACCTGGAAACAGCCGCAAAAGCGGCTGTTTTTTTATTTGTTTAGGCATTCCTCAGATTACGCGTGAAAATTGCTGCTGAGTCGTCTGTCGGCGGAGATAAACGTCAAAGCACATGCAGACGTTGCGGATCAGCAATCGACCTTTGGCGGTCACGGTGATTCGGTCATCAAAAACATCCACCAGCCCGTCTTGCTGTAAAGGGGCGAGCAACGTTAAATCTTCGGCAAAATAATCGCTGAAAACCAGCCCGAACTGTTTTTCTATGGCCGCGAAATCTAGCGTGAAATGGCAGATAAGCGCCTTGATCACCTCGCGTCGCACACAGTCATCGGCTGTCATCTCCATCCCGCGCCACAGCGCCTCTCCGTGAGCATTAACCTGCGCATAATACGCGTTGAGCTCTTTTTCATTCTGCGCGTAAGTGTTGCCGATCATGCTTATTGCCGACACGCCGAGACCCAGCAAATCGCTGTCGCCCTGCGCGCCTTGAGTGCCCTGTATGTTATGACTTTGCGTTGTGTAGCCCTGAAAATTGCGGTGCAGCAGGCCTGCGCGTTGCGCGATCGCCAGCTCATCGTCGGGACGCGCAAAATGGTCCATGCCAATAAACTGATAACCGGCGTCGGTCAGCATCGTGATGCTTTGCTGCAAAATACGCAGTTTTGTGGCGGCGTCGGGCAAGTCGGCATTTTTGATTTTACGCTGGGCGGCAAACAGGCTCGGCATGTGGGCATAATTAAAGACGCTAAGTCGATCGGGATTTAATTCGACCACGCGTTGTAGCGTAATCGCGAAGCTGTCGGGCGTTTGCTTCGGCAGGCCGTAAATCAGGTCAATATTGGTGGAGCGAAAGCCGAGCGCTTTGGCCCGCGCGATTAACGCAAAAATAAACGATTCGTCTTGAACCCGATTAACCGCCTGCTGCACCTCTTTATTAAAATCCTGCACGCCCATGCTGAGACGGGTAAAACCCTCGTGGTGTAAATGATCCAGTACATCCAGCTCAATTTCACGAGGATCTATTTCGAGCGACATTTCAGCGCTGGGCAAAAAATCAAAATGTTGGCGCAATATCCTCATCAGTCGGCTTATCTGTGCATTATTTAAAAAGGTTGGCGTGCCGCCGCCCCAATGCAGCTGGCTGACTTTACGATCGCTAAATAACGCGGCGCGATGGGCAATCTCTTTTTCGAGCACGTCGAGATAATCTTCCGCCTTGTGCTGCTGGCGCGTCACCTGTTTATTGCAGCCGCAGAAATAGCAAAGTCGATGGCAGAAAGGAATATGCACATACAGCGAAAGAGGACGATCGGGGAAGCGCGCGGTGGCCTGAATAAAAGCCTCATTTTGATACGCCGGGCTAAATTCCAGCGCGGTAGGATACGAGGTGTAGCGGGGTCCGGAAGCGTTGTATTTATCAATAAGCGCTGCGTCCCATTCAACTGTCGATAACGCCATGCTGACTCCCGAAGGCTAGAGCAACGCCCGTGAAATCACGGGCTGTCATCGGCTATCGCGGGGACGACGCCGGGTTGGCCGTCGCGGAGGAAGCAATTGTCTGTGCGGCTGTGTAAAACCAACTCTGCGCAGGCGGGACTTCAGTTTCGACAGGCGCTTCAGTCTACATAACAGGCAGGCAACAAAACACACAAAGAATGAGGTTATTACCAATACAATGATATTCATCAATCCGGCTTTAAAAAGAGATCAGAAAGAGGGGTTAAACAGCCTGATTTGAGACAGCAGGCAAAAGAGTTCACAGTCGGAGTTTACCTCGAGTTTGCTCATTGCACGCAGCTTATGTGCGCTGACCGTTTTTGGACTCAGGTTCATATACTCGGCAATACGACTAAAACTCAGCCCTTTTAATAGCAAACGCAGCACTTCCATCTCTCTGAGCGACATCTCTTTACCACTGAGGTCGCCGCCTTTAAATAACGCTTTCATTAATCCGTTTTCGACAAATATTTCATTATTCAATACCGTGGTGATCGCCTGCTCCAATGTTTTTTCGCAGCAGTTCATGGTGATATAACCTGTTGCGCCCATATCCAGAATAGCGCGCATTATTGCCGAATGTTTATAAGGCGAAATAACAATAATCTTTAGCTGAGGATATCGCCTTGCCAGCCATTTCACTAAACCGTAACCGTCCAGCGTAGAAATAGGCGTGCCGTTTTCCAGCGTATTCAGCGAATAGCCGAGAATGATTAAATCTATATGCTGCGCGGCGAGAACGGTAACCAGCTCGTTGGGGCTGCCCGCATCGACCACGCTGTCAAAGCCTGCTACGCCCTTCGCCTCGCGCGCACTGCTCATGTTATTGATAAGCGACACAATTCCTTTGCGTGCCAGTTGCAACTCTTCTGCGACCAAAATATTTATGCTCATTGACCTTTCCTTCACATCCCTGAGTAAAAGGTTTAAAAATTTAATATAACGTATAAATTTGGCGCAGCATTCTATTATTTATTTTTTATTTTCATCTTTAACTTTAATTATTAATTATTAATTAATGGGCAAGCAACATTAATAATTCTGCCTGTGCTTTATAAGTTTATTTATTCATTGCACCAATCAGACTAGTCTGTTTTGCCGTGGCTGTTGCCAAGCGTTTAGCAAAAGAGATAAGAAAGATTTAATATGTCGCTTTTATGATGACTTATTTAACATAAATAAAAAGGAGATAAATAAAAATGAGCAGACGGGAAGATGATTAATTAAATCAATTTAAACTTATTAGGCAGGCGAAAGGGGAATTTAAGCAACGGAAGCTGTCCGTCAGCGGCGTTCTCGCTGACGGACATGAAAGACAGGCTGTTGATCCAAAAGCTTTTATTCCAAAAGCTTTTTATTCAATGGGACTTAGTTGCCGCCTTTCAGCAGGCGATACATGTTTTCGCCCTGCTCTTCGTCTTCGTCGTCTTCATCGCCAAGTTCAATGCCCAGCAGTTCCATCAGGACATCGATGCGATCCAGCGTTTGATCAACGTAGCTCTGGTCTTCTGCACTCAGGGTTTTGCCTTCGTCCAGCAGATCAAGCAGCGAATCCAGACGCGCGTCGTTTTCCAGCAACGTCAGTTCTTCTTCCGGTGGCAGAGCAACGGCGGCAGGTTTGGCTTCTTTCTTCGGCTTCTCGGCCTTTTGCGCTTTCGGCTTATCGCTGTAAACCGTTTCGATCACTAATGGGACCGCTTTTTTACTGCCGATACGTGGGTCGGCATTTTTGTTGCCTGAGCCAGACTTGTTTTTATCGGCATCAGGGTTGGCGCGTGAGCCCGCTTTATGGCCACGACGTTTGTTGTCACGCTTACGATCGCGCGCTTCGATATCAAGCTCAACGCGACTTTTTTTCTTCGTTTTAGACGTCGCGGCTTTGGCACGCGGTGCTTTCGCTGACTGGTTCATAGCATCTACTCTTAGGTGTGTTCATTCAGTATAGAATTGCGCCGGAATCTAGCAGAAAGCAGGCAAAGAAAAAAGGCGGCAAGTTAACGTTGTCAGCTTTTTATTTATTCCGTTGGAAGAATTTTAGTACACTACTGTCTTTAAAGCCTTTACCCTGACGCGCTAAAGGCTCAAGATACCGCCACAATGTTAGGTGGATAGATGTTTACCTCCACCAGCAACTTCATGAATTTAATAGATAATTATCGTTTTAGTATAAAAACTCGCGTTTTAGCTCGCATCAAAAATGGCAAAACTCTCACAGCTTAATGGCAGAAATTCTCTCTGCTATCATTTCTTTGAATGATTTTTCACCATGCAGTGTGTAAAACAGAAACACATCGCGCCTCTGTTACAGCTATAATCGCCAGCCAGATACTGACGCCTCACGGAGACACACGTTTTGACCAGCCAAACTTACAACTATCATATGACTCATTTCGTCATCAGTGCCCCGGATATCCGGCATTTACCGAGTGACGTGGGCATTGAAGTCGCCTTTGCTGGTCGTTCAAACGCCGGGAAATCCAGTGCGCTCAACACGCTGACCGAACAGAAAAGTCTGGCCCGTACCAGTAAAACCCCGGGTCGTACGCAGCTTATTAACCTGTTCCAGGTTGAAGAAGGGGTGCGTCTGGTCGACTTGCCGGGTTACGGCTACGCGCAGGTTCCTGAAGAGATGAAGCGTAAATGGCAGCGCGCGCTGGGCGAATACCTGCAAATGCGCAACTGTCTGAAAGGTCTGGTGGTGCTGATGGATATTCGCCATCCGATGAAAGATCTCGACCAGCAGATGATTCAGTGGGCCGTCGACGTGGGTACGCCCGTGCTGGTGCTGCTGACCAAATCAGACAAACTGGCTTCTGGCGCACGTCAAAAACAGCTTAACGTAGTCCGCGCGCAGGTTGAATCCTTCATGGGCGACATTCAGGTCGAGACCTTCTCTTCCCTGAAAAAAACCGGCGTCGATAAACTGAAAGCCAAGCTGAACAGCTGGTTTAGCGAAATTCCTCCAGAAGTTCTGGATGAAGCGCTGACGGGCGAATAAACGTTCTGAAAGAAAGAATCAGGGTAGCTGCGGCTGCCCTTTTTTATGCCCGTAATCCGCCCGAATTAGGTAAAAAACGGCTCGACCGTTGGCCAAAAACCATAAAAGCGGGCAAAAGCCCAATAAAAAACGCCCCAGACATAAATGCCTGGGGCGGCTAAAATATTCAGCCAAATCCGATTACGTGAAGTAAAAGGTCTGAAAGATAGAACATCTTACCTCTGTACCCTACGTCTGAGACTTTACCTCATTTTTTTGAGATGAAAAAGTATTTTCTGTAGTTTACTTACACAAATATTGAGGGTTATGCGATCACCCTCATCCTTTTTCACCCAACTGATGTTGTTTAATTACAAAATCAGCTTACTTTATCGTCACTTAGTGAGCCTGATCCCAGTTTTCGCCAACGCCCACATCAACTTGCAGCGGCACGTCCAGCGTCATGCTGTTTTCCATCAGCTGGCGAATAGTTTCTTTTGCGCTTTCAAGGTCATCCTTGTGCACTTCAAACACCAGTTCATCGTGTACCTGCATGATAATGCGCGCACGCGGAGCATCGGGCTGTGCCAGCCAGTCAGCTACCTTAATCATCGCTCGTTTGATGATATCGGCCGCCGTGCCCTGCATCGGGGCGTTGATCGCCGCACGTTCCGCGCCTTTGCGACGCATCGCGTTGCTCGACTTGATATCCGGCAGGTAAAGACGACGGCCATCCAGCGTTTCAACGTAGCCCTGTTCTGACGCCTGCTTGCGCGTACGTTCCATGTATTCGAGCACGCCCGGATAGCGTTCGAAATAGAGGTCCATGTAGCGCTGCGACTCTTTACGCGGAATATTCAGCTGGCGTGACAGACCAAAGGCGCTCATGCCGTAAATCAGGCCAAAGTTGATGGCTTTTGCACTGCGACGCTGATCGTTGGAGACTTTCTCGAGCTCGGTACCAAAGACTTCGGCGGCCGTCGCGCGGTGAATGTCCAGACCTTCGGAGAAGGCTTCCAGCAAGCCTTTGTCTTTCGACAGGTGCGCCATGATGCGCAGCTCGATTTGCGAGTAGTCGGCCGCGACGATGCAATAATCTTTCGGCGCGATAAAGGCCTGACGAATACGACGTCCTTCGTCGTTACGCACCGGAATGTTTTGCAGGTTAGGATCGCTGGAAGACAAACGCCCCGTGGCCGTCACCGCCTGATGATAGGAGGTGTGCACGCGACCCGTTTCCGGGCTGATCATCAGCGGCAGCTTGTCGGTGTAAGTCGATTTAAGCTTCGCCAGACCGCGATATTCGAGAATAACTTTAGGCAGCGGATAATCCAGCGCCAGCTCGGCCAGCACTTCTTCATTGGTTGAAGGCGCGCCGCCCGGCGTTTTCTTGAGGATTGGCAGCTGCTGTTTTTCATACAGAATCGCCTGCAGCTGCTTGGTAGAAGAGAGATTGAACGGCTCTTCCGCCAGTTCGTGGGCTTTTGTTTCGAGTTCGTTCAAACGCAGCGCCAACTCTTTGGAGTGCGCGGCCAGAATATGCTGATCGATAAGCACCCCGGTGCGCTCGATGTGCGACAGCACCGCCACCAGCGGCATATCGACATCGGTAAACACGGTTTTCAGGCCCGGCTCTTTGGCAATCTTCGGCCACATCTCGCGATGCAAACGCAGCGTGACGTCGGCATCTTCGGCGGCGTAAGGTCCGGCCTGTTCCAACGCAATCTGGTTGAAGGTCAGCTGATTTTTACCTTTGCCGGCAATCTCTTCGAAGGTCACGGTTTTATGGCCCAGCACGCGATCGGCCATGCTGTCCATGTCGTGACGGCCGGAAACGCTGTCGAGCACGTAGGATTCGATCATGGTATCGAAACTGATACCCTGTAGCTCAATGTCATATTTCAGCAGCACGCCGCGATCAAACTTGAGGTTTTGACCGACTTTGGCCTGCTTTGGATCTTCCAGCAGCGGCTTGAGCTGTTTCAGCACTTCATTGCGGTCGAGCTGGGTCGGTGAATCGAGATAATCATGCGCGACCGGCAGATAAGCCGCCACGCCCGGTTCGATGGCAAAAGAGAGGCCGACGAGATTGGCGGTCAGCGTATCCAGACCGTCGGTTTCGGTATCGAAGGCAAAAACCTCGGAATTTTTCAGCAACACCAGCCACTGATCGAGCGTCTCCTGATCGAGGATGGTGACATAACCCTCCTGCGGGAGCTGAGCGCGTTCTACAGCGGTTGTTACGCTGCTTTCGGCTTCGGGTACGGCACCTTTCCTGCTCGCCGTAGCGGGGCCTTTCTTACTGTTTAACCAGCCTCCCTGATCGACATCGGCCAGCCAGCGTTTGAACTCATAGCGGGCAAACAGCGCTTTGAGTTCCGAATCGTTGGGTTCGCTGACAGTCAGGTCGGCGCAGGTGATATCTAGCGCCACGTCGGTTTTGATAGTCGCCAGCTGATAAGAGAGGTAAGCGACCTCTTTGTTATCGGCAAGCTTGGCGGCCATGGTTTTGGAACCGCGGAAACTCAGGGTCGAAATCTTGTCGAGGTCGCTATACAGCGCGTCAAGCCCGCCAATGCCCTGCAACAGCGCCTGCGCGGTTTTTTCGCCAACGCCCGGCACGCCTGGAATGTTATCCGAGGAGTCACCCATCAGCGCCAGATAGTCAATAATCAGCTCGGGCGGCACGCCGTACTTGGTGATGACTTCGTCCGGGCCAAGAATCGCGTTATTCATGGTGTTGATAAGCGTCACAGCAGGCGTAACCAGCTGCGCCATGTCTTTATCGCCGGTGCTTATCAGCACGCTGTGGCCCGCTTTCTCGGCTTCGAGCGCCAGCGTGCCGATCACGTCATCGGCCTCGACGCCAGCAACTACCAGCAGCGGCAGCCCCATGGATTTCACCATTTGATGCAGCGGCTCAATCTGCGCGCGCAGGTCGTCGGGCATCGGTGGGCGGTGCGATTTGTATTCGGCAAACAGTTCGTCGCGGAAAGTTTTACCTTTGGCGTCAAATACCACGGCGACGTGGCTTGGCTGATACTGCAACAGCAGGCTGCGCAGCATGTTCAGCACGCCGTACATCGCGCCGGTAGGCTCTCCGCTACCGTTGGTGAGAGGTGGGAAAGCGTGGTAAGCGCGGTAAAGGTAGGACGAACCGTCTACCAGGATCAGGGGGTTTTCAGCAATCTGGGCCATAACTCTTCTTTATTCTTCGCATGTCATACCGCTAAGCATGCCATAGCTGGGGTTAAAGGCGAACCTTGAAAGGAAATTTGCTGTTGATCCTGCGAGCTTTATCTCAGGATCAACCTGTGGATAACTTTGTGAGTAAAAATACGTCCGGATCCTCGATAACGATTGCGTGTAGCAAAACGGATCGATATAGAGCAGGTAATCATTGAGTTATCGCTCGGCGCCTGTCAGCAAAGCTGTCATATTTATTTAATCGCAATTGTGGATATAAAATCGCACGCAATAATTTACGCGGTATTTTTATCTCAATTTAGAAATAACTGACGCCTGATTTTGTCGTTATTAACTGAACTAAAGTGTAGCGGATTTTATGATGAATGCTTAAAAAGCAAACAGGTTGATAAGAGATAATTGGCAATTAATTGAGTTAAGGGAAATATACACGCCAGCATGAGGCTGGCGTGTATAACGGACTTATTTCTGGGTAGTCAGGAAATTGACCACGTCAGAGAATTGTTTCACGTAAGCGTCCATGGAGCTGGTATCCAGGCCGTCATTTTTAACCTGATATTTGCCGTTAACATAAACGGAAGGTACGCCTTGCAGACCAAAATCGGCCGCGGCCTTCTCTTCCTGAACGACCAGAGATTTCACGACGAAGCTATTAAGCGCCGAGTCATAATCCTGACCGCTGATACCGGCTTTAATAAAGACGTCACGAATGTCAGCCGGCGTTTTTACCGTTTGTGATTTCTGCACGGCATCAAACATCAGCGGGCTGACTTTATCTTCAACGCCCAGCGCAATAGCAACGGCCCATGCCTGAGTCAGCTGTTTGCCCAATGGACCCAGGAATTCGACGTGATATTTCACGTATTTCACATCTTTCGGCAGGTTCTTGCGCACGTTATCGGACACATGCCAAACCTGCTCGAACTCGTAGCAGTGTGGGCAATAAAACGAGAAGAATTCAACCACCTGCGGCTCGTTAGCTAATGGCTTATCAAGCTTGGTGTATTGCGTTCCCTCGGAAAACTGGGCGGCCGACGCGCTGAACGCCAATATCATTCCGACTAGGGCTAGCATTATCTTTCTGGCAGAAAAAAGGTTCTTCATAACTCATCCATCTCCGTTTAAATAATATAAGGCTTATTTCGTTGCTCAGTACATTGGCATCAACTGTAAAGGAGGCGCCCGTAATTTATTAATTTGTTCTTTAAATGCCGCTGCCTGACCCAGCCAGAAATCCTCGTCTTTCATCCACGGGAAACTATTTGGGAAGGCAGGATCCTGCCAGCGACGCGTAACCCAGGCTAAATAGTAGACCATTCGCATCGCGCGGAGAGGTTCGATAAGTGCCAGCTCACGACTGTCGAAATCGGCAAATTCGCCGTAGGCTTCGAGTAAAATATCCAGCTGGATAAGTTGTTCGCTTCGTTCACCGTGTAATAACATCCAGAGATCCTGCACCGCCGGGCCATTACGCGCGTCATCCAGGTCAACGAATATAGGGCCGTCACGCCAAAGGATATTTCCGGGATGACAGTCGCCGTGTAAACGCCGTGGTAACCAGTCGTGATGCCAATATTCGCCAATGGTGGCAATCAGGGCATCGAGAACATGCAGGAAAGCGTCGCGCTGTTTGGCGGGAATTAATTCACTGTGCGCCAACACGTGGCGAGGTTCGGTGAGATATTCATGCAAACTCATGGTAGGACGATGTATAAACAAATTCTCGCCGCCGACCTGATGAATTCGGCCAAGAAAACGACCTACCCATTCTAGTTGATCGAGATTATCTATTTCATACTGCCGACCACCCACGCTAGGAAAAAGCGTAAACATATAACCTTGATGGTGATGGAGGGTTTTACCCTGTAATGAAACAGGCGCTACGGCGGGAATTTCAGTATTGGCGAGATCAAGAGAAAAGCGGTGCTCTTCTTCTATTTGATCGGCGCTCCAACGTTCGGGACGATAAAATTTCACCACGTAACGTTGGCGATTTTCATCGAGAAATTGATAGACCCGATTTTCATAGCTATTGAGCGCGGTCAGTCCCGACTCGGCAATCAAGCCTACACTTTCCAGCGCATCAAGAATAAGGTCTGGAGACAGTGCCTGAAAATTAAAAGCAGAATTATTCATAACTTCATTCAGATTGGCCAGAAAGCAAAACGGTAGCCTGAAATAGTACCACCAATTTTTCGCCTGTCGCATGAAGTTCACATAAGTTTACATCAATCCTTAAGGACACCTCGCGCACGCAATATTGCCGTTTTAAAATCGTCTTCATAGTCTTTTTTCAATCCCGGAATTTCATCAGTTGATATGCTATTGCGCATTTTAAGCTGATAAATCAAGGTGTCATCACTCACATTTTCTAGACTTTCCTTAAAACCCGCCTCCGTTGCCACCTTTTGCAAAAATTGTAACAAGCTAAAATCAGGTTGCTCTTTCCACGCAGAATGCAGCAGTTCAATCAGTTCATTAATACGATTATCAATCATGGCCGGCACCTTAACGTTGGAATATCCCTCAACCTAGCAGGGTTAATTAAGGCTGAACAGTAAGGTGTGAATGAAATAAGCGATAAGCTGATCGAGAGCAAGTTAACGCGGTAATGCCTGACACTTTTTATCGGTAAATAAAGAGTTTTACTCGTAGAATAAATTCAGATACCAGACGGGAGTCATAACATGATCGGCAATCAGATTACGGGCGTCATTTTGGCGGGAGGGCGTTCGTCGAGAATGGGGCAGGATAAAGGGCTGGTCGAAATAAACGGTCTTCCGCTGTTTGCCTATATCGGCATAAAACTTGAGCCGCAGGTGAGTAAGGTGTGGGTCAGTTGTAATCAAAATCAGCAGCGATACGCCGCGCGTTATCCTGTCGTGGCAGACACTATTGCTGATTTTGCGGGCCCATTATCGGGCATGCTGGCGGCGCTTATTGCCAGTGAAACGGCGTGGATTGCCTGCGTTCCGTGCGATGTTCCGAGCTTCCCCGATGATTTAGTCGAGCGTTTGTGGGCAAATAAAGGGCAGGCGGCGGCGGTTTATGCTGCCGACCCTCAGCGGCCACATCCGGCGTTATGCTTGCTGAACAAAAGCCTCATACCTCAGCTGCAATCCTATTTGGAAAAGGGAGAAAGAAAGGTGATGCTGTTTTTCGCAAAGTGCAACGCGGCTGTCGCGGTCTTTGATAATCCAGATAATTTTGCCAATCTCAACACGCCCGACGATGTGGCGCGTTGGCAGGCATCTCGAGAGGAAAAGGCATGATCCCGCTTTTAGGCATTGTTGCTCATAGCGGCACGGGCAAAACGACCCTGCTCAAGCAGCTTATTCCCTACTTACGTCGCTGTAATATTCGCGTTGGGCTGATTAAGCACAGCCATCACTCGGTGGATGTCGATACGCCAGGCAAAGACAGCTATGAATTACGCAAGGCGGGCGCGGATCAAACGATGGTCGCCAGCAGTAAACGCTGGGCGTTGATGACTGAAACAGCGGATTCTGACGTATTGGATCTGCACTATTTAGCCGATAGATTTGATGAAACGACGCTGGATATCATTCTGGTGGAAGGTTTTAAACATGAAAAAATCGCGAAAATTGCGCTATTTCGTGAGGCGAGCGGTAAAGATCTCGCCGGTTTAATCGACGATTTTGTTGTCGGTGTCGCTACAGACACCCCTTTGGACGTGCAAATTCCACTGCTGGATCTCAACAACGTGGCCGAAATCGGTGAATTTATTGCGGAATGGCTGAAGGATCGTGCCTGATTCGTCGGTTTTAAGCAGCAAAAAAGGCCCCGGTCGTCAGACGGGGGCCTTTTTTGGTTTTTCCAGGGCGATTTCATCAAACCCCGGATAGCAAAAAACCCCAGCTTGCGCTGAGGTTTCGTACTTGATTTGATGCCTGGCAGTTCCCTACTCTCGCATGGGGAGACCCCACACTACCATCGGCGCTACGGCGTTTCACT